>NZ_CAJQZB010000011.1:0-151507 GCF_907164545.1 Paraburkholderia gardini | reverse complement strand
CTTTTGCCTACTTTTCTTTGGAAGACGCCCCGAAGGAAGTCCCCTTGGGGGACAAAGAAAAGTAGGTGCCGCCCCGCACAGGGGCAACGCTAATAAACCAACACCAATTCAAGGAAAGGCCAAAAAAAAATCGTCGACCAGAGAAAGACCAAAAAGGCCAAAAAGACAGAAAAACTAAAAAACCTGCCGAAGGCAAAACCCAACAACAGCATCGAGGACAGCATCGTCCTCCCCCACCGCTGTGGAGCAGCGAATAACAACAGAGGGAAACTCACCGCGGCAGCGGTCAACAATAGAAGGCAAATCCTGCCTGACATGCCCACCTTGCCCAAAAAACACAGGCACGACAGTAATCACACCACACCCGGCAGCAACCTGCGAAGCAATAGCAGAAGGCAAATCCGGCGACATCAACTCAAGAAAAGCCAGCGAAACAGGCCCGGCATCTCCGCGCACAGCGGACAACTTCGCCACGAGGCGTTCAAAAGGCTCAGCCCACCGCGCGTCGCGCGCACCATGCCCGAACAGAACAATACCGTGCAGTGCCATCATGCAGATTCCGGCAAAAACCCACCGCGCTAGTGTCGATCAACCCACTTCAATCCGACCAACCCAAGCACCAGATAAATCAACCCAGGTGTCGCCGCCGTCAATGGCGCCGGCCATGTATTCAATGTGCCAATGTGCGAGAAAAGCGTGTTGAAGAGCTGGAAACTCATCCCAAGCATGATCCCGCCAAACACCTTCACACCCACCACGCCCGCACGCGTATGCAGATACGCAAACGGCAACGACAGCACCAGCATCACGAACACCGCAAATGGATACAGCAGCTTGCGCCACAACGCAATCTGGTAACGCTGTGTGTCCTGGTGATTCTCCGTCAAATGCTGGATGTAGCGGAAAAGATTGAACATCGACATCCGCTCGGGTGAAACCAGTAGCACCGAGAGAATCTGCGGCGTCAGCTCGGAACGCAGCGAATATTCAGGTAACGTCACCTGCTTCGCGCGATACACGGGGTTCAACGCATCGGTGGGTTTGGCACCGGCCGGCACGACGTCGATCAGCTGCGTATCGGTGACGTCGGTCAGTTGCCAGTGCCCCGGCGGCGCGTATTTGCCCGTCTTCGCGATCCGCACATTGGCCAGGCGAAACTGCGAATCGAACTCGTAAATGCGCACGTTGCTGATCGTCGCGTCCGGTCGCAATTCGCCGACGTTCACGAAGCGCGTCACCTGCTCGCCATCCGCGCGCGCAGTCAGTGTGTCCTTCACCCATACGCCCGATGCGAAGTTGCTCGAGACCGCGGAGCCCAGCGCCTCCAGGCGCACGCGCTCCGACAACTGATCCGTGTACGGACCGACGACTTCGCCGATCAGGTAGGTCAGGAACACCAGCGGAATGCCGATCTTCATCAGCGAGCGCAACGCCTGATTCGTCGCGAGGCCGGATACCCGGAAAATCGTGTACTCGGAATTCGCCGCCATCTGCGCAAACACGTAGATCGCGCTGATCAACGCGGCAACCGGAATGATTTCGTAGAAGCGGGAGGGCGTCTGCAGCGCGACCCGCAGCACCGCATAGCTGAACTTGTAGTTGCCGTGGCCGACGGAATTCAGTTCGTTGATCAGGTCGAAAAAGAAGAACAGGCCCGAAAACGCGAACAGAATGAAAATGAACGTGAGGTAGATCTGCCGTGCGAAGTACCGCTCATAAATACGCATCGGTCAGGCCCCCTGCGACGGACGCTGGAACATCGCCCGCGTGAACAGCGGCCGGTTGCGCACGCGCAGCCAGAACAGGAAGCCGACAATCGCGGCCACGATAATGTGCAGCCCGATGATCCCGACACCAAACGAAAGCTTGCCCTGCTCGATCCAGGATTGCACCACGTTCAACAGATTCGAATACGTCAGATAAATCAGCACCGCCATCACCAGATTGATCGTGCGGCTGCGTCGCGGATTCTGGTGCGCAAGCGGAATCGCCAGCAACATCAGGTTGATCGCGATCAGCGGCAACCCGGCGCGCCACGCGAATTCCGCCAGGTTGTCGTCCGTCGGATTGCGCAACAGGTCGAGCGTCGGCGTGCCGGTTGTCGTGGGCGTGCTCACCACGGGCTGGCTCTGGATCTTCACGCCATATCGCTCGAATTCCATGATGCGGAAATCCGGATGCCCGGGCTCGCCGTCGTAACGCCGGCCGTTTTCCAGCACGACAAAGCGGTCGCCGTTCTTCTCCGTTTCAGTGTGGCCGTTCTTCGACACGATCACGTTGACCTTGCCGTTTTCGGTGCTCGTCACAAAGACGTTCTCGACGTGGCCCTGATCGGGCGACATCTTCTCGATGAAGAACACACGGTGGCTTGCCGGCGATTCGCGGAACTGGCCCGGCGCGAGCATCGAAACTTCATCGCGCTGCTGGAAACGCGCGCGGATCAGCTTGCTCTGCTGGTTCGACCACGGCCAGCCGACGAACACGAAGAACATGATGAGAATGATGATCGGCGTCGAAAACACGGCGACCGGTTTGATGAGGCGCGTGAGGCTCACGCCCGACGCGTGCCACACCACCATTTCGGAATCTTTGTACCAGCGCGTGAGGACGAACAGGATCGACACGAAAAGCGTGGCGACGAGCATGATCGCCAGGTAGCCGATCACGGTGAGGCCGATCAGGACCAGGACGTCGCGCGGATCGATCTCGCCCGACGCGGCAAAGCCGACGATGCGGATCATCATCGTCGTCAGCACGAGGGTCAGCAGAACCATGAACACGGCACCAGCCGTATACGCGAGTTCGCGCTGGAGGGAGCGTTCGAAGATCATTGTTGATGAAGAGAGAGCGTGCCCAGGAAGTCGCCCGGGTTGTATGCCGTAACGCCTTCCTTGCAGCCGCCGCAGGAAAAATAGCGGATAATTGCGGCTTTCATCCTAAGCCCAGATTTTATCCGAGGACAAGCGCGATGGACTTTAGCATAAAAGCCTGTGATTGGAGCAAAGGCTCGTCAAACGGGTTCCTGACCGGAAAATCCGACTGCATCGTAATCGGCGTGTTCGAGTCGCAGACGCTTTCCGGTGCCGCTCTCGAAATCGATGTGGCAACCAAAGGTCTCCTCACCCGCATCATCAAGGCGGGCGATATGGACGGCAAGAGCGGCGCCACGCTGTTCCTGCACGAAGTCTCCGGCATCGGCGCGTCCCGCGTGCTGCTCGTGGGTCTCGGCAAACAGGATGCGTTCACACAGAAAGCTTACGGCGACGCTGTGCGCGCCGCATGGCGCGCGCTCCTCACCACGAAGGTCGTGCAGGTCACGTTCACGCTCGCGCAACTGCCGGTGCAGGAACGCACGAGCGACTGGAACGTGCGCGCCGCGATCCTCGCGCTGCGCGAACAGACCTACCGCTTCACGCAGATGAAGAGCAAGCCCGACAACAGCGTGCGGGCGCTCAAGCGCATCGTCTTCAGCGTCGACACCGTCGACGAAAAGGCCGCGAAGCTCGCCGCGAAGCAGGGCGCCGCGCTCGCCAGCGGCATGGACCTCACGCGCGACCTCGGCAATCTGCCGAGCAACGTCTGCACGCCGACCTGGCTCGCGAACACAGCGAAGAAGCTCGCGAAAGACTGGAAGCTGAAGGTCGAGGTGCTGGGCGAGAAACAGGCCGAGGCGCTCAAGATGGGCTCGTTCCTGTCGGTCACGCGTGGTTCGGTCGAGCCGGCCCAGTTCATCGTGCTGCAGTACCAGGGTGGTGCCGCGAAAGCCGCGCCGGTCGTGCTGGTCGGCAAGGGCGTGACGTTCGACACGGGCGGCATTTCGCTCAAGCCGGGCGAAAGCATGGACGAAATGAAGTACGACATGTGCGGCGCCGGTTCGGTGCTCGGCACATTGCGTGCAGTCGCGGAAATGGGCCTGAAGATCAACGTCGTCGGCATCATTCCGGCCGTTGAAAACATGCCGTCGGCGACGGCGACGAAGCCGGGCGACATCGTCACCAGCATGTCCGGTCTCACGATCGAAGTGCTGAACACGGACGCCGAAGGCCGCCTCATCCTGTGCGACGCGCTGACGTACGCGAAGCGTTTCAAGCCGGCAGCCGTGATCGATATCGCCACGCTGACGGGCGCCTGCATCATCGCGCTCGGCCATCACAACAGCGGTCTCTTCTCGAAGGACGACGCGCTCGCGGGCGAACTGCTGGACGCATCGAAGGAAGCGTCCGACCCTGCATGGCGTCTGCCGCTCGACGACGAGTACCAGGACCAGCTGAAGTCGAATTTCGCGGACATCGCGAACATCGGCGGCCGTCCGGCGGGTAGCGTGACGGCGGCGTGCTTCCTGTCGCGCTTCACCAGCGACTATCCGTGGGCCCACCTCGACATCGCCGGCACCGCATGGAAGAGCGGCGCCGCGAAGGGGGCGACAGGCCGTCCGGTGCCGCTCCTCGCGCAGTTCCTGATCGACCGCGCGGCGCAATGACGCGTCGCAGCACGAGCGTGGGTACACGTGTGGCAGCGCGGAGCGGGGCATGACGCGGATCGATTTCCACTCGAACGTCGGCGACGCGCTGCTGTATGCGTGCCGCCTGCTGCGCAAGGCGTATCAGGCGGGCCAGCCGACGGTCGTGCTGGCCGACGCCGCGCGGCTGCGCGCCCTCGACGAACAGTTGTGGACGTTCTCGCCGCTCGACTTCGTGCCGCACTGCATGGCCGGCAGCGCGCTCGCCGCCACCACGCCGATCGTGCTCACCGAGGATCTCGACGATGTGCCGCACCATCAGGTGCTGCTGAACCTGGGCGCCGGCGTGCCGGCGCAGTTCGCGCGGTTCGAACGGCTGCTCGAAGTGGTCGGCAACGCGCCCGATGAACTCGCGGCCGGTCGGGAACGCTATCGCTTTTACCGCGATCGCGGCTATCCTCTGAACAACTACAAGCAGGGCGGCTGAGTTCTGCGTTTGACGCAGGTACGCGGCGCCACGGCTTCGACTCATATCGGCTCGCCCGATCCATCGACGGAGTGTATTCGTGTCCCATTCCAGCGACAGCAAAGATAGCCACGACGAGGCGATTCCGCTTCTGACCGAAGTACTCGTCACCGGCAGTCCCACGCGGAGCCATCACGTACCGGCACCGGCGGCACCAGTCGATACGTTCGACGACGTGCCGGTGCTGGAAGACGTATTTGAAGCGCCCACGCCGAAGGACACGGCGCCAGCGGACACGCATGCACCTGAAGCCGTGGCTGCAGCGCCGGCCGATGCCGCACCGGTTGTTCCGGCGGCGGATCCCGTTACTCCGGCCGAAGCTGTTGCCGCGCCGTTGCCAGCCTCGACCAGCACGCCCAATACAACCGTCCCCAACGCCGATGCGCTCGCCGACCATCTACGCGGAAAGTTTACGGCTTACCTTCGCGGACCGGGGCAGGAAGTGATCGAGGAGCGCTGTCGCGCGGCGATGCAGGTCCACGCGACGTGGCTTGTCGGCCAGATCGCGAAGGAAGTGGGCGCGGTGCTCGAAGCGCAGATGAGCAACTGGGTGCGCGAAGCGGTGGAAGAAGAGCGCAGGCGTCAGTCCGGAGCGTGACCTGCGCGGCGGTCACCGGAATCGATGCTGGACGTGAGGCGCGGCTGGGTTACTTCAGCGAAAGGATCCAGGTCGCGAGCGCGACGGCCTGATCGGGTGAAAGCTGCGTATTGGCGGGCATCGGCACCGCGCCCCACACGCCCGAGCTCCCTTCGACGATCTTGTGGGACAGCCAGGTCACCGCGTTGCTGCGCGTCGCGTAGCGGGTCGCCACGTCGTGCAGCGCCGGCCCCATGAGCGGCCGGTTCACCGAATGGCAGCTCATGCAGTTCTGCGCTCTCGCGAGGGCAAGCCCGTCGCCCGGCGGTTCCTGTGCATGTGCCGTTCCGCCGACTGCCAGTGCGCCCGCAAGCGCCATTGCTGCATACGACTTCCGATTCATTCTGGTCTCCGCCGGTGCGTGTGCCGGACTTTTGGGTTGACTTCTTGTCGACGCATTATAAAAGCAAAGGGGCACACGACGTCGTGTGCCCCTTTGTACTGCGTGAAGCCTTTCCAGCAAGGCTGGCGGCACGCCGCCAGCCTTCGTTCCCGCATCAGCCCGTAATCGCGCCCTTGTTGGCCGGCAGCGCGAGCGCGGCGTATTTCGCCAGCACGCCGCGCGTGTAACGCGGCTTCGGTTGCTGCCATGCCGCGCGGCGGCGCTCCAGTTCGGCCGCGTCGACGTTCAGTTCGAGCAGCAGCTTGTGCGCATCGATCGTGATCGAGTCGCCTTCCTGCACGAGACCGATCGTGCCGCCCACGAACGCTTCCGGCGCGACGTGGCCGACCACCATGCCCCACGTGCCGCCCGAGAAGCGGCCATCCGTGATCAGGCCGACGGATTCGCCGAGGCCCTTGCCGATCAGCGCGGAAGTGGGCGCGAGCATTTCCGGCATGCCGGGGCCGCCCTTCGGTCCGAGATAACGCAGCACGAGCACGTCGCCCGGCTTGATCCTGTCGGCGAGGATTGCTTCCATCGCGCTTTGCTCGTCCTCGAACACGCGGGCCGGGCCCGTGATCACCGGATTCTTCAGGCCGGTGATCTTCGCGACCGCGCCTTCCGGTGCGAGGTTGCCCTTCAGGATCGCGAGATGGCCTTCCTTATAGAGCGCCTTGTCGATCGGGAAAATCACGTCCTGGTCGGCGCGCGGCTTCGACGGCACGTCTTTCAGTTCCTCGCCGATCGTCCTGCCCGTGATCGTCATGCAGTCGCCGTGCAGCAGACCCGCGTCCAGCAGGATCTTCATGACCTGCGGAATGCCGCCGGCCTTGTGCAGATCCGTCGCCACGTACTGGCCCGACGGCTTCAGGTTGCAGATCACCGGCACTTTCTTGCGCATGCGCTCGAAGTCGTCGATGGTCCATTCGACTTCGGCGGCGTGCGCGATCGCGAGGAAGTGCAGCACGGCGTTCGTCGAACCGCCGGTCGCCATGATCACGGCCACGGCGTTTTCGATCGACTTCTTCGTGATGATGTCGCGCGGCTTCAGGTCCTTCTTCACCGCTTCGACCAGCACGCGTGCCGATTCGGCGGCCGAATCGACCTTTTCGTCGTCCGGGTTCGCCATCGTCGACGAATACAGCAGCGACATGCCGAGTGCCTCGAACGACGAGCTCATCGTATTGGCGGTGTACATGCCGCCGCACGAGCCCGACGACGGGCATGCGTTCTTTTCGACGCCGTCGAAATCTTCCTGCGACATGCGCCCGGCCGTGAATTCGCCGACGGCTTCGAACGACGACACGATCGTCAGATCCTTGCCCTTCCAGTTGCCCGGGCGGATCGTGCCGCCGTAGACGTAGATGCCCGGCACGTTCAGGCGCGCGAGCGCCATCATGCCGCCCGGCATGTTCTTGTCGCAGCCGCCAATCACGACCACGCCGTCCATCCACTGGCCCTGCACGCAGGTTTCGATGCAGTCCGAGATCACTTCGCGCGACACGAGCGAGTACTTCATGCCCTCGGTGCCCATCGACATGCCGTCCGAAATGGTCGGCGTGCCGAAGATCTGCGGGTTCGCGTCGGACAGCTTGACGGCTTTCACCGCGGCGTCGGCGAGACGCTGCAGGCCGGAATTGCACGGCGTGATGGTCGAGTGGCCGTTTGCAATGCCGATCATCGGCTTGTCGAAATCGGCTTTCTCGTAGCCGAGCGCGTAATACATCGACCGGTTTGGCGCGCGTGCGACGCCCTGGGTGATGTTCTTCGAACGACGGTTGTACGACATGGGGAGCTCCGTATTGTCTTGTCCGGGAATCGCGCCCGGAGTGCTGTGTATTGGTGGGGAAATCCGCTGTCCGGGAGGTGCAGGGCGGATGTTTCCAGCACGTGGCGCAAGAATGCAGTTTCTCGAGGCACGTGTCCAATATATTATTCAGGCTTGATCAGGTCGGAAAAAGTATTAATCGATGCAAGCCGTCACCCCGGATCTGCGCCAGTTGCGCTACTTTATCGCCGTCGCCGAAGAGAAGCACTTTGGGCGCGCGGCCGCGCGCCTGTCGATGACGCAGCCGCCGCTCTCGCAGGCCATCCGCGCGCTGGAAGACACGCTCGGCGTCGAACTGTTCGCGCGCACCAAACGGTCCGTCGAGCTCACGCAGGTGGGCGCCGATCTGCTGCCGGAGGTGCGCCGCCTGCTGGCGAGCGCCGAGGGGCTGCGCCCGCTCGCGCAGGGTCTCGCGCGCGGCGAGGCGGGCGTACTGTCGCTCGCGTTCGTGTCCACGGCGGATTACGGCCTGCTGCCGATGCTGCTGCGCGATTTCGGCGCACGCCACCCGCGCGTGCGTCTGCAACTCGCCGAAGCGACGAGCGACGTGCAGATCGACGAGCTCGTCGCGGGCCGGATCGACGCGGGGCTCGTGATCGCGCCCCTGCCGCCGCGCCACCTCGCGCAGCTGTCGTGGCTGCCGATCGCGCGTGAGTCGCTGGTGATCGCGATGTCGTCGGAGGTCGCGGCGCGCGTCGACCGACATCCCGCCGAAGACTGGCGCGACGCGCCTGTCAGCCTGCGCGACGTCGCCGATGTGCCGCTCGTGATTTTCCCAAGGCGTCTGGCGCCAGGCTTTTATGACATCATTATGGATTGCTACGGCGTCGCGGGCCTCACGCCGCGCATTGGGCAGGAAGCCATCCAGATGCAGACGATCGTGAGCCTCGTGTCGGCCGGCATGGGCGTCGCACTGGTGCCGCAATCGCTGCGTAACCTGCGGCGCACCGGCGTCGTCTACCGTCCGCTGCGCGAATCGGTGCCCGCCATCGAGACCGGCCTCGTCTGGCGCACGGGCGAGGTGAGCCCGGTGCTCGCGGGCTTTATCGACATCGTGCGCGCGTATGTGGCGAACCTTGTCGCGTCCGCGGCGTCAGAGCGGACGAAGCCGAAATCGAAGTCGCCAGCACAGTCGCAAGCGAAGCCTGCGTCCGCGTCACCGGCGAACCCGGTGTCAACCCGTGCGCGCAGGCGCTGATACAGAACCCGCAGTTGAACCACCCATAAAAACACATGCTCATTCACCCCAATATCGATCCCGTTGCCATTCATCTGGGACCGCTCGCGGTGCGCTGGTACGGCCTGATGTACCTCGTGGCGTTCGTTGCGGCCATCGTCGTCGGCCGCTTGCGGCTGCGTCTGCCGCACGTCGCGGCGCAGGGCTGGACCGCGAAGGACATCGACGACATGCTGTTCTACGGCGTGCTCGGTACGATTCTTGGCGGCCGGATCGGCTATGTGCTGTTCTACAAGGCAAGCTGGTATTTCGCGCATCCGCTCGACATCTTCAAGGTCTGGGAAGGCGGCATGTCGTTTCACGGCGGTTTTCTCGGCGTGACGCTCGCGATGGTGCTCTTCGCGTGGCAGCGCAACCGGACGTGGCTGCAGGTGACCGACTTCGTCGCACCGATGGTGCCGACGGGTCTCGCGGCCGGACGTCTTGGCAACTTCATCAACGGCGAACTCTGGGGGCGCGTGACGGACCCGACGTCGCCGTGGGCGATGTTGTTCCCGAGCGCGGCCAACGAAGATGCGGGCTGGATGGCGGCGCATCCGGACCTCACTTCGCGCTGGCACCTCGCCGATGTGTTCGCGCAATATCACATGCTGCCGCGTCACCCGTCGCAGCTGTACGAGATCGCGCTGGAAGGCGTCGTGCTGTTCTTCGTGCTGTGGTTCTTCACGCGCAAGCCGCGGCCGGTGGGTGCGGCGTCCGCGGTGTTTCTGATCGGATATGGCCTCGCGCGCTTCACCGTCGAGTTTGCTCGCGAGCCGGACGATTTCCTCGGATTGCTGGCGCTGGGGCTTTCGATGGGGCAGTGGCTGTCGCTGCCGATGGTGATCGCGGGCGTGCTCATGCTGCTGTGGGCATACCGTCGCGGCCGCCGCCAGCCGGCGGTGGGCACGAACTGACCGGCACGGCTGTATCGCTGGCTCTGCCTGCCTGACCTTTCTGAAACTGAAACACCCCGGCATGCCGGGGTGTTTCACATGGCGGACGGGCGGGCCGCGTTACTTCATCTGCACGGAGCCCGACACATTGACCGTCACCGTCGACGTACCGCCTTCGAGCGGCATCGGCGCGGCGGCCTTCGCATCGGCGCGGGCGCTCATCATCATCATCGGACGCGGCATCACGCCGTTGTGCCCGACGTTGACTTCGCGAATCGTGTAGCCGCTGTAGCCGAACGCTTCAGCCGCCGATGTCGCCTGCTGCCGGAACGACGCGATCGCCTCACCGGTCAGCTTCTTTTCCGCGGCGCGCTGCGCTTCCGGCGACAGCGAAAACGACACGTTGCCGACCTGCATCACCGAAGACAACTGCCCCGCGAGCTTCGACGCAGCGGCGAAATCGTGCGATTCGAGCTGTACCTCCGTGCGGCCGCGCCACGCGGAAATGCGTCCGTCGCGATCGGTTGAAGGGTAGATCGAGAACGAACCGGTGCGCGCCGTTACGCCCGCGACACCTTTAGCTTTTTGCAGCGCCGAATCGGCGCGCTGGTTCAGCGTGCTGGTGAGCGAGCCGGGATCGCCCGCTTCCTGCTCGTAGAAGAGCGTGATGTTGACGACATCCTGCGGCACGTCGGTGCTTGCCTGCGCGGACAGCGACAGCACGCCCGACGGCGGATTCTGCACGGCGGTCTGGGCAAAGGCAGTGGTGGGCGCGAGCGAGAGTGCGAGCGGCGTGACGGACGCCAGTGCGAAGGCGAAAGCGAGTGCGTTTTTTCGGGTCATTTGATGAATTCCTTCTTGAGCCGGTTGCACGCGAAGGGTCTGGCGCCGGTGCGCCATCCAGTGCCTTCACGGCCGCGTCATGCCACGAACGGGCACGACGCTTGCGGAACTGTTAGGCGTCTGTCAGGCGATACGGTTCCCGCAGGCAAGATCCGATTACACAAATCGCGCCAGCACACACTCACACCAGATGCTTCGTGATGAACTGCCATTCGGCTTCGGTGACGGGCGTAATCGACAGCCGGTTGCCTTTTGCCAGCACGCGCATGCCTGCGAGCTCGGGATGCTCGCGCAGCGTCGCGAGCGGGATCAGCGCGATCTTCTTCTTGAAGACGACGTCGACGAGCGCCCAGCGCGGCGTTTCATGATCCGATTTCGGATCGTAGTACGGGCTCTTTTTGTCGAACTGCGTGGGATCGGGGTAGGGCGTCGACGCGACCGCCGCGATGCCCGCGATGCCGGGCTCAGGGCAACTCGAATGGTAGAACAGCACACCGTCGCCGACCTGCATCGTGTCGCGCATGAAATTGCGTGCCTGATAGTTGCGCACGCCTGTCCACGGTAACGTGTGATGCGGCGCCTCCGCGAGGTGATCGATGCTTGCTTCGTCCGGTTCGGACTTCATTAGCCAGTAGCGCATGAGTCGATATGAACGTTGAAGTGGAGAGAGGAAAAAGAGGAAAGCAGGGGTGCAAATGAAAACGGCACCGGACGAGTGTCCGATGCCGTCGAATAGATCCCCGCCATAGCCGCTAGGCCGGCATCCTGAACCGGGGGTTCAGAATTGGTCGCAGTTAGCCGCACTTCGGGTACATCAGACAGAGTGACGCGCACGCCCGTGCTGCAAATTTCCACAACCGTGCACATGGCATTGGTTCAAGGAATATATGACCTTGGCAAACCAGGCAGGGAAGGTAAAACGAGGTGAATCCAGACGCGCCACAACCTCATGAAGTACATCGCGCCGAACTCGAAGAGCGGTCACATGACCGGACTTTAAAAACATCGACTGCAAAACCTGTACTGCTCCGGCACTGCAATTTTACTGCACGCCGTACTGCTGGATGACTGCGCCCAGCTGTTCGTTCATTGAGTGCATTGTACGCCGGATTTCCTCAGCGGGAAAAGATTCTCCGTGCCGCACGCTGGCTTGCAGCTTAAGCAGTTCCGATGCCAGCGACAGCGCAGCCATCACCGCGATACGGTCCTGCCCACGCACGTTGCTGCCCGAACGGATCTTCGACATTTCGGCATCGACGCGTGCCACGGCTTCGAGCAGCGCGGCTTCGGTTTCCGGCGAACAGGCGAGACGATACGGCTGGCCGAGAATCGAGACTTCGATCTGCTTCGTGGTCATGCGTTTTCTCCGTGGCGGGTGACTTCGCGGCCGGCTTCCACGTCATGATCCTCATGTTCGTGCGGCGGGGTTGCGAGCAGGTCGAGCTGGTTGTCCGGCTCGGCATGCGATCGCGCGCGCGGGAGTTTTTCGAGGATGGCGTTCAGGCGGACCTGTGCGTCGTCGATCTTCGACGAGAGCGTGTCGCGCTCCGCCTGCAGCGCGTTGCGCTCTTCGCGGGTCTGCTCGAGTTCAACGCGTGTGGCCTCGCATTCCGCGCGTGCCTGGGCGAGCTGATCTTCGAGCGCGCGGCGCGCCTCGTGATGACGCTGGCTGATTTCGATCAGCCGGCCAATGTTCTGTGAGAGTGTTTCGAGTTCGTTGAGCATGTGCTGCGTCCTCTAAAGACACGGCATTCTAGCGCGGAATGTCGCAGGTTCCGACAATTGTCTCGTTTCGAGACGTAACAACCTCGCTTTATGCGAGTTTTATGCCTGCAAAACACGATAATCGAATAAATCGGCGCGCACGCGAATTGCAGTGAGCGCCGCTTTCTTGACGCTAAAGCAGGCCGCTCCTACACTTGCGGCACTTTGGTGCCCGCGCGCATTTTCATGTCGCGCAGTTAAACGGGAAACAGGGTGCGCGGCATTGCGATCGCGTCAACCTGTGCTGCCCCCGCAACGGTAAGCGACCGCGTTATTTCCCGCAAGTCGATCCGATACGCGCCGTCAAAAAGCGCGCAGCGCCACTGCGCATTCATGCGTGGGAAGGCGGATCGACGCGTCGCCAGCCCGGATACCGGCCAGAGGGAAGGGCGTCGTTCGCGCGCGGCAAGCTGCCTGTCTCGCGACGAACAGTCGTCCTGTCGCGCAATGGCCTGCGGGGAAGCGGGCCGCGCACCTCAGCTACAGGAATTCACCGGATGTACACGCCCATCGCCCGCGCGGCGCTGCTCGCCCTGACCGGCTTGCCGCTCGTCGCACTGGCCCAGTCCGCGCAGACGGACAACACACCTTCCTCCGCGCGCACGGTCGCGCAGTCCCCCGCACAGGACGCGACGGCTTCCACACCCACACCCGCATCCGGGGCCGCCCCGGCGAAGGCGACGCTCGCGCCCATCGTGGTCACCGCCGCGCGCGGACCGCAGTCGCTCGCGGATGCCATTCCCCAGACCACGCACTTCGACCAGCAGGACATCGCCGATACGACCGCCCGCGATCTGCCAGGCTTGCTGCAACTCGCGCCGGGCGCGCAGATCGTGCGCAACGGCGGCCCGGGTTCGTCGGCGAGCCTCTTTTTGCGGGGCGCATCGGCGCAGCAGTCGCTCGTGTTGATCGACGGCGTGCGCGTCGATTCCGTGAGTCTTGGCAACGCGCAGATCGAGCAGCTTCCGCTCGACCAGATCGATCACGTCGAAGTGGTCAACGGTAACGTGTCGGCGCTGTACGGATCGGGCGCGGTCGGCGGCGTCGTGCAGGTGTTCACGAAGCCTGGCGGCAACCATCCCCCGCGCTTCAATTTTTCCGTCGAATACGGCAGCTATCACACGCAACGGCAGCAGGCGGGCGTCGATGGTGCGCTCGACAGCGACGGCAAGACGACCTTCAGCGTTTCGATTGCACGCGCGAAGGACGACGGCTTTTCATCGATCAACCCCGCGCTCGCGCCGGTCAATCCGAACGCGAACGGCTATCTGAACGAGAGCGTCTCGGCGTCCCTGCGTCACCGCTTCAACGACAGGTGGGACGTGGGCGTGCGTTATCTCCAGTCGAACGGCAACGACAGCTTCGACAATCCGTACGGCGTGCCGACCGATCTCAACAATCTGTACAGCAAGGTCCAGCTCGCTTCGGCGTTCGCGAACGGACGCGTGACCGACTGGTGGACGACGCACGTGATCGTCGCTGCCGGCAACGACCGCAGCAATACCGCGCTGAACGGCGTCTACACGGATCACTTCGATACCGACAACCGTCAGTACACGTGGCAGAACGATTTCACGTTCGCGCCGCAGCAAAAGCTCCAGACAGGCTACGAGCATCTCGACCAGAGCCTCGATTCGAACGACTACGGCGCGCCCGACCGTCACGTGAATTCCGTCTTCGCGGGTTATACGGGACGCGTTGGCCGCAGCCAGTTCCAGGCGAACGTGCGGCGCGACCAGTACTCCGATTTCGGCGGCGCGAACAGTTACTATCTCGGCTACGGATACGATGTCACGGAACACTGGAAGGTGACCGCAAGCTGGTCGGACGCGTTTCGCGCGCCGACCTTCAACGACCTGTACTACCCGTATAGCGGCAATCCGTCGATCCAGCCGGAGCGCAGTCACTCGGTCGAGGCGGCGTTGCAGTATGCGTCGGACGCGCTGGGCGTGATGAAGCTCACGGCGTTCGAGACGCGCTACACGAACCTGATCGAATATCAGCAGATGAGTCCGGGCGAGTTCGTCGCGCAGAACGTGGGGCGCGCGAAAGTGCAGGGCGTCGAGGGATCATGGAGCGGCCATGTCGGCAGAACGGACGTGCGCGCGGCGCTCACGTTCCAGAATCCCGTCGACGAAGACACGAATACCGGTCTGAACCGGCGCGCGCGTCACTTCGCTTCGTTTTCAGCGAATCGCAGTATCGGCGGCTGGCGCGTGGGCGGCGAGTGGCTCGTGAGCGGCGAGCGCAACGACAGCGGCACGACGCTCGCCGGCTATGGCGTCGTGAATCTCTCGGCGCGTTATGCGATCACGAAGTCGTGGTATGTGGCCGCGCAGATCCAGAATCTCTTCGACAAGGACTATGAACTGGCCTACACGTACAACACGCCGCGACGCGGTGCGTATCTCACGCTCGGCTGGCAGCAGCAGTGAGATGCGCTGCGTTGCCGGTTCGCGGGGTAAGCAGGCATGTCGTCTGAGCGCGCCGCGATGAACCGCATCTCGATGCGCCCGCCGGCCGGCATGAGCGCGCGGCGCGCCCTCGCGATCTGGTGCGGGCTGGCCGTGCTCGCGTTGCTCGTGTTCGTGGCGTCGCTGGCGCTTGGCAGCGTCGCGCTCGGGCCCTTGCGTGTCGTTGGCGCGTTGATGCCGTGGCATCCGGGCGTAAACGCCTCGCTGGGTTCGTCATCGCCGGATCTGGCTGTCGAGATCGTGCGCACGCTGCGTCTGCCGCGTGCGCTGGCCGGCTTCGCGTGCGGCGCGTTGCTCGCGATGGCGGGCGCGCTGCTCCAGGTGTTGCTGCGCAATCCGCTCGCCGAGCCGTATGTGCTTGGCGTGTCGGGCGGCGCCGCGAGTTTCGCGCTCGTCGCGATGATCGCCGGATGCGCGTGGTGGATCGTCGACGCCAGCGCGTTTGCCGGCGCGTTCGCGTCGATCCTGCTGGTGCTCGGTCTCGCGCGACGTGAGTTGTGGCGTGGCGAGCCGCAGGACTCGTCGCCCCGTCTTTTGCTGACGGGCGCGGTGATCGCGGCGGGTTGGGGCGCGGTCATCACGTTGCTGCTGAGCGTGGCGCCCGAGAGCCGCCTGCGCGGCATGCTGTTCTGGCTGACCGGCGACCTGAACGGTGGCGGCATGCCGTGGGTCGCGCTCGCAGCGCTCGTCGTCGCCCTGGTGGCGATCGTGCCGGCCGCGGCGCAGCTGAACGTGCTGCTGCGCGGCGATGCGGCCGCCCAGGCGCTCGGCGTGCCGGTCACGCGCCTGCGGCTGCGCGTGTATCTCGTCGCCTCGCTCGCAGCGGCGGCCGCGGTGACGACGGGCGGCACGATCGGCTTTGTCGGCCTCGTCGTGCCGCATATGCTGCGGCTCGCGTTCGGCAACGACCAGCGCATGCTGTTGCCGGCCGCCGCGCTTGCAGGCGGTCTCGCCGTGATGGCCGCCGATCTCGTCGCACGCACGGTCATCGCGCCCGCGCAGTTGCCGGTCGGCGTGATCACCGCGCTCGCGGGCGTGCCGGTGTTCCTCTGGATGCTGTTGCGCAGGCGGCGATGATGAATGCACACGCATCTGCCGCTTCGACACTGTCCGCGCAGCGCGTCACGCTGCGTGCCGGCGCACGCACGTTACTCGACGATTTCACGCACACGTTTCATCCGGGCGAGGTGTGGTGCATCGCGGGTCCGAACGGCGCTGGAAAGACCACGCTGATTTCCGCGCTGGCCGGTTTGCTCGAACCCGCGAGTGGTCACGTCGAACTCGATGGCGTGCGCGTCGCTACATGGTCGCCCGCGAAGCTCGCGCAACGCCGTGCGCTGATGCCGCAAGGCGAGCGCGATGCGTTCAGCGCGAGCGTCTTCGAGATCGTGATGCTCAACCGTTTTCCGCATCTCGACGGCTGGGGCTGGGAGCGTGCCGAAGATCGCGCGGCGGCGCATGCCGCGCTCGACACGCTTGGCCTCGCGCTGCTCAAGGCGCGCGACGTGCTGTCGCTTTCAGGCGGCGAGCGCCAGCGTGTGGCGCTGGCGGCGGTGCTGTGTCAGGACGCGCCGCTGCTGCTGCTCGACGAACCGCTTTCGCATCTCGACCTGCATCATCAGATCGACTGCCTCGAAGCGCTGACGACGTGGGCACAGCCATCGAAGCATTCGCCGCGCAGCGTGATTTTCTCGTGTCACGATCTCAACCTCGCGCGCCGCTTTGCCACGCATGCGCTGCTGCTCGACGGAAACGGCACGGCCCACGCGGGCCCGGTCCGCGACGTACTCACGCCGGCGCTCGCGAGCAGCGCGTTCGGCTATCCGCTTGTCCTGATCCGTGACGGCGAACACGAAGCATTGATCCCGTCGACCCAACGCGATATCTCTCATTTTTCAAACAGACAACCATGACTTCATCCACGCCCGCGCTCCCCGTTGTCGAACCGCTCGAACAGACGTTGCGCGCCGAACTGCAGCGCATCATCGATACGAAGACGAAGCCGCCCGGCAGCCTCGGCCGCCTCGAAGGCCTCGCGCGTCAGATGGGCATGATCCAGCGTACGACGCGCCCTTCAATCGAACGTCCGGCGATGATCGTCTTCGCGGGCGATCACGGTATCGCGCACGAAGGCGTAAGCCCGTATCCGCAGGCGGTGACGGCGCAAATGGTGGCGAATTTCCTCGCGGGTGGCGCGGCGATCAATGCGTTGAGCCGCGTCGCGGGTCTCACGCTCGAGATCGTCAACGCGGGTGTGGCGACGCCGTTGCCGCCGTCCGGCCTGCTCATCGACATTCCGGTTGCACGCGGTACGCGCAACTTCGCACATGAACCCGCGATGACCCATGACGAAGCGTTCGCCGCGCTGCACGCGGGCGCCGGACGCGTGCGCGCGCATGCGGCGCTCGGCACCAACGTGATCGGCTTCGGCGAGATGGGGATCGCGAATACGTCTGCCGCGGCCTGCATCATGAGCCGCCTGAGCGGTGTGCCGGTCGCGGATTGCGTCGGGCGCGGCACGGGGCTCGACGACGCCGGCCTCGCGAAAAAGCGCCACATCCTGGCGGCCGCGCTCGCCGCGCATCCGGAGACCGAAACCGCGATCGATGTGCTGGCAACCTTCGGCGGTTTCGAAATCGCGATGATGGCCGGTGCGTTCATGGCGGCGGCGCAGGCACGCATGACGATCCTCGTCGACGGTTTCATCGCGACGTCGGCGCTGCTGGTGGCGCGGGCGCTGGCGCCGGCTGTCGTCGATTACTGCGTGTTCGCGCATGCGTCGAACGAAGCCGGCCATCGGCGCATGCTCGACCAGTTCGATGCGCAGCCGCTACTCGCGCTCGATCTGCGACTCGGCGAAGGCACGGGTGCCGCACTTGCGTTGCCGCTGTTGCGTGCCGCGGTGGCGTTCGTCAACGAGATGGCGAGTTTCGAATCGGCAGGCGTCGCGAACCGCGACGCCTGAACCCGACGCACTGAGCCACGCCAACATGAATCCGCATGCTGAACTGCGTTACTTTTTCACCGCGCTCGGCTATTTCACGCGCGTGCCGGTGCCGCGCTGGGTCGGCTACGAACCGCACTATCTGAACGCGGCGGCCCGCTATTTTCCGCTGGTGGGTGCGCTGGTCGGCGCGCTCGGCGCGGTGGTGTATCTGGCGGCGCTGCGTGTGTTTCCGGTGAGCGTGGCCGTGCTGCTTTCGATGGCAGCGACGCTCTTCGTCACCGGCGCGTTCCATGAAGACGGGCTGGCGGATTGCGTTGATGCGTTCGGCGGCGGCTATACGCGCGACGACGTGCTTCGCATCATGCACGACTCGCGCATCGGCGCGTTCGGCGCGATTGCGCTGGTAGTCGCGCTCGCGCTCAAATGGCAGACGCTCGCCGCGTTGCCGCCGCTTCGCGCTGCGTGGCTGATGATCGCGGCGCACGCGGCAAGCCGCACGTGCGCGATCAGCTATCTCGCGACGCTCGACTACGTGCGCGCCGAAGGCAAGGCGAAGCCGGTCGCGCAGCGCATGAGCGCGTTCGCGCTGATGCTGGCGAGCATATTTGGCGTGCCGTGGCTCTTCTGGCCGGACTGGCGCGCCGGATGTGCCGCGGCGGTCGTGCTGGTCGTGCTGCGCTTCGCGCTCGGCCGTTACTTCGTGCGACGCATCGGTGGATACACCGGCGATTGCCTCGGGTTCGCGCAGCAGATCTTCGAAATCGCGATCTATCTGACGGGGCTTGCATGGATCTCATTCTGATCCGTCACCCGGCGGTCGCGATCGATGCGGGCGTCTGTTATGGGCGCAGCGATGTGGCGCTCGCCGACGCGCCCCCTGCGAGCGTGGCCGCGCTTGAAGCGAGGCGGCTCGAACTGCCCGCGCCGGATAGCGTGTGGTCGAGCCCGCTGACGCGATGTCACTCGATCGCTGCGCCGTGGGCCGCGCGATGGGCCCGTGAAGTTTCCGTCGATCCCCGCTTGCAGGAGATGGACTTCGGCACGTGGGAGCAGCGGCGTTGGGACGACATCGATCGGGCGTTGCTCGACGACTGGGCCGCCGATCTGCATCACGCGCGCGCGCACGGCGGCGAGAGTGTCGCGCAGTTCAGCGCACGTGTGGAGACATGGTTCGATGAGCGGCAAACCGAAGCTGGCGATGCATGCGTGCAAGTCGTTACACATGCGGGCGTGATACGTGTGCTGACATCGCTCGCGCTTCGCGTATCGCTTGAACAGACGCTTTCGTGGTCGATCGATTTTGCCGGCGTGGTGTGGCTGCGGCGACGCGAACCGGGCGCCGCGTGGACGCTCGTGCGCTGGAACGTCTGAGCGCATCCACGCCGCTGGCAAAAGGCGCGCGCTAGCGCTGCGGTTTGCCCGTTCGATGCGAGCGCGCCGTCTCCAGATCCTGGCAGAGTAGCGCCGCGCCTTGCGCGATGCGCGGCGCGGGACGGTTGATCAGATCGCCGTCGATGGCAAAGAGGTTGTCGTGCGCGACGGCATCGAGCGCCGGCCACGCGCGCCATGTGTCGAGTTGCGGCAACGGCCGGTCGGGTGTCGTCGCGCCGGGCGATGCGGTCACGATCGCTTCCGGATTGGCGGCGAGCACGGCTTCGGTCGAAACGGTCGGCACAAGCGGTTCGAGTTTCGCGAACACATTGCGCCCGCCGCACAGCGCAATCATTTCACTGATCAGATGCGTGCCGTTGAGTGTCATCAACGGCTGATCCCAGACCTGATAAAACACGCTCACAGTGGGCCTCGACGCGTAACGCGCGCGCAGTTGCGCGATGCTGTTGCGATACGCACTCGCGGCGGCGTCCGCGACCGGCGATGTACCGAGCAGCTCACCGAGCTTCGTTAACGTGACGGCGATGTCGTCGAGATGATGCGGTTCGCTGAAATAGAGCGGAATGTGCAGGTCGCGCAGACGGTCGAGCTGACGCTGCGCATTGCCATGACGCCACACGACGATCAGATCCGGCTTCAGCGCGACGATACGTTCGAGATCGAGCGCCTTGTTGTCGCCGACGCGTGGCAACTGTTTCGCTGCGGGCGGATAGTCGCTGTACGTCACCGCGCCGACGATTTTCGCACCGCCGCCCGCCGCATACAGCAACTCGGTGACATGAGGCGCAAGGCTGATCACGCGTTGCGCGGGGGCGGCGAGGGTAACGGCGGCACCGGAATCGTCGGTGACGGTGATCGCGAACGCGCTTGCTGAAAACGCGCAGGCAGCGAGAGCGGAAAGGACAACAGAAGCGAGGCGTTGCGTCATCGATCGTCGAAGGAGGAGAGGGGCGCGGTCCCGATCGCGTGCATGCTGTCCTTCAAGCCCTGTTCGAGACGCGACCATTGCGCGTCCGTTGCGGGCAGACCGAAGCGCACGCTCGCCGGTGCCGGAAAAAAGCGCGTCCAGATTCCGCGTTGCGCGAGCGCGTGGTGCAGCGCGGCGGCACGCGTGTCCGGTGTCCACGCGAAGAGCGGCGTGCGACTGAGCGGCAGCCGGTGCGCGTCGAGGAGCGCGGCGAGACGCGCGCTGTCGTCATCGAGTTGCGCGCGCATCGTGCGTTGCCATCCGGCATCGTTGAACGCTGCCGTGACGGCGTGGCGCGCGGGGCCGCTCACGGTCCACGCGCCAAGCGTTTCGCGCAACGACGCGAGCAGCGCGGGCACGGCCAGCACGAAGCCCGCGCGCGCGCCGGCAAGTCCGAAGAATTTGCCTGGCGAGCGGAACACGACCAGTCCCGCACGATCCGTCGACCCCGCAAGCGAGCCGGACGGCATCGTGTCGGCAAACGCCTCGTCGACGATCAATGTGCCGCCGCGCGCCGACAACTGCGCATGCCATCGATGCAGCGTCGCGGCGCTCACGTGTTGCGCAGTCGGATTGTTCGGATTGACGACTACGGCATGTGTCATCGCATCGGGCAGTGTTGCGCCGGTCACGTCGAGCGGCATCACGCGATGACCGGCGCGTTCGAACGCCGGCGCGTATTCGCCATACGTCAGCGGCGCGATGCCGACGGTGCCTTGGGGCAACAGCGCGGGCAGCGCGCGGATCGCCGCCTGGCTGCCCGCGACCGGCAGCACGTGCGCGGCATCCGGCGCGCCGTAGTAGCGCGCGGCGCACGCGGCGTAGCCGTCGCCTTCGTCGGGCAGACGCCGCCATGCATCGGCGGGCACCGGTGGCACCGGATAACCGTGCGGATTGATGCCGGTCGACAGATCGAGCCAGTCTTCGTACGGGATGCCATGGCGGCGCGCCGCTTCGTGCAGGTTGCCGCCGTGAACGATGGCGTCAGACATTGAATGGCACGCTTAGGAGCGCCAGTACGATCAGTACGGCGAGCCACAGGAACACGCTGCGCTCGACGAGCGTCAGCGCCGCCATCACATGCTGCGCGGTCGCGGTGCGGCCCATGCCGAGCATCGGACGTTGCTCGATCGCGCCGTGATACACCGCCGGTCCGCCGAGTTGCACGTTCAGGCTGCCGGCCCCCGATGCCATGACCGGCCCCGCGTTCGGACTGTCCCAGCGCGGCGCCTGTTCGCGCCAGCAGCGCAGTGCGTTGCGCGTATCGCCGAGCAGCGCGTAACTCGCGGCGGTGAGACGCGCGGGAATCCAGTTGAGCACATCGTCGAAGCGCGCGGCGGCCCAGCCGAAACGCAGATAACGCGGCGTGCGGTAACCCCACATCGCGTCGAGCGTGTTGGCGAGACGAAACGCCAGCGCGCCCGGTCCGCCGAGCAGCGCGAACCAGAAGAGCGCGCCGAAGATCGCGTCGTTGCCGTTCTCGAGCGCTGATTCGACGGCGGCCCGGGAAAGCGCGGCTTCATCGGCGTGGGCCGTCTCGCGCGACACGATGCGCGAGGTCAGCATGCGCGCCTGTGCCAGATCGCGCCTGACGAGCGCGCGCGCGATCGGCGCGATGTGATCGTGCAGGCTGCGCGCGCCGAGCGCGAACCACAACAGCGCGACGTGCAGCGCGCACGCATACAGGAACGGCAGCACGGCGACGAGCCACGCGGCAATCGCAACCGGCGGCGCGACCGCGAGGAGCCACGCGACGATGCCCATCAGCCGCGCGCGCACGCCCGTGTTCAGGCGCGTCTCGATCGCGGCGGCGAGCTTGCCGAACGCGACGAGCGGATGCGCGGTACGCGGCTCGCCAATCCAGCGATCGACGATCACCGAGGCCGTCGCGAGCGTGGCGATGAGCGGCATCGTGAGGATCATGCGGCGGCCGGTGTCTTGAGCGCGAGCGGCAGGCCCGCGACCATCATCGTGACCTGCGTGCTCAACGCGGCGATGCGCTGGTTCAGGCGGCCGAGTTCGTCGACGTAAAGACGCGTCGCCGCGCCCAGCGGCACGACGCCCAGCCCGATTTCATTGCTGACGACGATGATCTTGCCGCGCGCCGAAACCAGCGCCGCTTCGAACGCGGACAGCAGCGTTTGAGGTTCACCGGCCGGCGGCGCGTCGCCGGCCGGGCAGAGGAGATTGGCGAGCCACAGCGTCAGGCAGTCGATCAGGATGCAATGGCCGGGCGCGTCGATTGCGGCGACCGCACCCGCGAGATCGAGCGGCGCCTCGTGCAACTTCCAGTGCGACGGACGCCGTTCGCGATGATGCGCGACACGTTCGGCGAATTCGTCGTCCGCGACGCGCGCGGTGGCGATATAGGTGACCGGCAAGCCGCTTTCGCTGGCGAGCCGTTCGGCATGCAGGCTCTTGCCCGAGCGGGCGCCGCCGAGAACGAAGGTGAGGTCGCGGGGAATCATCGCGTGATTGTACCGGCTACCGGCGTGTTCCCTCGCGGGCGATAATGCGGGCTCCTCTTGCCGCCGCCCTGCGATTCTTTCGTGACGACTTCTTCATCGCCCCCGCCTTCCTCGACATCTTCCGCATCTTCGCCCGATCCGGACGCGCGTGAAAATGTGCGCATGAACGTCCACGTGCCGCGTGGCACGCTGATGATCCAGGGTACGACATCCGATGCGGGCAAAAGCACGCTCGTCGCGGGGTTGTGCCGGCTTGCGCGTCGCGCGGGCGTGCGGGTCGCGCCGTTCAAGCCGCAGAACATGGCGCTCAACAGCGCCGTGACGGTCGATGGCGGCGAGATCGGGCGCGCGCAGGCGTTACAGGCGCTCGCCGCCGGCATCGATGCGCACACCGACCTGAACCCCGTGCTCCTCAAGCCGACGAGCGACCGCGGCGCGCAGGTGATCATCCACGGCAAGGCGCGCATGAATCTCGACGCGCGGGCGTATCACGACTACAAGCCGGTCGCGTTCGAAGCCGTGCTGGAATCGTATGCGCGCCTGCAGGCGGCGTACGACACGATCTTCGTCGAAGGCGCGGGCAGCCCGGCGGAAGTGAACCTGCGCGATCGCGACATCGCGAACATGGGTTTCGCCGAGGCGGTGGACTGTCCGGTCGTGCTGGTCGCGGATATCGATCGCGGCGGCGTGTTCGCGCATCTGACGGGCACGCTCGCATGCCTCTCGCCGGGCGAGCAGGCAAGGGTGCGCGGTTTCATCATCAACCGGTTTCGCGGCGACATCGGACTGCTGAAGCCCGGGCTCGACTGGCTCGAAGCGAAGACCGGCAAACCGGTGCTCGGCGTCGTGCCGTATCTGCACGGCCTTACGCTCGATGCCGAGGATATGCTGCCGCGCGATCCGCACACCGCCCATGCGGCCGATGGCGCGCCGGTATTGCGCGTCGTCGTGCCGGCGTTGCCGCATATCAGCAACCACACCGATTTCGACGCGCTGCGCGCCCATCCGCAGGTGGAATTCAGCTACGTACGGACCGGCACGGCGCCGCCGCCGGCGGACCTCGTGATCCTGCCCGGCTCGAAGAACGTGCAGGCCGATCTCGCGTGGCTGCGCGGCCAGGGCTGGGAGGAAGCGTTGCGTCGCCATCTGCGTTACGGGGGGCGTGTGATCGGCATCTGCGGAGGCATGCAGATGCTGGGGCGCGAAGTGGCGGACCCGCATGGCGTCGAAGGCGCGCCGGGGAGCGTCGCCGGGTTCGGCTGGCTTGACTATTCGACGACGCTCACACAGGCGAAGACGCTGAAGAACGCGACGGGCCGCCTCGCGCTGGGCGATCCGGCCACGGTGAAGGGCTACGAAATCCACATGGGCGAGACGGAAGGGCCGGCGCTCGCGCGGCCCGCGCTGCTTCTGGCTGGGGATGAACCGGTGGCGACGCGCCCCGACGGCGCGATTTCCAGCGATGGGCAGATTTTCGCCACCTACCTGCACGGGCTCTTCGATACGCCGCAGGCGTGCCACGCGATGCTCGCGTGGGCCGGCCTCGCCGACGCGCGGCATCTCGACTATCCGGCGCTACGCGAGGCGTCGCTCGATCGCCTCGCCGACACCCTGGCGGCACACCTCGATCTGCCGAAGCTGTTCGGCGCGCTCAGCTGGCACAGTGGATTAGCGAATTAACCGATTAACACCTGAAAGGAAATAATCTAAGCCTTTCTGGCGGTTTTTCATCCTCACGGGTTCGAATACAGTCTGCTCCATCGATGGCGCGCCTCGCGCTGTCAGTTCAACCCTTTGAGGAGCCGGACATGAATTCGACCCGTAACGCCGATGCAGCCGCCACGATCCTGCGGCTGACCCTGGGCGTGCTGTATCTCGCCCACAGCCTGCAAAAGATTCTCGTCTTCACGCTGCCTGGCGCAGCCGCGTTTTTTGTGTCCGTCGGGCTGCCGGGATGGCTCGCGTATGTGACGGCGTTCGTCGAACTCGCCGGCGGTATCGCGCTGCTGCTGGGCTTCCAGGTGCGCTGGGTCGCGCTTGTACTGCTGCCGTTCATGCTGGGCGCGATGTCGGTTCATCTGCACAACGGATGGAGCTTCACGTCGCCGAGCGGCGGCTGGGAATACCCGGCGTTCTGGGCGATCGCGCTGGTCGTGCAGGGGTTGCTGGGCGGCGGGCTCTACGCTGTTGGCGCGGCGCGGGCATCGCGGCAGACTGTTGGCGTTTGATGCTTCTGGGCGCGATGTCCGGTGCGACAGGTTGCTGCCCCTGGCGCGCTGGATGATCGGCCCGATCGTGCCGCCCCGTCTCGCGGGGCGGCACAGGTCGCATGTGCGGTTGTTTCAGGGGTGACGAGCGGCTGAACGTGATGTTCAACCCTTGCCGTTGGTCCATTCGATGATGGGTTGCCACTGTTCGAGATCTTTCTCGACGCGGCTTTTGGCGACATCCCACAGCGTCAACCCGTGCGCGGCCAGCTGGACGTAGTTCTGCGTATCGCGCAGATAGCCCAGCACCGGCAGCTTCAGGCCTTCGACGAAACGATGCAGCTGGTCGGCCGAGCGCGTGCGCGCGTCGACCCGCATGCCGACGACGCCGACTTCGATGTTGCCTTTGCGGATGGCCTTCTCTTTCGCGAGCCGCTCCAGGAATTCCTGTGTCGCGAGAATATCGAAAATGGATGGCTGGAGCGGCACGATGATCTTGTCCGCGAGTTCCAGCGCGGCGTTCATGCGATTGCCGTGCAGGCCGGCCGGGGTATCGATGATCGCGTGTTCAAGACCTTTGGGCGGTTTCACCGGGGTGTCGTGATCGATTTCCCACCGTTCGATGGCGGGCAGCGTGCCGGGTCGCAAGTCGAGCCAGGCGTGCGAGGAATGCTGTTTGTCCAGGTCCGCGAGCGCGACCCACTCGCCGGATGCCGCAAAAAAACCTGCCAGATTGGTAGAGAGCGTGCTTTTGCCGACGCCGCCCTTCGGATTCGCCACTACGATGACCGTCATGAATTCTCCCGGGAAGAAGGCCGGCCGCGCCAGCCGGTTTACCGTGCCTGTCTTTCGTTTTGCAGTCGATTGCGTTCAGGCGTTGATAATATCGGCAAATCCGGTCGCTTCGAAGTCTTTGTCCAGGCCGTTCCGTCTTTTTATCTTTTCCGTTGAGGTTCGAACCTTATGAGCATGCTTCGCCCGGAATATACGATTGAACACCTGCGTGAACGGCAAAAAGGGACGTTGCCCGATCTGCTCGGGTTTCGCGTCGTCTCGCTCGAACAGGGGGCGCTCGTCGGCGAACTCACGGTGCGCGGCGATCTGCTCGCGCCGAACGGCTTCCTGCACGCGGCCTCGGTGATCGCGCTGGCCGATACGGCCTGCGGTTATGCGTGTCTCGCCCATCTGCCCGACAAGGCGGTGAATTTCACGACGATCGAACTGAAGAGCAATTTTCTGGGCACGGCGATCGAAGGGGTTGTCAGAGCCGAGGCGACCGGCGTGCATCTGGGCCGCAGCACGCAGATCTGGGACGCGAAGGTTTTTGCGCCCAATGGCAAGGTGATGGCCCTGTTCCGCTGTACGCAGATGGTGTTGTACTGACGCGGCCTTGAGCCGGTTTTCTCCGGCCAGAAACAGGAAAGCGCAACGTGTTCACGCTGCACTTTTTTTGCATCCGGGGCCGGGCCGGATGAACGGCACGGCAGGCTGTGTGCGGCTCAGGTCCAGCTCTGCGTCGGCACGTGATCCCGGCTGCCCTTGATCCGGTTGTGCTCGTCGACGAAGACCAGATCCGGCTTCCAGCCCGCCTTGAGCTCGGCTTCGTCGACCGTCGCGAACGCCGCGATGATGACGAGATCGCCCAGCTGCGCGCGCCGTGCCGCCGACCCGTTCAGCGAGATCATGCCGCTGCCGCGTTCGCCCTTGATCGCGTACGTCGAGAAACGTTCGCCATTGTTGATGTTCCAGATATCGATCCGCTCGTTCTCGAGGATGTTCGCCGCTTCGAGCAGGTTTTCGTCGATCGCGCACGAACCCTCGTAATGCAGTTCGCAGTGCGTGACCGCCGCGCGGTGGATCTTCGACTTCAGCATATGGCGTTGCATGACCGTTTCTTTCCTTAAGTACCCTGAATGTGCGTGGAATGTGCGCTGAACGGGTGACGCGATGCGTCCGGTAGCCGCCGGCGTCAGATTTCGAGGTTGTCGATCAGGCGCGTCGCGCCCAGTTTCGCGGCCGTGAGCACGACGAGCGGCTCGTCGATATCCTGCGCGGTCGGGGGAAGCAGGTTCACCCGCTTGCGCACCGCGACGTAGTCCGGTTGCCAGCCGCGCGCGGCGAGTGCGGCCATCGCGGCGGCCTCGATCTGCGCGAAATCGCGGTTGCCCGCCAGCACGGCGTCGCGCACGCGGTTCAGTTCGGCCGCAAGGCGCGGCGCCTCGGCGCGCTCGGCGGCCTGCAGGAAGCGGTTGCGCGAGCTGAGCGCGAGGCCGTCGGCGTCGCGCACGGTTTCCGCGGCGATGATGTCGGTGGGTAGCGCGAACTGGTTGCACATCTGCCGGACGATCATCAACTGCTGGTAATCCTTCTTGCCGAACACCGCGACGCGCGGCTGCACGCACGACATCAGCTTCATCACGACGGTACACACGCCCTGGAAGAAGCCTGGCCGGAATTCGCCCTCGAGGATGTCGCCGAGATCGTGCGGCGGATGCACGCGATATTCCTGCGGCTGCGGATACAGATCCCGCTCCGTCGGCGCGAACAGCACGTAGACGTTTTCCTTCTGCAGCTTTTCGATGTCGGCTTCGAGCGTGCGCGGATATTTGTCGAAGTCCTCGTTCGGGCCGAACTGCAGCCGGTTCACGAAGATACTCGCGACCACCGGATCGCCGTGCTGGCGCGCGAGGCGCATCAGCGAGAGATGGCCTTCGTGCAGGTTGCCCATCGTCGGCACGAAGGCAGTGCGGTTCTGGCCGCGCAACTGGTCGCGCAATTCGTGGATCGAGCTGATGACTTTCATGATCGGTCGCGGGTTCCTTGCGGATTTTTCAGGCGAAAGAGGGTGCCCCGTCGGCGAATCGCCGGGTGTTCACGAGGCGAGCCTCATGCAGGCAGGTAGGCGAGGCGCACGTAGATCGGTGCGAACGGCTCGGCCTGGGTGATGTCGATCAGCGATTCTCGCGAGAGCTCAAGCATCGCGATGAAGTTCACCACCACGACCGGCACGCCGCGCGTGGTGTCGAACAGGTCGGAAAACTCCATGAACCGTGCGTTCTGCAGGCGCCGCAGGATCGTGCTCATGTGCTCGCGCACCGAGAGTTCCTCGCGCGAGATACGGTGATGCTGCACGAGCCTCGCCCGCTTGATCACGTCGGCCCACGCGGCGCGCAGGTCGTCGGAATTCACGTCGGGAAAGCGCGGTGTGATGCTCTGCTCGATGTACACCTCGGCGCGCAGGAAATCGCGCCCGAGTTGCGGCAACTGGTCGAGACGTTGCGCGGCGAGCTTCATCTGCTCGTATTCCAGCAGCCGGCGCACGAGTTCGGCGCGTGGATCCTCGACTTCGTCGCCGGTGTCCGCCTTCTTCACCGGCAGCAGCATGCGCGATTTGATCTCGATCAGCATCGCGGCCATCAGCAGATACTCGGCGGCGAGTTCGAGATTCGTCTTGCGCAACTGGTCGACGTAGCCCAGATACTGGGTGGTGACGTCGGCCATCGGAATGTCGAGTACGTTGAAGTTCTGCTTGCGGATCAGGTAGAGCAGCAGATCCAGCGGGCCTTCGAACGTTTCGAGAAAGACTTCGAGCGCGTCCGGCGGGATGTACAGGTCCGTCGGCAGCTTGAAGAGCGGCTCGCCGTACAGGCGCGCGAAAGCGATACCGTCGACGGTATCAGGCGTCGAATCGGTCGCGGGCGCGGCGAGCGCTGCGTCGGGACGTCCCGATGCGGCGCGGGCCTCGTCGGCAGTCGTCACGCTCAGAAGTTCTGGTAATAGACGTAAGGCGTCTGTTCAACGCGCGACGATTGTTGTTTGGCGCGCTCGTCCAGATCGATCGGCTGTTTGTCCCACAGCAGCGAACGGCCGCGGCGCTGTTCTGCTTCCAGAGCAGGCTTTTGCTGCTTCAGCTGATTCAGGAATTGCGTGATATCCGATTGATACATGGTTCGACGTCCGTGAGAGATGAATGCGACCGTCGCCCAGGGCGCCAGCCGGTGTCGACGGTAATTTTACCGCAAGCGCCCGGTCCGGTCGAAAAGTCCCGGAACATTCCTGCCGCCGCGGCGTCGAAGCGCGGGCGCTGCCAGCTGCACGAGGGCTGCGGCGCCCGGCCAGGCGGGCGGGCGGGGCAGTTCTGGCGGTTCCGCTCAAAGGATTCATTTGAGATCGCCGTGCCGTGCCGATGTGGTCAAATAGCGCGTTGCGGTCCGCCTGCGCGGCGCCGGGCGGAAACAATCAATAATGGCCGGAGGTCCTGTTTGGCGGGGTGTGTGATCGAACCGTCGCGCGTGTCGCGTGCAGCAACTGGTGTGGGGCGCATGGACGCCGCGCGCCTGAAGGCGCGCACGCTCAGGGTGTGGCTCGTCTTCAGCTTCCTTGCGTTCGTCTGTGCCCTGAGTGCCGGCCACGCGCAGGCGCGCACGGCGCCCTCCTACAAGGTCGACATCGAAACCTCGCCGCGCGCGCTGCGCAAGCTGCTGGAAGAGCATCTCGATATCGCGCGCTTCGCGAAACGCGAGGACATCAGCGACGACCAGTTCGACTTCCTCGTCACCGCGACGCCGCAGCAGGTGCGCGACCTCACGGCGACGCAGGGCTATTTTTCGCCGGTCGTGCGCACGGACGTCCGCACGGTCGAGGGCAAGCGGGAGGTCACGGTGAGTGTCGATCCCGGGCCGATGACCACGATCTCTTCGATTTCACTGTCGTTTCGCGGGCCCGTGCTGACCGAAGACCCGGCGCAGGCAAACGCGGCGCGCTTCGCGTTTTCGCTGCACGAGGGCGACCCGTTTTCGCAGGGCGACTGGGACGGCGCGAAGAACGCTTCGCTGAAAGCACTGCAGGCGCGCCGTTATCTGGGTGCGAAGATCTACCATTCCGAGGCACGCATCGATCCGCGCACGCACGAGGCGAAATTGAGCGTCACGTTCGACAGCGGCCCGACGTTCACGATGGGCAAGCTCGATGTCTCCGGCACGCGCCGCTATCCCGGGCAGATCGTGGAGAACGTGAACCCGATCACGGCCGGCGATATCTACGACGAGCAGCGCATCGTCGAACTCCAGCGCCAGTTGCAGAACACGCCGTATTACGCGAGCGTCGCCATCGACACCGACAGCGATACGGCGAAGCCGCTCGAAACGCCCATCCACGTCAAGGTCAGCGAATATCCGTACAACAGCATTCGCGGCGGCGTCGGGTATTCGACCGACAACGGCCCGCGAGTCCAGGGATCGTATTCGTATCTCGACACGTTCGGCGCGGCGTATCCGTTCACCGTGGACGGCCGGATCGACCAGATCCAGAAGTACGGCCAGGTTCAGCTGGCGATGCCGCCCGGCCAGCGTGGCTGGGTGAACAGCGTGCTCGCGTCCTATACGACCACCGACGTGTCGGATACGCGCATCTACAGCGCGCGCGCCGGCGTACAGCGGGCACGAACCTCGCAGTTCATCGACTACTCATATTCGATCCTCTACTACCAGGACCGGCTGCTGCAGAACGTCGGGCCGCCCACGACGAGCCGTGCGCTCGTGCCGACCTGGTCATGGACGCGCCGCAATACCGACGACCCGCTTTTCCCGCGCTCGGGCAACCTGATTCACGTCGAGGCCGGCTTCGCTGTCAAGCACGTGCTGACCGACCAGAGCTTCGTGCGCGGCTACGCGCGCGGCCAGCAGTATGTGCCGGTCGGCAAGCGCGACCTCGTGCTGTTTCGCGCGGAACTGGGCGGTGTGTTCACGAGCGGCTCGTCGAGCGGGATTCCGGCGTCGCTGCTGTTCCGCGCGGGCGGCTCGAATTCGGTACGCGGCTACGGCTTTCAGAGCATCGGTAACAACGTCGACGGCTCGATCCTGCCGACCAAATACGTCGTCACGGCGACGAGCGAATACCAGCACTGGTTCAATCACGACTGGGGCGCCGCGGCGTTCTTCGACATCGGCACGGCCACCGATACCTGGGGCGAACGCGTGTTCTATCCGGGCGTCGGCGTGGGTGCGCGCTGGCGCAGCCCGGTCGGCCCGGTGGACGTCGACCTCGCGTACGGCATTCGTAATCACAGCGTGCGTCCGTATCTGACGCTCGGCATCGCTTTCTGATTTTATTCATGACGACGGATACGCCCGCCAACCCGCCACCCGACCAGCCCGGCGACACCACGCCCGGCGGCCCCGGGGGTCCCGATGGAGCCGCGCCGCCGCCCGTGCGTCCGCGCCGGCGTCGCCGGCTGTGGATTACGCTCGTGTGGGCGGCCACGGTGCCGGTGGTACTCGTCGCGCTGGTCGCAGGGCTGCTGTACGGCACGCTCACGACCGAGCGCGGCACGGCATACGCCTGGCACCTGGCGGTCAGGATGCTGGACGGCCGGCTCACCGGCACGCTCGACGGCGGCACGGTCGCCACCGGTTTGCGGCTGCATCGGTTGCAATGGCGCAGCCTCGACGGCAGCGGCACCGATATCAGGATCGACCGCATCGACGGTCGCTGGGCGCTGACCGACAAGCCGTGGCGCTTTTCGATCGACTATCTGCACATCGGCACGATCGACGCGCGCGTCGCCCCTTCGACGTCCAGCTCGGGCCCGTTGACGCTGCCGCAGGATCTGCGCCTGCCGTTGCAACTCGATGTGCGCGATCTGCGGGTGGACGGACTGCTGCTGCGACAGGGCGGATCGACGACCGAATTCTCGCGTTTCGTGTTTCACGGGCGCAGCGACGGCCGCCACCACGAAGCCGCGATCGACCGCCTCGATACGCCGTTCGGCGCGGTGACGGCGTCGGTGAAGCTGGATGGCGTCAAGCCGTTTGCGCTGACGGGCGAGGCCGGTTATTCCGGCAAGGTCAACGACGAAGCGGTGCAGGTCGGCGGCCATCTGACGGGATCGCTGGAGACGCTCGTCGCCGAGCTCGACGCCAGCGGCATGAAGCTTTCGGGCCACGCGCACGTCGAGGCGACGCCGTTTGCCGCCGTGCCGGTCCGGCGCGCGACGCTGACGTTCGATCACGTGAATCCGCAGGCGTTTGCGCCGGGCGCGCCGTTCGCCGACCTGGCGGTGCGCGCCGAGTTGCAGCCGGTCGAGGCCGGCGACGGCTCGACGATGGTGTTTGCGCCTGAGGCTGCTTCGTCGGTACGCGCGGCCAGCAGCGCGGGTGTGCCGGGCGCGGGCGTCGCGGGTCGTCCGGCAAGCGCGGTGAGCGTAACGAGCGGGACTCCGCCAGCTTCCGCACCCGACGAGGCCGCGAGCGGCGCCGCGCAGGCTGCGGAAAAGCCTGGTTTCGCGGTCGCGGGGTCGATCTCGATTGTCAATGCGAAGCCCGGCGGTATCGACCAGAAACTGCTGCCCCTCATCGACGCCCGCGCCGACGTGCGACTCGACGCCCACACGCAGCGCATCTCGAACCTGAACGTGCGGCTCGTGAAAAACGCGATGGTCACCGGCGGCGGCGCGCTCGCCGGCAAGCACGGCCAGTTCGACCTGCACGTCTCGGGTCTCGATCTGAATGCGATCGAAGCGAGTGTCATGCCGACGCAGTTGTCCGGGCCGGTCGGCATCCGCCTGAACGACGACATCCAGAGCATCACGCTCGATCTCACCGATCCGAAGGCGGCGCTTCGTGCGCAGGGCAAGGTGACGTTCGATCCGGCGCGCATGAGCCTGAGCGACGTCAGGCTGACGGCCGGCAAGGGCCGCATCGATCTGGGCGGCGCCATCAAGCACGACGCGAATTCCACCTACAACCTGAAGGCGACGCTGACCGACTTCGATCCGCTGCTGCTGACTTCCCGGATGCCGGCCCGGGCCCCGGCTTCGGCTTCAGCTTCAGCTGCAAAGGGCGGGAAGCCAGCGAGGGGCACCAACGCCACCACTGCTTCGGCGGCGAGCGCCACCGCCCCCCAGAAACCCGTCGCAAAACATCCTGCGCCCGCGAAACGCCGGATCGAGGCGCGCGTCAACGGTGCGATCACGGCGGCCGGCGTGCTGGGCCCGACGTTCACCACGAAGGCCGAATTCCGGCTTGGTCCGAGCGTCTATGACGACCTGCCGCTGACAGGCAACGGTACGATCCAGCTCGCCGGCTCGCGCATCCTGCCGAGCAAGGCGAGCCTCTCGATCGCGGGTAACGACGTCGATCTGCAGGGCAGTTTCGGCGCGCGCGGCGACCGTCTGCGGTTCCGGGTCGACGCGCCGCAACTGGAGCGGCTCGGTTTTGGCATCGCGGGCTTTGTCGCGGCGGACGGCGACGTCACCGGTTCGTTCGCCCATCCGGACGTCGTGCTGAACTACAAGGCCGACAACGTAGCGTTCGGCGCGAACCGGCTCGGCCACGCGGAAGGCCACGCCGAGTTGCGCGACGGCGCGAACGGCGCGCTCGTCTTCACGACTGACGCGCGCAATCTCTCGACCGAAGGCGTGGAACTGGCGACGCTCAACGCGCATCTGCGCGGCACGCGTGCGAACCATACGCTCGACGCCGAAGCGACCGGCAAGGTCCGGGAGCGTTCGGTAGACCTGACCCTTGCCGCCAGCGGCCATCTGACGGACGCGCGCGACGGCACGCACTGGGACGGCACGGTGACGCGTCTGCAGAACCGCGGCACGCCGTCGCTCAATCTCGAATCACCGCTGACGGTGAGCGTCGCCCCGAGCCGCGTGACGTTGGGTTCGACGCATCTGACGCTCGAAACCGCGGTGCTCGATCTGAAATCCTTTGCCTTCGATCACGGCCGGATCCGCTCGGCAGGCGCGGTCACCAACATCTCGGTGCCGCGGTTGCAGGAACTGCGGCAGGAAATGACCGGCACGGCGCCGGTTGTCAAAACCGATCTGGTCTTCGACGGCGACTGGGACTTTTCGCTCGGCGAGACGGCCACGGGCCACATCCAGCTGAAGCGTCGCACGGGCGATATCACGGTCGAGGTCGGGCGCGGTCTGGCATCGCTCGGCATTACGGACATTGCGGCGCGCGCCGATTTCAGCGGCGGCAACCGTCTGAACGCGACCGTGCATGCGCAGGCGAACCGGCTTGGCGTGATCGACGCCGACGCCCACACGACACTCGTCATGCAGGACGGCATGCTGACGGTCGGTGAAGAAGCGCCGCTGACGGGCAACGTGGTCGCGAACGTACCGTCGCTGAAAACGACTGGCGGCCTGTTCGGCCCGAGCTATCTGCTCGACGGACATCTCGCACTGAAGCTCGCGCTCGCCGGCACCGCCGCGAAGCCGAACCTGTCGGGCTCGCTGATCGGCGACGGGCTCTCGGCCACGCTCGTCGACCAGGGCGTGCAGCTGAAGGACGGCACGATCCGCATTGCGCTGTCCGACAATCTCGTCGACTTTCAGCAGGTCGAGTTTCACGGCGCAAGCGGCACGCTGCGCGCCACCGGTCAGGTCAAGCTCGGCGGCCCGGACCCGGACGTCAAGGCGAGCATCGTCGCCGACAAGCTCGAACTGTTTGCCTCGCCGGATCGTGAACTGTCACTGTCGGGCAATGCGAGCGTCGCGAGCGCCGGGCCGCTCGGCGGGCTTGCGATCGACGGCAAGTTCAACGTCGACCACGCGCTCTTCGACCTGCCGGAACAGTCGGCGCCGAAGCTCGGTGACGATGTGGTGATCGTGCGTCCGGATGGCACGGTGCGCGGCGAGAAGCAGCCGACGGTGGAGGGCAGCGACAAGCCCATCGGGCCGTTCGCGCCGCGCGCGAACATCGACATCAACCTTGGCAACAGTTTCCGTTTCCGCGGGCAGGGCGCCGATCTGGGCCTGCGCGGCACGATTACCGCGATGAGCGCGCCGAACCTGCCGCTGCGCGCGGTGGGCAACGTGCGCGTCACCGAAGGATCGACCTACACCACGTTCGGCCGCAAGCTCGGCATTGAAAACGGCTTCTTCACGTTCAACGGGCCGGTGGCGAATCCGGGCATCAACATTCTCGCGATGCGCCGCAACCAGCAGGTCGAGGCGGGTGTGCAGGTGACCGGCACGATCCAGTCGCCGGTCGTGAAGCTCGTGTCCGAGCCGAACGTGGCGGATAACGAAAAGCTCTCGTGGCTGCTGTTCGGTCACGGCACCGATCAGGGTAACAACCTCGGGCAGCAGAGCACGATGACGACCGCGCTCGCGCTGCTTGGCAGCGCGAGCGGCAAGAAGATCGCCAACACGCTCGGGCTCGACGAGTTCTCGATCGGGCGCAGCGATGTCGGCCTGACGGACCCCGAAGTGGTGATGGTGTCGAAGGCGATCAACGAATGGCTCGTGATCGGCTACGAACAGGGATTGCAGACCGCGAGCAACGCGATCAAGGCGACCGTGAACCTGACACGCTACTGGTCGGTTGCCGCGTACGGCGGCACGTTCGAGGGCGTCGAACTCTTCTACACGCGGCGCTTCGACCGGGTCAACTGGTGAGCGGAAAATCAAAAAGCACGTCCGCGGACGTGCTTTTTGATGAGCCGAAGGCGCCGGGCCGGCACGCCTTCAATGCGGGTTACTTCACGAATTACTTCGCTGGTTATTTCACGCGCATGCCGGGTTTTGCACCGCTGCCCGGTTCGAGCACGTAGATGCCCGGTTCGGCTTTCTCGTCAGCCGCCGATGCCGCGAGCACCATACCTTCCGACAGACCGAACTTCATCTTGCGCGGCGCGAGATTGGCGACCATCACGGTCAACTTGCCGACGAGCTGCTCCGGCTGATACGCCGACTTGATCCCCGAAAACACGTTGCGGGTTTTCTCTTCGCCGACGTCGAGTGTCAGTTGCAGCAGCTTGTCCGATCCGTCGACCGCGCGGCAGTCGACGATCTTCGCAATCCGCAGATCGATTTTCGCGAAATCGTCGATCGAGATGAACGGCGATTCTTCCGCGTCAGCCTTGTTCTCCGACTTGCCGTTCGACGCCGCGGCCTTTGCCTTCGCTTTGGCTTTGGCCTTTTCATCCGCGGTCGGCGTGCCGGATTCCGTGGCTTGCAGCGAGTCGCGATTCGCCTCCAGCAGCGCCTCGATCTGCTTCGGATCGACGCGCGTCATCAGATGCCTGTATGCGTTGATCGCGCGCGCCGGGCTGAGCGGCACCGTTGCGTCGGACCACTTGAGCGGCTCGATGCCGAGGAACGCTTCGACGCCTTCGGCAAGCTTCGGCAGAACCGGCTTGAGCGCGAGCGAAAGCAGCCGGAACGCCTCGATGCTCACCGAACAGGTTTCATGCAGCGCGACCGCGTTCGCCGGGTCTTTGGCCTGATCCCACGGTTTGGCCGTGTCGACGTAGCTGTTGACGGCGTCGGCGAGTTCCATCGTCTGGCGCAGCGCGCGGTTGTACTCGCGTGCCTCGTAGTTCGCCGCGATCTGCGGGATGGCGGCGCGCAACGTCGCGAGCAGCGGATGATGCATCGCGCTGTCCTGGATGCGGCCGTCGAAGCGCTTGATCAGGAAGCCCGCCGCGCGGCTCGCGATATTCACGTATTTGCCGACGAGGTCGCTGTTCACGCGTGCCTGGAAGTCGTCGAGGTTCAGATCGAGGTCTTCCATCGTGCTGTTGAGCTTGGCCGCGAAGTAGTAACGCAGCCACTCCGGATTCAGGCCGGTGTCGATCACGCTTTGCGCGGTGATGAACGTGCCGCGCGACTTCGACATCTTCGCGCCATCCACCGTCAGGAAGCCGTGCGCGAACACGTTGGTCGGCGTGCGATGCCCCGAGAATTCGAGCATCGCCGGCCAGAACAGCGTGTGGAAATAGAGGATGTCCTTGCCGATGAAGTGATACTGCTCGGCCGTCGACCCCTTGCGCGTCCACGCGTCGAAATCGATGCCGCGCTTTTCGGCGAGATTCCTGAAGCTCGCGTAATAGCCGACCGGCGCGTCGAGCCACACGTAGAAATACTTGCCGGGCGCGCCCGGAATCTCGAAGCCGAAGTAGGGCGCGTCGCGCGAAATGTCCCAGTCGGCGAGCTTCGCCTCGCCCGAATCGCCGAGCCACTCACGCATCTTGTTGGTGGCTTCCGGCTGCGCCAGACCGCCCACCCAGCCGCGCAGGAAGTTCTCGCAGCGCGGGTCCGACAGGCGGAAGAAATAGTGCGTCGACGTCTTGCGGACCGGCGTGGCGCCCGAGACGACCGAGTATGGGTTGACCAGATCCGTCGGCAAATAGGTCGAACCGCACACCTCGCAGCTGTCGCCGTACTGGTCTTTCGCGCCGCATTTCGGGCACTCGCCCTTGATGAAGCGGTCCGGCAGGAACATTTCCCTGACCGGGTCATATGCCTGTTCGATGTCGCGCGCCTCGATCAGGCCGGCCTCGCGCAGCGCGACGTAGACCGATTCGCTCAGGACGCGATTCTCTTCGGAATCGGTCGAATAGTAGTTGTCGAAGGAAATGCCGAAGCTGTCGAAATCGCGTTTGTGTTCCTGCCAGACCCGGTCGATCAACTGCTTCGGCGTGATGCCTTCCTTTTCCGCGCGCAGCATGACCGGCGTGCCGTGCGTATCGTCGGCGCCCACGTAGTAGATCTCGTGCCCGTGCATGCGCATCGAGCGGACCCAGATGTCCGTCTGGATGTATTCGACCAGGTGGCCAATGTGAATCTGTCCGTTCGCGTACGGAAGCGCGGACGTGACGAGAATCTGGCGACGGCCCGGCGGCGTGCCTGCGGTGAGATCGGTAGCGGGTGCTGACATAGGGATTCTGGGACTTGCGGAAGGACGAAACTTCGATTCTAGCAGGGCAGACCTGCCGGCGCGGCGCTCGCCGGATGGCCTGGGAACGGGTGAATGCGCTCTGGCAGACACGCGGATGAATTCGGGTGACGGACAGCACAGGGAGGAAGCGTGGGTCTCGCGGCGCCTTCGCAACGTTCGGTTCAGGCGTGTTGCCGAAAACCGGGCGCCCAAAAAAAACCGGGGCTGAGCCCCGGAGCAACAACGACAAGAGGAGAATGGTGACGCGGCGGCATCGCCAGCCACGTACCGTAAAGACAGACAGTGGATTTTCAGCAGAGTTCGAATTTTTTTCGATTCGCCGCTTTTATCCGCTGGCCGGCCGTTCCGGCAGGCCGGGTGGCCCGCCATTCCCCTTGCGTAGATGGGGTTACTTCGGTGCCTGACCCGGCTGGGCCGTTGCACGCAGATAGATTTCGACGCGACGGTTCTGGGCGCGGCCCGCTTCCGTGCTGTTGTCCGCGACCGGCTGCGTCGCGCCCATGCCCTGCGCCGACAGGCGCTGCGCCGCGACGCCGTGCGTTGCCAGATAGTTCACCACGCTCTGCGCGCGGTTCACCGACAGCGTCTGGTTGTACGCTGCCTGGCCCGTGCTATCCGTATGGCCGACCACCTGCGCGATCACTTCCGGGCTTTGGCTGAGCGTCTGGGCGACCTGGTCCAGCACCGGCGCGAACGAAGGCTTGATCGCGTAGCTGTTGGTGTCGAACGTGACCGAGCTCGGGATGTTCAGCTTGAGCGAGCCGTCCGGCTGCTCGGTGATCTGCGTGCCGGTGCCCTTCGTGGCGCCCGACAGCTTGTTGTGAATTGCCTGCCAGTTGTAGCCGGTGATGCCGCCGACCGCGGCGCCGACGCCCGCGCCGATCGCCGCACCCTTGCCGCCGCCGAAGATCGCGCCAAGACCCGCGCCCGTTGCCGCACCCACGCCCGTACCGACGGCCGTGTTAGTACCCTGCTGGGACGCGCAGCCCGCGAGCAGCACGCCAGCAACTGCAAACACCGTAAGATGGCTGATGATTTTCGTGTTCATTTTTGTTCCTCTCTTCAAAAAACCGGTTGTCGACGACTCAGGCAGGATACCGGACAGACTGTCCGTACCGACAGCGGAAAAGGGGTATCAGGCAAGGCCACGCGCCAGCCACTACAATGATGGCTGATCGCACGGCGATTTGGCCCTTCAGTTAATAGTCGCCGAAGCGTGCCCGGGGAGCCTGTTTTTCGCAATCCTGTGCAACAATTTCTTTCAATTTCCTGTGGCCGGCGACGATTCGATCCGAGCGTGCCACCTGTGTTCCCGGAGTTTCAATGAGTATCGATCGGGCTTTGGTCGACGCTGCACTCGCGGCTGTCGCTGACCCTAACACCGGCCACCCGTTCGCGGCGGCAAAGAACCTCAAGAACGTTTCCGTCGATGATGCAACGGTCAGCGTCGACGTGGTACTCGGCTATCCGGCCACGCGTCAGTTCGCGGCGATCGAGGCGCTGGTCGCCGGCGCGCTGCGCGAGGTGCCGGGCGTCGCGAACGTCCGCGTGCGGGTGTCGCAGCAAATCGCCGCGCATACCGTGCAACGCGGCGTCAAGCTGCTGCCGAACGTGAAGAACATCGTCGCCGTGGCATCGGGCAAGGGCGGCGTCGGCAAGAGCACGACGGCCGTGAATCTCGCGCTCGCGCTCGCGAGTGATGGCGCCTCGGTCGGCATTCTGGACGCCGACATCTATGGCCCGTCGCTGCCGATGATGCTGGGCATCGAGGGCCGGCCGGAATCGCCGGATGGCCAGTCGATGAATCCGCTGACCGGTCACGGCGTGCAGGCCAACTCGATCGGCTTTCTGGTCGACCAGGACAATCCGATGGTGTGGCGCGGCCCGATGGCGACGTCGGCGCTCGAACAGTTGTTGCGGCAGACGAACTGGCAGGATCTCGACTATCTGATTGTCGACATGCCGCCGGGCACGGGCGATATCCAGCTGACGCTGTCGCAACGCGTGCCGGTGACGGGCGCGGTGATCGTCACGACGCCGCAGGACATCGCGCTCCTCGACGCGAAGAAGGGCCTCAAGATGTTCGAAAAAGTGGGCATTCCGATTCTCGGCATCGTCGAGAACATGGGCATGCATATCTGTTCGAACTGCGGTCATGAAGAGCATATCTTCGGCGCCGGCGGCGGCGAGCGCATGGGTAAGGAGTACGGTGTCGACGTGCTCGGCAGCCTGCCGCTCGATATCGCGATCCGCGAGCAGGCCGACTCCGGGCACCCGACGGTGGTGGCCGATCCGGATGGCCGTATCGCCGATATCTACCGCTCGATCGCGCGCAAGGTCGCGATCCATATCGCCGAGCGCGCGCGCGACATGACGTCGAAATTCCCCAATATCGTCGTGCAGAACACCTGAGGGGTTCGCGCCCGACGCGTGCGGGTCCGTGCATCTGCCCGTGCTGGCTATCCGGCAGGTATGTCACATGCGTCAATGCGCGAGGCCGGCGCGGTATCATGTCGGCTTCGAGGTCGGGCAGGGCGGGCGCAGGGGCGCTCGCCGGCTGACAAGAGGATCGCATGAGACAACGAATCGACGGACAGGCGGTGCATGCGTTCATCGTTCTGACTGCCAGCAGCCTGCTTCTGTGCGGCTGCACTTCATTCCTGAGACCACAGGAAAAGCGCGCCGACGCGCAGTTGCTGCCCACCGCCGGCAATCTGGCTCGCGGCACCGTGACGTTCATCGAGCGCTCGGACGGCGTGCAGGTCACATACAACCTGGCGGGTCTGCCGCCGAACAGCGATCACGCGCTGCAGATCCACGAGCGCGGCGACTGCAACGCCTCCGACGGGTCCAGCGCCGGCGCGATTTTCTCGCCGGGTGCGGAGCGGCTCAAGGCGGGCGCGCGTGTCGAGGGCGACCTCGGCAACATTCACGCGGATTCGAACGGCGTGGCGAGCGGCTTTATCGTGGCGCCGGAGGTCTCGCTCGACGGCGTGCGTTCAGTCGTGCAGCGTTCGGTGCTGCTGCATCGCGACGCGAGCGATCCGTACGCGTATCCGCAGCATGGCGCGGGCGTTCCGCTCGCGTGCGGACTGATCCGGCAGTGAAATTCCCCGCTACCGGCAACTTTCGTTCGATCGCGTAAAATAAGCGCCTTTCGTCGGGCGCCAGCCGGGCAGCGCGTGGGTCACCGCCTGCCGGCCGGCCCCGGATCCGGCCCGCGGCCCGGCCGCGTATCTGGCTCACTTGCTTACGTCGGGCTTCTATCCGGCTTTTATCCGTCAGGCAGCGTTCAACTATGACCATCAAATCCGACAAGTGGATCCGGCGCATGGCCGCGTCGCACAACATGATCGAGCCGTTTGCGCCCGACCAGGTCCGCGTCTCCGAGGACGGCCGGAAGATCGTCAGCTATGGCACGTCGAGCTACGGCTACGATATCCGCTGCGCCAACGAATTCAAGATCTTCACGAACATCAATTCGACGATCGTCGATCCGAAGAACTTCGACGAAAAATCGTTCGTCGACTTCAGGGGCGACGTCTGTATCATTCCGCCGAATTCGTTCGCGCTCGCGCGCACCGTCGAGTATTTCCGCATTCCGCGTAGCGTCCTGACCGTCTGTCTCGGCAAGTCCACGTACGCGCGCTGCGGGATCATCGTCAACGTGACGCCGTTCGAGCCGGAGTGGGAAGGGCACGTCACGCTCGAATTCTCAAATACGACACCTTTGCCTGCCAAAATCTACGCGAACGAAGGCGTCGCGCAGGTGCTGTTTTTCGAAAGCGACGAGATTTGTGAAACGTCGTACGCGGATCGCGGCGGCAAGTATCAAGGCCAGCACGGCGTGACGTTGCCTAAAACGTGACGCGCGAGGCGCATTGACTCACCGGCTACTCGGGTGACCGCTGCGCAACAGAAGCAGCGGTCGTTCTTTTTGGAGAATCGCCCATGAAGTTTCGTTTTCCCGTCGTCATCATCGACGAAGATTTCCGCTCCGAGAACATTTCGGGTTCCGGCATCCGGGCGCTCGCCGAAGCCATCGAGAAAGAAGGCGCGGAAGTGCTCGGGCTCACGAGCTATGGCGACCTGACTTCGTTCGCGCAGCAATCGAGCCGTGCGTCGTGCTTCATCCTGTCGATCGACGACGATGAACTGCTGCCGTATGTCGACAACGTCGTGGTCGAAGGCGAGACGCCCGAGCTGGCCGCCGCGATTGTCGCGCTGCGCGCGTTCGTGGCCGAAGTGCGCCGCCGCAACGCGGATATTCCGATTTTCCTGTACGGCGAAACGCGCACCTCGCGCCATTTGCCGAACGACATCCTGCGCGAACTGCATGGTTTCATCCACATGTTCGAGGACACGCCGGAATTCGTCGCACGCCACATCATCCGCGAGACCAAGGTGTATCTGGACTCGCTCGCGCCGCCGTTCTTCAAGGAACTGGTGCAGTACGCGGAAGAAGGTTCGTACTCGTGGCACTGCCCGGGCCACTCGGGCGGCGTCGCGTTCCTGAAGAGCCCGCTTGGCCAGATGTTCCACCAGTTCTTCGGCGAGAACATGCTGCGCGCGGATGTCTGCAATGCCGTCGACGAGCTCGGCCAGCTGCTCGATCACACCGGTCCGGTCGCGGCGTCCGAGCGTAACGCGGCGCGCATTTTCAGCGCCGATCACGTGTTTTTCGTGACGAACGGTACGTCGACCTCGAACAAGATCGTCTGGCACGGTACGGTCGCGCCTGGCGACATCGTGCTGGTCGACCGCAACTGCCACAAGTCGATCCTGCACGCGATCACGATGACCGGCGCGATTCCGGTGTTCCTGACGCCGACGCGCAACAACTTCGGCATCATCGGCCCGATTCCGCGCAGCGAATTCGAGCCGGAAAACATCCGCAGGAAGATCGAGGCGAATCCGTTCGCACGCGAAGCACTGGAGAAGAATCCGGACCTCAAGCCGCGCATCCTGACCATCACGCAGAGCACGTACGACGGCGTGATCTACAACGTCGAGATGATCAAGGAAATGCTGGGCGACTGGCTCGACACGCTGCACTTCGACGAAGCGTGGTTGCCGCACGCCGAGTTTCACCCGTTCTATCAGGACATGCACGCGATCGGCGCGGGCCGCCCGCGCATCGGCGCGATGGTGTTCGCGACGCACTCCACGCACAAGCTGCTGGCCGGCATTTCGCAGGCTTCGCAGATCGTCGTGCAGGACTCGAAAAACAGTCGCTTCGACCGGCACCGTTTCAACGAGGCGTATCTGATGCATACGTCGACGAGCCCGCAATACGCGATCATCGCGTCGTGCGACGTGGCGGCGGCGATGATGGAAGCGCCGGGCGGTACCGCGCTCGTCGAGGAATCGATCGCCGAGGCGCTCGATTTCCGCCGTGCGATGAGCAAGGTCGACGCCGAGTACGGCGACGACTGGTTCTTCAAGGTGTGGGGCCCCGACCAGTTCGCGGAAGAGGGCATCGGCTCGCGCGAGGACTGGATGCTGCGCCCGAACGACCGCTGGCACGGCTTCGGCCCGCTCGCCGAAGGCTTCAACATGCTCGACCCGATCAAGGCGACGATCGTCACGCCGGGTCTCGACATGGACGGCGATTTCGGCGAATCCGGCATTCCGGCCGGCATCGTGACGAAATATCTGGCCGAGCACGGCATCATCGTCGAGAAGACCGGGCTGTATTCGTTCTTCATCATGTTCACGATCGGCATCACGAAGGGCCGCTGGAACTCGATGGTCACCGAGCTCCAGCAGTTCAAGGACGACTACGACAACAACCAGCCGCTGTGGCGCGTGCTGCCGGAGTTCGTCTCGCATCACCCGATGTACGAGCGCATCGGCCTGCGCGATCTGTGCGAGCAGATCCACAGCGTCTACCGCGCGAACGACATCGCGCGGCTGACGACCGAGATGTATCTGTCGAGCATGGAACCGGCGATGAAGCCGTCCGATGCGTTTGCGAAGCTGGCGCATCGCGAGATCGACCGGGTACCGATCGACGAACTCGAGGGCCGTGTGACCTCGATTTTGCTGACGCCGTATCCGCCGGGCATTCCGCTGCTGATTCCGGGCGAGCGCTTCAACAAGACGATCGTCAACTACTTGCGGTTTGCGCGTGAATTCAACGAGCGCTTCCCGGGTTTCCACACTGACATTCACGGGCTGGTGGGCGAGACGATCAACGGGCGCATCGAGTACTTTGTCGATTGCGTGCGGGCCGGATGAAGGGGCGTCTGAAGACGGCGGTGCGTGCGGGATGGTGTGCGGCCGTCGTGGCACTCGCCGTGCAGACCGGCGTGGCGCATGCCGAAGTCGCGGCGGCTGATCCGATCGATGCGTCGATGCACACGTGCCTTGCGCGTGGCGACATGTCGTCGACGGCGGGACAGGTGCAATGCATGGAAACGGCGCGGGCGGCGTGGCAGTCCGCGTCCGATCTCGCGTATCAGCAGCTGCTGGCAAAGACGAAGGGATCGCAGCGCAGCGGCTGGGAGCGTAGCCAGCGAAACTGGAAGGCGTGGCGTGCCGCCGAGGCACCGATGCTGAGGGCGGTTTTCGAAACGACGCGCGGCACCATGTACGTGCTGTTCGAGGCCGACATGCAACTGCAGCCGGTACGTGACCGCGCGCTGACGCTTCGAACCGCGGCCGCGAACGCGGGCACAGCGGGTGGCGGCAACAAACCGGCGCCGCGCGTGCGCGCGTGTTGGCGCGATGCCGACTGCGCGCATGCGGACGGGGATCTGAACCGTTACTACCTGCGGCTGCGCAGGGAGATGCCTTCGCGTGCACGGCCGACACTGATTCGCGCGGAGCGTGCGTGGCGGGGTTTTCGCGATGCGACCACGCCGCTGGTTGATGCGCGTGGCCAGATCGACATCATTGGCGCGCGGGTGGCGACGCTCAAGCGGTTATCGGAGACGGTGGGCAACGACTGAGGCGCAGGGCCTGCGGGCGCAGGCAAACATTGCCGGTGCCCTCCGAACGCGAACGCGATGAACTGAGGGGAGGCGGCCGTGGACATTACGCTTGCCCGCCCGCCCGGCTGTGTGAACGACGGCGACGCACGAAGTGCGGAGGCGGGTGAATGAGTGCTGTGTCACGGGCGCTGCTGCGCGAGGGACGAAATCGCGCGGGGACCCATGCCGGTTGAAGTGTGAGGGCGACACTTCATGGGTTGCCATTCCCGATGAATGACGCACCGGGAAGAAATGAGTTTTCGAAGCGCCTTTCTTTTGCTTACTTTTCTTTGGAAGACGCCCCGAAGGAAGTCCCCTTGGGGGACAAAGAAAAGTAAGTGCCGCCCCGCACAGGGGCAACACCAATAGACCGACACGAACACAAGGAAAGGCCAAAGAAAAGAGCGGGCCCTGGAAAAAAGAACCCGCCCAGAATCAAAGAAATAGAAAACCAGAAAGACCTAACTCAACGCCCCGCGAGCCACCTTCACAGCGCTCAAAACCTGCTCAGGCGAGGTCCCGCCAGGATGATTCCGGCTCGCGACGGAGCCTTCCAGCGTGAGGTATTCAAAAACATCCTCACCGATGAGGTGAGCGACATTCGGCAATTCACTCCGCATCTCATCGAGCGAAAGATCCGCCAGATCACACTCACGATCGACACAAACGCGAACCGCAAGCGCGACAGCTTCATGAGCATCCCGAAACGGCAACCCACGCTTCACAAGATAATCAGCCAGATCGGTAGCAGTAGAAAACCCTTGAAGCGCCGCATCCCGCATAGCAGCAGGCTTCACGGTAATCCCGGTAACCATTTCAGCAAAAATCCGCAACGTATCCGCCACCGTATCGACGGTATCGAACAACGGCTCCTTGTCTTCCTGATTGTCCTTGTTATACGCGAGCGGCTGGCCTTTCATCAGCGTGAGCAAGGCCATCAAATGCCCATTCACACGCCCGGTCTTGCCGCGCGCAAGCTCAGGCACATCAGGATTCTTTTTCTGCGGCATGATCGACGAGCCGGTGCAGAAGCGATCCGCGAGATCGATAAAGCCAACCCGCGGGCTCATCCACAAAACGAGCTCTTCGGAGAAACGCGACACATGCGTCATCACCAACGCCGAAGCGGCTGTGAATTCAATCGCGAAGTCGCGATCCGAAACCGCATCGAGTGAATTCGCGCAGATCCCGTCGAAGCCCAGCGTCTTCGCGACAGCATGACGGTCGATCGGATAGCTCGTGCCGGCGAGCGCGGCCGCGCCCAGCGGCAGACGGTTCACGCGCGTACGGCAATCGCGCATGCGCTCGGCGTCGCGCGAAAACATTTCGACGTAAGCGAGCAGGTGATGCCCAAACGTCACCGGCTGCGCCACCTGCAGGTGCGTGAAACCCGGCATGATCGTCGAGGCGTTCTGTTCAGCCAGATCGATCAGTGCGCCGCGCAGATCCTTCAGCAATCCGCCGATGCGGTCGATCTCGCCACGCAGCCACAGACGGATATCCGTCGCGACCTGGTCGTTACGCGAGCGGCCGGTGTGCAGGCGCTTGCCCGCGTCGCCGATCAGCGCCGTCAGGCGCGCTTCGATGTTCAGGTGGACGTCTTCCAGGTCGAGTTGCCACACGAACTCGCCACGCCCGATTTCACCCTTGATCTGCGCCATGCCGCGCTGGATGGCGGCGAGGTCGTCGTCGGCGATGATCTTCTGCGCGGCCAGCATCGAGGCGTGCGCGAGCGAACCTTCGATATCGACCAGCGCCAGACGTTTGTCGAAGAAAACCGACGACGTATAGCGTTTGACGAGTTCCGTCATCGGCTCCGAGAAGCGTGCCGACCAGGCTTCGCCTTTTTTGTGCAGTTGGGACGTCATGATGTTTGGCAGTGGAGAGACGGTGAAAGGCGGGCGACCTGTACCAACGTCGCCGGTAGAAAAGATTTCATCGGGACAGCGATTTTAGCATCCGGCGACGTTCCATCCCGACCCGGGCCCGCGCACCTGCTGGCGGCAGCAGGTCGTCCCGCCAGACGATCTACATCCGCACGAGTACGACGAGCTTCAGATCCTCGCGATGCGCGGGCTTGAACGTCATCTGGTCGTAGACGATGCGGCCGTGGCGCGGGTGGTTGAATTCCCGCCGTCCGCCCTCGCGGCCACCCACGTCCTGAGACGCCCAGAAGCGCGCGAACGCATCGCTCGCCGCGCTCAGCGAATCGATCAGCGTGCGCGTCGGCGCTTCGTTCAGGTGGCGGATCGAATCCGCGCGAAATTCGGCGGCGAGCCGCCTCGCGCGCGGTTCCCAGTCGGCGATCAGATCGCGCGCGCCGGGCTCGGTGAACGTGAAGCGCAGCAGGTTGCGGTCGTGCCCGTCGTCGAGCCAGCCGACGAAGAGGTCGGCCGCCCGCGCGTTCCATGCGAGCGCGTTCCACTGCCGGTCGAGCACGTAAGCCGGCGCGTCGATCAGCTGGACGGTTTCGAGCAGGCGCGCGGGTGCGTCGGCGGCGGCCGGGTCGGGCTCGGCGGGGTCGCGTTGCGCGGCGAGCTCGAACAGATACGCCCGCTCGGCGCGCGAAAGCTGCAGCGCGACGGCAATGCGCGCGAGCGCATCGGCGGAGGCCGACACGGGACGGCCCTGTTCGATCCACGTGTACCAGGTCGGGCTGACGCCGCACAGTTGCGCGACTTCCTCGCGCCGCAGGCCTGGCGTTCGCCGCCGGGGCCCCGGCGGCAAGCCGACGGCCTGCGGCGACAGCCGTTCGCGATGCGCGCGGATGAAGTCGCCGAGCGCGCGCGCAGGCGTGGCGTCGAGCGGAGGCGGTGCAAGCTCGGGGGAAGACGGCCGGTTCATCATGTTGTTGGAAGCGGGTGGTGGTGATACCAGAATAATTGCTTAACTTGTACTGGTACAGAGCGGGCTCTATTGTAGCGGCTGGAACGGCGCTTTTCGAACGGGCATACATGAAGGGCGTGCCGTTCCACCCACGATCAACCCGAGGCGACCCGCATTTATCCGGGCAGAGGAGCATTCCATGAAGCATCACGACCAGGTCGCCGACGCGTTCGGCTCGACCGCCGCCGCTTACCTGACGAGTCACGTTCACGCGACGGGCGCCGATCTGCAGACGCTGGCCGCCGCCATTCAGGCGACGCCCGGCGCGACGGTGCTCGACATGGGCTGCGGCGCCGGTCACGCGAGCTTCGCGGTGGCGCCGCACGCGAAGTCGGTTGTCGCGTACGACATCGCCCCGCAGATGCTGGAGACTGTCGCCGCAGCCGCGCGCGAACGCGGGCTCGACACGATCCGCACGCAGCAGGGCGCGGCCGAAACGCTGCCGTTCGCCGACGCCTCGTTCGACTGGGTCATCAGCCGCATGAGCGCGCACCACTGGCATGACGTGCCGCAGGCGCTGAAAGAAGTGCGGCGCGTGCTGAAACCGGGCGGCCGCGTGCTGTTCGTCGATATCGCGGGTAGCGATCATCCGTTGCTCGACACGCACATCCAGACGGTCGAACTGCTGCGCGACGGCTCGCATATCCGCGACTATCGCGGCGACGAATGGATCGCGCTGTTCGACGCCGCGGGCTTCAAGGTGTCGATTCGCGAGCGCTGGCGCCTGCCGATCGGATTCGACGCGTGGGTCAAGCGGATGCGCACGCCCGAACCGCGCATCGTCGCGATCCAGTCGGTCTGGGCGAGTGCGCCCGACGAGGTGCGGGCGTATTTCAACGTGCAGGCGGACGGCTCGTTCGAACTCGATGCGCTGATGATCGAGGCGCACTGAAGCGGCGCTTCGACACTTGACGGCGTGCGGGGAAAAGGGCGCTTCGAAACGCACGTCGCACAAACAGAAAGGGCACGCGATCCGATAAAAGGAAAGCGTGCCCTTCGAACCAGAACGGGTTCGCCGGCCACCCGGCGCAAACCCGGTCAGCCGGATCAGCCCGTATTGCGCAAGCCCGCCGCGATACCGTTGATCGTCAGGTGTATACCGCGTCGCAGACGCGCGTTCCGGTCACCCGCGCGGTGGCGCTTCAGCAGTTCCACCTGCAGGTGGTTCAGCGGATCGAGATACGGGAAGCGGTTCTTGATCGAGCGCGCGAGCAGCGGGTTATCGGCGAGCCGCTCGCTCTTGCCGGTGATCTCCGACAACACCTTCGACGTCCGTTCCCATTCCCCGACGATGCGCTCGAACACATGCTTGCGCAGCTTCTTGTCGGTCACGAGCTGGGCGTAGCGCGACGCGACCGCGAGGTCGGTCTTCGCCAGCACCATGTCCATGTTCGACAGCAGGTTCGAGAAGAACGGCCACGTCTTGTGCATCTTCTTCAGCAGCGCGAGACGGCGTGCGCGTTCGGCATCGGTCGGCGCGCTGTCCAGATGCGCGGCCACCGCGCTGCCGAAGCCATACCATCCGGTCAGCAGCAGACGGCACTGCCCCCACGAGAAGCCCCACGGAATCGCGCGCAGGTCTTCGATCTTGCGTTGCTTCGCGTCCTGCAGCTTGCGCGAAGCCGGACGGCTGCCGATGTTCAGCTCGGCGATCTCCGAAATCGGCGTCGACTCGAAGAAATACTCCTTGAAACCCGGCGTTTCGTAGACGAGCGCGCGATACGACGCCATCGCCGCATCCGAAAGCTGCTGCATCGTTTCCTCGAACGCGGGCAACTGGTCGGGCGCATTGCCGTGCGGCAGCAGCGAGGCTTCGAGCGTCGCGGCGACGACCGTTTCCAGATTGCGCCGGCCGATCTCCGGGTTGCCGAACTTGCTCGCGATTACCTCGCCCTGCTCGGTGAGACGGATCTGGCCGTCGACCGTGCCCGGCGGCTGCGACAGGATCGCCTGATAGGTCGGGCCGCCGCCGCGTCCGACTGTGCCTCCGCGGCCGTGGAAGAGCCGCAGGGTCACGCCGCGTTCGTTGAAGAGCGACACGAGCGCCAGTTCCGCGCGATACAGCTCCCAGTTCGACGTGAGGAAGCCGCCGTCCTTGTTGCTGTCCGAGTAGCCGAGCATGACTTCCTGCTCGCCGCCCTGATGCTCGATCAGCGAATCGACGCCCGGCAGCGCGATCAGGTCGCGCATGATGTGCTGCGCGTTGCGCAGATCGGGAATCGTCTCGAAGAGCGGGATCACCATGATGCCGTCATGCGCGGGCTGTTCGGCGTTGCCGAGCAGTCCTTTCAGGAGGCCCGTTTCCTTTTGCAGCAGCATCACCTCGACCAGATCGCTCACGGTTTCCGTGTGCGAAATGATGTAGTTGCGCACCGCGCGCGGGCCGAATTTCTCGCGCGTCACGCGGGCCATTTCGAGCACGCCGAGTTCGCTCTTCGCGAGATCCGAGTACTCCACGTACGGCAGGCGCAGCGGACGCGGCTGGCCGAGCTCCTTTAGCAGCACCGTCAGCTTGTCGGCTTCGGACAACGCGGCGTAGTCGTCCTCGACGTCTGCGCGCTTCAGCAGTTCGGCGATGACGGCTTCGTGGATGTCCGAGCTTTGGCGCAGGTCGATGCTGGCGAGATGGAAGCCGAAGACTTCGGCGGCCCGCGCGAGCGGCGACAGACGCGGCGCGGCAAGCGAGGCGCCGTGTTGTTCCGTCAGCGAATCGATCAGCACGTGCAGGTCGGCGGCGAATTCGGCGGCGTCGGCGTAAGGTTTGGCGCCGCCGTGGCTGCGCGCGGCGACGACGCCCGCGCCCAGACGCGCGCGCGCGCTTTCCGCGAGGCGGGCATACACGCCGATCAGCGCGCGGCGATACGGCTCGTCGGTGCGATGCGGCGACTCGTCGGGCGAGGCTGCCGCCAGCGTCTGTAGCGCTTCGCTCGAACCGGCCAGCAGGTTCGACACGGACAGTTCCGCGCCGAGCCTGTGCACCTGCTCCAGATAGTGTTCGAAGATCACCGTGGCCTGACGCGTGATCGCGTGTTCGAGCGTCGCGGCGCTCACGTTCGGATTGCCGTCGCGGTCACCGCCGATCCAGCTGCCCATCTGGAAGAACGGCGGCAGACGCGCGGGCAGGCCGTGTTCGGCCAGCGCGGCTTCGATATCGGCATAGAGCGCCGGGATTTCCTCGAGGAACGTCGCGCGGTAATACGACAGCGCGTTCTCGATTTCGTCGGCGACCGTCAGACGCGCGTCGCGCAGCATCCGCGTCTGCCACAGCGACGTCACGCGGGCGCGCAGCATCGTTTCGTTGTGCGCGCGTTCGCGCGCGGTCAACTGCTGGTCGCGCTCGGCGAGCAGGCGCGCGACATCGTGCTCCGCGTCGAGAATGCTCTTGCGTTGCACTTCGGTTGGGTGCGCGGTCAGCACCGGGACGATCAGCGCTTCGTTGAAGAACTGCTGCAGGACGGGTGTCGGCGCGGCCTCGGCGGCCATCAGACGTTCGAGCGCATACGCCATCGTACCTGGACGCGGCGCGGCGTTCGCCAGCGCGTGAATGCGGTGACGGCGGTTGCGGTGACGGTCTTCGGCGATATTGGCGAGGTGCGAGAAGTAGCTGAACGCACGCACGACACTCACCGTCTGTTCCGGGCTCAGCGTGCGCAGCTTCTTGTCGAGCGTCTGCGCGGCGACGCTGTCGTCTTCGCGACGAAAGCGCACGGCTGTCTGACGGATCGTTTCGACGACATCGAACACCGCGTCGCCTTCCTGCTCACGTACGACGTCGCCGAGCAGGCGTCCGAGATAGCGGATGTCCTGGAAGAGCGGCTGGTCCTTGTCTTCACGCGTGCGGCCGCCGGACTTCGCCGGCGCTGTCGCGACAGCCCTGGGCGCGATATCGGACGACGATTTCGCGCGGCCGTTCGCGGCTCCATTCGCCCGCTTTGCAACGGGCTTTGCGGCTGGCTTCGAAGCGGGTGTTGTCCGGGCGCCGTCGAGCGCCGCGCCGGCCTTCGGTATTTTCGGCGCCTTCGCGGGTTTCGCGGGCGCGACGGGTTTGGAGGCCTTGCTGGCCTTCACGCTTTTAGCGGCGGCCTGGGGGGCTTTCGTTATTCGGGTCGCTTTGGCGGGAGCAGCGAGGGCGCTCGCGGTTTGGGAACCAGTGGGCGATGCAGTGTTGCGGCGGGCTGGGCGCGCCGATCCGGAAGACGTCACGATGGGTTTCCTCGGGGAAGCCTGGGTCTGTTGATGATGAACAGCGGTTTCAAAACACATGCGCACGAACTGCGCAGGCGCCGCCGTGCACCGCTGAAGCGCGGACAAGCAACGACGCCGGACTGCAGGAACGGCATGCACGCGGACGAGGCACAGGAGGAAGGGAACCGGTCATTGCCGCACGGTGCGCCGCAATGCATCATCCCGCATGCTGTCGCACGGCGCGCGAACGACCGTACGGCAAACCGGGACAGATACGGCGGCGGCACCCGAAACGGGCCTGTCTCCTGTGTCGATGCCACGCCAGCACGGCCATCCGGCCGATAAGGAAGCACTGGCGTGCGTGCTAACATTGATTGTTATTGAACCCCGTCCTCCACTGACCTTGCAATGAATTCCGAGACCCATTCAGCGCTACCCCGCACGCTGGTGATCGCTTCGCGAGAAAGCCGCCTTGCCATGTGGCAGGCCGAACACGTGCGGTGTGCGCTGCACAAATTATATCCATCTTGTGACGTAAAAATCCTTGGAATGACAACACGTGGCGATCAGATTCTCGATCGCACGCTTTCGAAGGTCGGCGGCAAGGGTCTTTTCGTCAAGGAACTGGAGAGCGCGCTGGCCGACGGCCGCGCCGATCTGGCCGTGCATTCGCTGAAAGACGTGCCGATGGAACTGCCCGCGGGCTTCGCGCTGTCTACCATCATGGAGCGCGAGGATCCACGTGATGCATTCGTCTCGAACACGTTTGATTCGCTTGCGGCGCTACCCGCGGGCAGCGTGGTCGGCACCTCCAGCCTGCGGCGCGAGGCGATGCTGCGCGTGCGCTATCCGCAACTTGTCGTGCAGCCGTTGCGCGGCAACCTCGATACGCGTCTCGCCAGGCTCGACCGTGGCGACTACGCGGCCATCATTCTCGCCGCGGCGGGTTTGAAGCGGCTGGGTCTGGCTGACCGTATCCGCGCGCTGCTCGATCCGGACGACAGCCTGCCCGCAGCCGGGCAGGGCGCGCTCGGCATCGAGATCCGCGAGGATCGCGCCGAGCTCGCCGCGTGGCTTGCGCCGCTTCATCATGAACATACCGCCGCCGCGGTGGAAGCCGAACGCATGGTGTCGCGCATGCTGGGCGGCAGCTGCGAGGTGCCGCTCGCCGCGTACGCGACATGGCATGACGGCGCGCTGCATCTGCGCGGCATGGTCGCCACACCCGACGGCCGGCGCGTGCTGACCGCGCAGGCGTCCTCGCCCGCGCCCACGGTCGGCGCCGCGATCGAACTGGGTCGGGAAGTGGCGGCGTCGCTCGAAAGCCAGGGCGCGCTCGATATTGTCCGCTCGCTGAGTCCCGCGAGCGGCGACGTGACCGGCGCGTGATGTCGACCGGCGCACACGTCGATCCGCCTCCTGCCGCCGGCGCGACAGTGCCGCCCGGGTTCACCGTCGTGATCACGCGGCCCGCCGGGCAGTCGGCGGCGTTGATGGCGCAACTGGCCGCCACCGGCGTCGCGACGCTCGAATTCCCGCTGATCGACATCGGCGAAGTCGAGGATGCCGCTCCGTTGCGTGCCGCGCTCACTTCGCTTGAACACTATGCGCTGGTGGTGTTTGTCTCGCCGAACGCCGTCGACCGCGCGTTCGCCCACCATGATGCAATCTGGCCGCATGCGCTGCCGGTGGGCGTCGTCGGGCCGGGCAGCGTGGCCGCGCTCGCGCGTCACGGTGTCGAAGCCCCTGCGTATCGTGTGATCAGCCCGAGTGTCGCCGCCGATGACGACACTGGCCGTTTCGATTCCGAGGCGCTCTTCGCGGCGCTCGAGGCGACGCCCGGCACGGGCGGCTTCGAGGGGCGCCGCGTGCTGATCGTGCGCGGCGACGGCGGGCGCGAATGGCTGGCCGACCGTCTGCGTGAAGCAGGCGCGCAGGTCGAGACCGTGGCGGCTTACCGGCGCATCGTGCCGGAGCCGTCTGTCAGCGCATGGTCGCGCGTGCATGCGCTGCTGTCGGGCGTGCCGCACACGTGGCTGCTCACGAGTTCCGAAGGCGTGCGCAACCTCGACGAACTGGCTCGCGAGCATCTGACCGCCGGCGAGATCGCGCAGTTGAAGCGCGCGATGCTCGTCACGCCTCATCCACGCATCGCGCAGACCGCACGGGGGGTGGGTTTTGATAGGATTACGGTGTCTGGCGCGGGCGACGAGCGTATTGCCCGTGCGTTGCTCGCCTCCGCAGCTTCCGTTGCTTCCGTTGTTAAACCGGTACCGTCCAACCCGGCTCACTCACGCATGACAGATTCGAACGATTCCAGAAACGCATCCATCCCGCCGGCTGCCACGCCTCCGTTGCCGCCGAACCCGCCTTTCACGCCCTACGAAGCGCAGCACAAGCCGCGCAGCACGAGCAACCCCCTGCTGTGGTTCGTGATCGTCGTGCTGATCTGCGCGGCAGGTGTCGGCGCGTTCGCGCTGAACCGCAAGGTCGACCGGATGGAGCAGCAGCTGGTGCAGCGTCAGCAGGCCAACGACGCGCAGACTGCCGCGCTCAATGTGAAGACCGAACAGGCACTCGCAACGGTTCACCAGTCCGAGTCGCAGGTCTCGCAACTCGAAGGCAAGCTCGCCGACGCGCAGGCCGGTCAGCAGGCGTTGCAGCAGCAGTACGCGGATCTCGCGCGCAATCGCGACGACTGGACGCTTGCGGAAGTCGGCGAGATGCTGTCGGCGGCGAGCCAGCAACTGCAGCTCACCGGCAATACGCAGCTTGCGCTCTTCGCGCTGCAAAGCGCCGACACGCGCCTCGCCGCGTCGGACAGCGCGCAGGTCGTCGTCGTGCGCAAGGCGATCGCGCAGGACATCGACAAGCTGAAATCGGCGCCGTCCACCGACCTCACGGGCCTTGCGATCAAGCTCGACAACGCGATCGAACAGGTCGACACGCTGCCGCTTTCCGGCGAAGCGCCGATCGGCCACGCCACCGCGCATGCGGCCGTGCCCGCCGACTCGGCGAAGGTGTCGGCCGCGACCGGCGAGCCACGCTGGAAGGTGCTGTGGCATGAGTTCACCGCGGGCTTCGGCCAGCAGCTCGCGAGCCTCGTCCAGGTCCGCCGCATCGACAATGCCGACGCGATGCTCGTGTCGCCCGACCAGGGCTATTTCGTGCGCGAGAACCTGAAGTTGCGCCTGCTGTCGGCGCGGCTCGCTCTCCTCTCGCGCAACCAGACGACGCTCAAGTCCGACCTGCATGCCGCCGATGCCGCACTCGACCGCTACTTCGACAGTTCCTCGAAGCGCGTGCAAACGGTGCGCGACCTGGTCAAGGACGTGGACACCGGTTCGGCAGCGGTCGAACTGCCGAACCTGAACACGAGCCTGCAGGCTGTCCATCAATACCGGAGCCGGGGTTAATCATGGCTATCCGCGGACTCCTCTGGCTGGCCTTCCTGTTCGTGATCGCGGTCGTGCTGGCGACGGCCGGCCGGTTCGACACCGGGCAGGTGCTGATCGTCTACCCACCGTATCGCGTCGACATTTCGCTGAACCTGTTCGTCGTCGGTCTGGTGATCACGTTCATCGTGCTGTACACGCTGATGCGCGCGATCCGCAACCTCTGGCGCATGCCGCAACGTGTCGCGGCCTACCGTGCGCGTTCGCGCGTCGCGAAGGCGCAGGCGGCGCTGCGTGACGCGATCGGCAACTTCTATGCAGGCCGTTTCTCGCGCGCGGAAAAAGCGGCACGCGACGCGCTGGCGAACCCGGACAACAAGGGCGCCGCGGGGCTGATCGCCGCAAATGCGGCGCATCGCATGCACGAATACGCGCGTCGCGACGAGTGGCTCGCGCAGATCGACGAAACCGACTGGCAGGACGCACGTCTCATGGCAACCGCCGACATGCGCGCGGATGGCCGCGATGCGGACGGCGCGCTGGAAGCGTTGAAACAGATGCAGACGCAGGGCGGCCGGCGTATTCATGCGCAGCAGATCACGCTGCGCGCGCAGCAACAGTTGAAGAACTGGAGCGAGGTGCTGAAGCTCGTCAAGACGCTGGAAAAGCGCGAGGCCATCCATCCGGCCGTCGCGGTGCGCCTGCGTCAACTGGCGGCGGAGAACCTGCTGCGCGACCGTCGTCACAACGCGGACGCACTGCTCGAACTATGGCATTCGCTCACGCCGACCGAGCGGCATTCGCCGCGTCTCGCCGATCTGGCTGCCGAGTTGCTGACCGGCCTGAACCGTCCCGGCGACGCACGCAGGATCGTGGAAGAAGCGCTTGCGCAGAACTGGGACGCGCGTTTGCTGCGCCGTTATCCGGAAACCGCGGGCGGCGACGCGCTGCCGCTGATCCAGAAGGCGGAAGCCTGGAAGAACGATCGCCCCGACGACGCCGATCTGCTGTTCGCGCTCGGACGTCTGTGCCTGCATCAGAAGCTGTGGGGCAAGGCGCAGTCGTTTCTCGAACAGGCGTTGAAGCTCGCCGACAACGAGCCGCTCAAGATCCGCTCCCATCGCGCGCTCGCGCGACTGCACGAGCAGCTTGGCGACGCAGGCAAGGCAAGCGAACACTATCGGGAAAGCGCGCTGGCGATGAACGTGGTTTGACGCCGCAAAGCGAGATCGATGGAAAAAGCCTCCGTGAGCGTTGCTCACGGAGGCTCTTTTACGATGGGCCGAAACGAAAGTGCGCTAACGGTTCACGAGGCGCGCCGGGACGCTGATCGCGAGCAGGCCGCCGACGATCATGCAGCCGGCCAGCATGTACATGCCCGAATCGTTGGCGGCGGTGGCCTGTTTGAGCCAGCCCACGGCGTACGGACTCAGAAAGCCGGCGAGGTTGCCGAGCGAATTGATCATCGCGATGCCGGCCGCCGCGCCCGTGCCGGCGAGAAACGCGGTCGGCAGGCTCCAGAAGAGCGGCAGGGTCGTCATGATGCCCATCGTCGCGATTGTGAGACCAGTCATCGCGAGCAGCGTGTTGTGCGCCCATACCACCGACAGCACCAGCCCCAGCGCGCCCACGAACGCCGGCACCGCGATGTGCCAGCGACGCTCGCGCATGCGGTCGGCGCTCTTCGCGACGAGCACCATCGCGACGACGGCGGCGGCGAACGGAATCGCCGAAAGCAGGCCGATCGTGAAGGCGTCGGTGACGCCGGTTGCCTTGATGATCGTCGGCAGCCAGAAGCTCACGCCGTAGAGGCCCATCACGAACGAAAAATAGATCAGGCTCATGAGCCAGACGCGCGGGCTCGACATCACCTTGCGGACCGGCATGTCGTGTTTGACCGCTTCCTCGGCGGCGACGTTGCGTTCGAGCAGTTGCTGTTCTTCCGGCGTCAGCCATTTTGCCTTGCTGATGCGGTCGTCGAGTTTCAGGAACACCCAGACGCCGACGATCACCGAGGGAATGCCTTCGAGCAGAAACAGCCACTGCCAGCCTTGCCAGCCGTTCATGCCGTTGAAGTTCTTCAGGATATAGCCTGATACCGGGCCGCCGATCACGCCGGAGAGCGCGATGGCCGTCATGAACCACGTCGTCATGCGACCGCGCCGGTGTGCCGGATACCAGTATGTGAGATACAGGATGATGCCTGGGAAGAAGCCCGCTTCAGCGAGACCGAGCAGGAAACGCATCACGTAGAACATGGTGGGCGTGGTGACGAACATGGTCAGCATCGAGACGATGCCCCATGACGCCATGATCCGCGCGATCCACACGCGCGCGCCGACCTTGTGCAGGATGATGTTGCTCGGGACCTCGAAGATAAAGTAGCCGACGAAGAAAATACCCGCGCCGAAGCCGTAGACCGCGTCGCTCAGGTTGAGGTCGGTGGTCATCTGCAGCTTCGCGAAGCCCACGTTGACACGATCGAGATAGGCCACGACGTAGCACAGCATCAGGAGCGGCGTGAGCCGCCAGGCCACCTTGCGGTACGTCGCCTCCTCGAAGGTGGAAGGCGGGGCGCCGGCGCCGGGGGCGCGCAGCGGATTCGCGGGACTGGCCATGGTTTTTTTCCTCGTTCGTTCTACGTAGAAAGAAGTGCCGGGTTTCGCGCATTCTATACGGGGTTCAGGCGAAATCCGTGCCGCCCGGGTCGGGGAAAACACTGAGAGTTCGCGGCGCGAACGGTGCTGCATATCGGCGTTCCGGGCTTGCTTTGCAAGTCGCGGCGATACGCCCCAGGGCAACACGGGTGACGTCAGGTCGCCGCGGCGTTACCTCGATCCACGGGGGTCGCCCCAAGCCACCGCAATGCGCTCCGGCGCGTGCTAGACGCAGCGCCCGCCGTCCACTTCGAGACACACGCCGGTGATGAACTCCGCTTCGTCCGAGGCGAGGTACAGGCATGCATTGGCAATGTCCTGCGGCGTCGAGAAGCGGCCGAGCGGGATGCCAGCCAGGAAGCGCTTGCGGTTCTCCGGCGTATCCTCGACGCCCATGAATTCGGAGAGCAGGGCGGTTTCGCCGATCACCGGATTCACGCAGTTCACGCGGATGCGGTCCGGCCCGAGTTCGGCCGCGAGTGACTTGCTCGCGATGATCACGGCGCCCTTGCTGCCGTTGTACCAGACGAGCCCGGGCCGCGGTCGCACGCCCGCCGTCGATGCGATGTTGATGAACACGCCGCCGCCCTGTTCGCGGAAGTACGGCACGAACTGCTGCACGCTCCAGTAGAGGCTTTTGACGTTGACCGCGTAGACGCGATCGAACTCGGCCTCCGTGACGTCGAGCACCGGCTTGTTGCGATGGGTCGTGCCTGCGTTGTTGACCACGATCTGCACGCTGCCGAAGTCTTCGAGCGCGGCTTCGCGCAACCTGCTCCAGTCTTCGCCGCGCGTGACGTCGCCTGTGACCGCGATCGCCTTGCCGCCCGCCAGCGCGATCTCGCTCGCGACACGTTCGGCAGCCGGGCCGTTCAGATCGTTGACGACGACGTTGGCGCCTTCGCGCGCGTACGTTTTCGCGATGCCTTCACCAAAACCCGAGCCGCCACCTGTGACGATGGCTGTCTTGCCTGTCAACCGCATGATGTCTCCTTGTTTTTTCGTGGACGCCGGAACGCAATATCCCTGAACCCGAAACTAGCCGTGCCGGATAGCCACGGTCTTCAGCACGGTGAATCCGTAGAGTGCTTCGAAGCCTTTCTCGCGGCCGTGACCGGAATGCCCCACACCGCCGAACGGCAGTTCGACGCCGCCGCCCGCGCCGTAGTTGTTGACGAACACCTGCCCCGCGCGCACGCGCCGGGCGAGACGCAGCTGGCGCGCGCCGTCGCGCGTCCAGATGCCCGCGACAAGCCCGTAAGGCGTGCCGTTAGCGAGCGCCACCGCTTCGTCTTCGTCGCTGAACGGCATGGCTGCGAGCACCGGACCGAACACCTCTTCGCGCGCGAGCCGGTGCGTGGGCGGCACGTCGCGCAGCAGCGTGGGCGCCTGGTAGAAGCCGGTTTCGGGCGCCTCGGCGACGACTTCGCCGTGCGCCGCCATGGCGATGCCGTCGTGTTGCGCATCGGAGAGGAAGTCCCATACGCGTTGCTGCTGCTTCGCGCTGATGAGCGGGCCGCAATCGAGGTCCGCGGCGGAAGGCCCGACGCGCAGCGCATGAAACGCCGCGCCGAGCCGGTCGAGCAGCGGCTCGTAGATCTCGCGCGCGATCAGCACGCGGCTGCCGGCCGAACACGTCTGGCCCGCGTTCTGGACGATCGCCGACACCAGTACCGGCAGCGCGGCTTCGAGATCGGCATCGGCGAACACGATCTGCGGCGACTTGCCGCCGAGTTCCAGCGTGACGGGCACGTGGTTGTCGGCGGCCATCTGCGCGACGAGCCTGCCTGTGTCCGGTGAACCCGTGAACGAGATGTGATCGATGCCAGGATGACGCGCGAGCGCCGCGCCGGCTTCGTGTCCGTAACCCGTGACGACGTTCAGCGCGCCCGCCGGCAGGCCCGCCTCGGCAGCAAGTTCGGCGACGCGCAGCACTGTCAGGCACGCGTCCTCGGCGGGTTTGACGACGCATGCGTTGCCCGCGGCCAGCGCCGCACCCGCGCTGCGGCCGAAAATCTGCATCGGATAGTTCCACGGCACGATATGGCCGGTGACGCCGTGCGGTTCGCGGATCGTGAAGACGGTGTAGCCGGACTGATAGGGCAGCGTTTCGCCGTGCAGTTTGTCGGCGGCACCGGCGTAGAACTCGAAGTAGCGCGCGAGCGCGGACGCATCGGCACGGGCCTGCCGGAGCGGCTTGCCGGTATCGCGCGCCTCGAGCCTCGCCAGTTCCTCGTGACACGCGGTGACGAGCATCGACAGCCGGTACAGCACGCGGCCACGCTCGGCCGCGCTTGCCGCACCCCATGCGCCTTCATACGCGCGCCGGGCGGCCCCTGCCGCGCGGTCGATATCGGCCGCCGTGCCGCGCGCGACGCGCGTGAACGGCTGGCCGTCCGATGGGTCGATGACGTCGATCGTGCCGCCACCCGTGGAACTGCTCCATTCGCCGCCGATGAAGTGTTTCGCTTCTTCCATGCATGCTCCTGGCTGAAAACCGGAAACGCCCGCGCTCGCGGACCTGAACGGATCGTGCCCGAGGTTGCGCGCCGCATGGTGAAGATAATCCGCGGCAGCCGCGCAATCCGCGGGGCACGGAACGATTATCGCGCCGATCCCGCGCCGGCCGCCATCGGCCGATTGGCTATAATGGCGCATTCCGCACTGTCCGGCCACGCGGCCGCGAGCGCTTCCAAAGGGCGCCGCGCCCAGGCCGTGCTCCGATTTCATCCTGACCAGAGAACGCCCATGAGCTTCAATCACGTCCCCGCAGGCAAAGATCTCCCGCAAGATTTCAACGTCATCATCGAAATCCCGGCGCAAAGCGATCCGGTGAAGTACGAAGCCGACAAGGATCTGGGCCTGCTCGTCGTCGACCGTTTCATCGGCACGGGCATGCGCTATCCGGCCAACTACGGCTTTATTCCGCAGACGCTGTCGGGCGATGGCGACCCGGTCGACGTGCTCGTGATCACGCCGTTCCCGCTGCTCGCGGGTTCCGTGGTGCGTGCACGCGCGCTCGGCATGCTGCAGATGACGGACGAATCGGGCATCGACGCGAAGCTGATCGCCGTGCCGCACGACAAGATCTGCCCGATGACGGCGGACCTGAAGTCGGTCGACGATGTCCCGGCGTACCTGAAAGACCAGATCAAGCACTTCTTCGAGCAATACAAGGCACTGGAGAAGGGCAAGTGGGTGAAGGTGGAAGGCTGGGCCGGCATCGACGCCGCGCACAAGGAAATCACCGAAGGCATCGCGAACTTCAAGAAGTAAGCTCTCGCCGCCGGATATGAAAACCGCGCGGGCCTTTCGGGGCCGCGCGGTTTTTTTATGCCGGGCCTTCTTCCGATGCCTCGGCCTCGGGTTCAGACTCGACTTCGACCGCGGGCAACACCGATTCGAGCGTGCGCACGCCGGCGGCCAGCGCGCGCTTTTCGATGGCGGTCAGCCGTTTGACCCAGTACTCGGCACGCGACGCGCTCGAGCGGTCGGCCAGCTCGAACGAAGCGAGCAGCTGGCGTGGCTTGCGCGAACGCGTGTAGCGTGCGCCCGTGCCGTTGACGTGTTTGTCGAAGCGCGCCTGCACGTCGACCGCGATGCCGGTGTAGACGCTGCCGTCTTCGCATTCGATGAGGTAGAGAAACCAGGGCATCACGTCCTGAACGGATTGTGCTCGCGCAGTTCGTCGACATACGCGTGGATGTTGTTCGTTTCGCCTTCAAGGAAGCGTTCGACGGCATCCGAGAACGCCGGATGCGCGAGCCAGTGTGCGGAACGCGTGACGGTCGGCAGAAAACCGCGCGCCATCTTGTGTTCGCCCTGTGCGCCGCCTTCGAACGCGCCGAGCTTTTCCTCGATGCAGAATTCGAGCGGCTGGTAGTACGCCGTTTCGAAATGCAGGCACGGCACGTGTTCGAGTGCGCCCCAGTAGCGTCCGTACAGCGTGCCGCCGGTTTTGTCGTCGCGCTGGTAGACGACGAGCGAACCCGCGATCGGCTTGCCCTCGAATTCCGCGATCACGAGCAGCAGGTTCTCCGGCATCGTCTCGCCGATCGTCCGGAAGAAGTCGAGATTCAGATACGGCGTCGAAAAATGCTCGCGATACGTCTGCCGGTAGCATTTGTTGAAGAAACGCCAGTCGGCGTCGGTGGCGTCCTCGCCGCGCACGCGGCGCAACGTGATGCCCGCGTCGTGTACCTTGCGCCGCTCGGCGCGGATGTTCTTGCGCTTCTTCTGTTCGAGCGTCGACAGGAAATCGTCGAACGTCCGATAGCCGTCGTTCAGCCAGTGAAACTGCACCCCTTCACGTTGCATCATGCCGAGATCGGTCAGCGCACGGGCTTCGGTTTCGGTCGGGAAGAGCACATGCAGCGACGATACGTCGGCCTGTTCGGCAAACGCCACGACGGTCGCCGCCAGCTGACGCAGCGCGGGCTCGCCGCTGGCGAGCAGCCGGTTGCCCTGCACGGGCGTGAACGGCACCGCGCACAGGAGCTTCGGGTAGTAGGGCACGCCGTTGCGCTTGTAGGCGTCGGCCCATGCCCAGTCGAATACGTATTCGCCGTAGGAGTGACCTTTCAGGTACACCGGCGCGGCCGCTTCCAGGCGCCCGGTGCGTTCGTCCGTCAGCGTGACGAACTGGGTTGCCCAGCCGGTGTCGGGCACCGCGCAGCGCGTCGTGTGCAGCGCGCTCAGGAATTCGTGGCGCAGAAACGGCGTCGGTTGCGACTGCCGTGCGAGGAGCGCGTTCCATTCGACGGCGTCCACCTCGAGCGGCGACGCCAGAATGCCCGTGCGATAATCGAAGCGTTCCTGATTCAATCTGTGTAACCGTTCCACTCTGTTCGACGTCGGGATGCACGAGGTGCGCCGCGTCGTCCGTGATTGCGCCGGGTTTGATGCCGGCCTTCGTTTTGTCCGTTGCTTCGAACCCCTGTTGCTGCCGTCGTCGCGAGGCTCAAGGCCCGCCTTTCACGCTCTGTCATGAAGACCCGAATCGCTCTAGCCCAACTCAATGTCACCGTCGGCGACTTCGCCGGCAACGTCGCCAAAATCGTCGACGCGGCGCGCACAGCGCACAACGATGGTGCGAAGCTGCTGGTCGCGCCGGAACTCGCACTCTCCGGTTACCCGCCTGAAGACCTGTTGCTGCGTCCGGCGTTCTATACCGCGAGCGCCGCTGCGCTCGCGGATCTGGCCGCGCAGCTGAAGCCTTTCACGGGCCTTCACGTGGTGGTCGGCCATCCGTATCGCGACACGGCGAACGGCCATGGTAATGCAAACGCGCCGATTGAGCGCGGCGTGCCGCCGGTCGATACGTTCAACGCGGCATCGCTCATTGTCGATGGCGAGATCGTCGGCACGTATCGCAAGCAGGATCTGCCGAACACGGAAGTCTTCGACGAGAAGCGCTATTTCGCCACCGATCCGCAGCCGTTCGTGTTCGAGCTCGACGGCGTGAAATACGGCGTCGTGATCTGCGAGGATGTCTGGCATGCGTCGGCCGCGCAGATCGCGAAGGCCGCGGGCGCGCAGGTGCTGCTGATTCCAAACGGCTCGCCGTATCACCTCAACAAGGAAGCGGTGCGCGTCGACATCCTGCGTGCGCGCATCCGCGAGACCGGCCTGCCGATGGTCTACGTGAATATGGTCGGCGCGCAGGACGAACTGGTGTTCGACGGCGGCTCGTTTGTTCTCGATGGCAAGGGCGAGCTGGTCGCGAAGTTCGCGCAGTTCGAGGAGACGTGCCCGATCGTCGAATTCGACGGCGCGGTGCCGCTGCCGTCGACAATCGCGCCGGAGCTTTCCGTCGAAGCGCAGGTGTACGCGGCGCTCGTGATGGGCGTGCGCGACTACATCGACAAGAACGGCTTTCCTGGCGCGCTTATCGGGCTGTCGGGCGGCGTCGACTCGGCGCTGGTGCTCGCGGTCGCTTGCGACGCGCTCGGCGCCGAGCGCGTGCGCGCGGTGATGATGCCGTCGCGCTACACGGCCGACATCTCCACGACCGACGCCGCCGAGATGGCCCGGCGCGTCGGCGTACGCTACGACGAGATCGCGATCGCGCCGATGTTCGACGCTTTTCGCACGTCGCTCGCCGCTGAATTCGCCGGCCGCGCCGAAGACGCCACCGAGGAAAACATCCAGGCCCGCATTCGCGGCACGTTGCTGATGGCGCTGTCGAACAAGTTCGGCTCGATCGTGCTGACGACGGGCAACAAGAGCGAGATGGCGGTGGGCTACTGCACGCTCTACGGCGACATGGCCGGTGGCTTCGCGGTCATCAAGGACATCGCCAAGACGCTCGTCTATCGCCTGTGCCACTACCGCAATGCCGCGACGACGTTCGCGCAGCAGGACATCATCCCGGAGCGGATTCTCACGCGCGCGCCTTCGGCGGAACTGCGCGAGAACCAGACCGACCAGGACAGCCTGCCGGAATACGACGTGCTCGACGCGATCATGCGCATGTACATGGAAGAGGACCGCTCGCTCGCGGAAATCGTCGCGGCGGGCTACGCGGTCGACGATGTCAGGCGCGTCACGCGCCTCATCAAGATCAACGAATACAAGCGGCGTCAGGCGCCGATCGGCATTCGCGTCACGCATCGCGCGTTCGGTCGCGACTGGCGCTATCCGGTCACGTCGCGCTATACCGAACCGGTGGAATGAGATCGCGCGCGCGGCGCCGGACTACTCGCAACCGCTCTGGCGCGGCGTAGAATCAAAAGCATTCATTCCGTTTTCAGTTTTTTCAATCTTTCGATCTGGATGAGGCACGCCATGAAACGCATCACCGCAGTCATCAAACCGTTCAAGCTCGACGAAGTGCGCGAAGCGCTGGCCGAAGTCGGGCTGACCGGGCTGACCGTCACGGAAGTCAAAGGCTTCGGCCGTCAGAAGGGCCACACCGAGCTGTATCGCGGCGCGGAATACGTGGTCGATTTCCTGCCGAAGGTGAAGATCGAAGTGGTGGTGGCGAATGATCAGTGCGATCAGGTGATCGACGCGATCATCGGCGCGGCACGCACGGGCAAGATCGGCGACGGCAAGATCTTCGTGGCGGAAGTCGAGCGCGTGATCCGGATTCGCACCGGCGAGGAAAACGAAGCAGCGGTTTGAGGTGGATCCAGAAGACTGACGGCTGGAAGAGAGCACTGGCGTTGCACCACGCCGGTGCTTTTTTTATACGCGCGCCAGAAATAAAAAACGGTGCGATACCCTTTCAGGTACCGCACCGATACGCGCCTCTCGCAGCAGCGTGAAAACTTCTCTTTAACTGTTCTGATTACACCGTTCGATTAGAACGAGTGTTGAATACCTGCGTACACACCCGACTGGCTGTGACCCGGCAGCGGGTTGTCAGTCGCCGCGGCATCGCCGTAGTTATTCGCATTCAGGCCGTAGTTAGCCGTCTTGCTGTTTTGCGTCGTTGCGATCTGGATGTCCAGCAGCGTGCGCTTCGACAGGTTGTACGAGCCGCCGATCGTGTAGATCGTCGCGTTGCCTGCGCCGTTGTTGCCGTTCACGTGGTAGACCGCTGCAATCAGCGCCGCTGCCGGCGTTGCTTGCCACGTCACACCGCCCCATTCGTGATCAAGCGTCGTCGGCTGGCCCGGTGCGAGGTCGCTCATACCCGAGCTGCGGATCGCCTGGTACGCGCCCTGGATCTTGAACTGACCCAGGAACACGTTCACTGCCGCCGTGTACTCACGCGAATAGCCGTAAATGCCGTTGCCGTTTGCGTTGTCGGTGCCAACCGTGCCACCGTTCAGCGCGTTGTAAGCGCCGCCGAGCTGACCGTTGCTAGGGTTGCGGATTTCATCGTACATACCGCGAATCTGGAACAGTGCGTTCGTGTAGGTGATCTGCGCGCCACCTTCGCGACCCTGCACAGTCGAGCCGTTACCGTTCCAGTTCGTTGCGTTCGACAGCGCGTATTGACCGTAGAAGTCAAAGCCCGCGACCTTCGGCGACTGGTACGAAATGTTGTTGCTCGATTGCGGCCAGTTGCGGCCACGCACCAGCGACGCCGACGACCAGTTCGACTGACCGAACGGGTCAAAGTCCCACACGCCGTTCGAGATGAAGAGTTCGCGACCCAGCAGCAGCGTACCGAACTGGTTGTTCGACATACCGACCGTTGCCCAGCGATTGAAGAGACCGCCGCCGCCAGGGCCTGTGCCGTTCATCGTGTTGAAGGAGCCTTCCAGCTGGAAGAGAACCTTGTTGCCGCCACCGATGTCCTCAACACCCTTCATGCCCCACAGGCTGGTACCCCAGTCGCCGCTTTCCGCGCGGAAACGGTTGGTGCTGCCAGTTGCCTGACCATTTGCACCGGTGCCTTGCGGCACGCCGCTCATGTACTCAAGACCGGCATCCAGACGCCCATACAGCGTGACGCTGCTCTGTGCCTGTGCTGCCATGCCGAACGTCAGCAGCGATGCCGCGAGCAAAACTTTCTTCATCTTCTCCTCCATACCCTGTCAAAAAGTAAACCCAGTACTGCGAATGGTGTCCGGACGCCAGAGGCGCCGAACAGAAATCCGTACCAGAGAGTTGTGCGGCCGAGGTCGTATGTTGATGACGCTGCGGCCTTGGTATGGCCATCTTTGCGTCATGCCCGATCCCTCGTCGACCGGTATCTCCTGTGCGTCTTATGAAGTGAAACTACTTTTATCGAACTTTGTTTTGCTACTTTGGTTACTAATTTAGCAAAAATACCCCTACGTGGCGAAGAAAATCGACGTCTCCCAAAGAGGTGTCGCCAAATTGCAATACGTCTGTGCCCACCACTTCGGCAACAATGCTCTAAAACACGCTCAAACCCTTGTGTGACAAGGGAATCACGGTTCATAACGCATGAAGTCAAGGATTGCCACTATTGACGTCTGAAATCGTCAGGAGTAGGGCAAAAGCGGGCTGTTTTTGCACACATTCTGGGAAAAGCCGCGCATTCAACGTGCAGGTAACCGAAATAAAACAAGGCGCTGAAAGCGCCTTGTAAAACTACATAAACTACAGATTCGTCGTGCTTACTTGAGACTGCCCGAGAGGAACTGCTTGAGGCGTTCGCTCTTCGTATTCTTGAAGACTTCGTCCGGGTGGCCTTCTTCCTCCACACGCCCCTGATGCAGGAACATCACGTGGTTCGACACGTTGCGCGCGAACGCCATCTCGTGGGTGACGACGATCATCGTGCGGCCTTCTTCCGCGAGCGTCTGCATCACCTTCAGCACTTCGCCGACGAGTTCCGGGTCGAGCGCCGAGGTCGGTTCGTCGAACAGCATGACATCGGGATGCATCGCCAGCGCACGGGCGATCGCCACACGCTGCTGCTGGCCGCCCGACAGATGCGACGGATACTGTTTCTCGACACGCGGCGCGAGCCCGACCTTCTCGAGGTACTGACGCGCCCGCTCCTCGGCTTCCCGGCGCGGCAGGCCGAGCACATTCACGGGCGCCTCGGTGACGTTCTCGAGCACCGACATGTGCGACCACAGGTTGAAGTGCTGGAACACCATCGAAAGCCGGGTACGCACGCGCTGCAACTGCTTTGGATCGGCGACGCGCAATGCCCCGCGGCGGATGTCCTTCACGGTACGCACTTCCTCGCCGTCGACGAAGATGCGGCCCGCGTTCGGCTGTTCGAGGAAGTTGATGCAGCGAAGCATCGTGCTCTTGCCCGAACCGGACGAGCCGATCACGCTGATCACATCGCCTGCGTTCGCCTGCAGCGAGACGCCCTTCAGGACTTCGTTGTCGCCGTACTGCTTGTGGAGCTCATCGACGAAGAGCTTTTGTTTGCTGGTTTTCATCTGTGTCTTCCGTCGTCGGGCTTACTTGCCCTGCGGCCGCAGATAGGCGAGCCAGCGGTGCTCGGCGCGGCGGAACAGCCACACGAGCGTGAAGGAAATGGCGAGGTAGAGCAGGGCGGCAATGCCGAACGCTCCAAACGACTGGTACGTGGCCGAGTTCACGTCACGCGCGATCTTGAGGATGTCCGGCACGGTCGCGGTGAACGCGACGGTCGTGGCGTGCAGCATCAGGATCACTTCGTTGCTGTAGTACGGCAGCGCGCGACGCAGCGCCGAAGGCAGGATCACGCGGCGATACAGCGTGAACGGCGACATGCCGTACGCCCGGGCTGCCTCGATCTCGCCGTACGGCGTGGCCTTGATCGCGCCCGCGAAGATTTCGGTGGTGTACGCGCAGGTGTTCAGCGTGAACGCGAGCAGCGTGCAGTTCATGCCGTTGCGGAAGAACGCGTCGGTGAGTTCGTGCGAATGGATGAATTCGAGGCTGTAGAGGCCCGTGTAGCAGAGCAGCAGCTGCACGTACAGCGGCGTGCCGCGAAACACGTATGTATACAGCCACACCAGGCGCGACAGCCACTTCTTCTTCGACACGCGCGCGACCGCGAGCGGGATCGACAGGCAGAAGCCGAGGCCGATCGACACGACCAGCAGCCACATCGTGATCGCGAGACCGGTGAAACGATAGCCGTCGGTGAAGAGGTAGTTGCGCCAGTATTCCTGGATCAGCCCGATCATAGGTCCGCCTTTCGCACACCGGTCGAGTAACGTTTTTCGAGGTACATCAGCACAAAGTTCGAGACGGTGGTGATGACGAGGTAGATCGCGCCCGCCAGCAGGGTGAAGAAAAAGAATCGCAGCGTGCCTTTGCCGGCATCCTGCGAAGCCTTGACGACGTCGGCGAGACCGATGATCGACACCAGCGCCGTGGCCTTGACCATCACCTGCCAGTTATTGCCGATGCCGGGCAGCGCGAAGCGCATCATCTGCGGGAACATGATCCGCGAGAACACCTGCCAGGCGCTCATGCCGTAGGCCGAGCCCGCTTCGAGCTGGCCGCGCGGCACGGAGAGGAACGCGCCGCGGAAGGTCTCGGTGAAGTACGCGCCGTAGATGAAGCCCAGCACGATCACGCCGGCCACGAACGGATCGATGTCGATCTGGTCCCAGCCGATCAGGTCGGTGAGGTTGTTCAGCCAGATCTGGATGCTGTAGAAGAGCAGCAGCATCAGCACGAGATCGGGCACGCCGCGTATCAGCGTCGTATACAGCGTGCCGATGCCGTGCGACACACGGTTCTTCGACAGTTTCGCCCCCGCGCCGATCAGGCCGAGGAGAAAGGCGAATACCAGCGACAACACCGCCAGTTTGACGGTCTGCCAGGTGCCGGCAAGGATGATGGGGCCGTAGCCTGAAAGAAACATATAAGTCCTTGACGACGCGTCTCGACGCCGCGAAAGACGCGGTTCCGCGCGCGCCGTGCATCCCGTTGCCGGTGGATCCGTCGATCCGGCGAGACGCCCGACGCACAGCGGGCCGCTGTGCGATTCGTGACTGCCTCGCCGTGCCCCGGATCCGGGGCCGCGAGACACGTCAGGCGTTCCCCCTTGTGCGGGTTACCTGCCATGTCTTCGCCGGCGAAGCAGCGCTTTTTCCGACTGTATAACCAGAACCCCGTCCGGCCCATTGGTAGCGGCCCGGTCTCCCGTGGCCGCTTTCCGCTGGTTTCCCGACCGCCGCCGTTGACCGTTATCGGGCCAGCGGCCAGCGGTCACCGTGTCTGGTTCGCCGTCGCTATTCTAGGCGGACAAAATTGCCGCGCAGGCCCGTCGCAGGTCCCTACGGGTCGCCCGTTCGAGTGATGGGAGACATGGCGGAAGGCGCGAGGGCGTGCGGCACAAGTCCGTCCGACCGAAAAGCGCGGTATTTTACCCGAACAGCCGGCGCGCGCCACCCGGGCTTCGCCCCTGGTCGGGCATGCCCGCGCCGTGCGACGCGCGATGGGCGACGCGCGATCGGGATCAGATTGGCGTCACTGGCGAAACGATGCAGTGCGCGGGTGCGGATTGTCCTTTCGGCTGCGCGCCCCTACATTCTGTGCATCGCTCAATATTGACGGGAGATCGACATGCTGCAGATTCGCCGCTCGGACGAACGCGGTCACGCCAACCACGGCTGGCTCGACTCGTATCACAGCTTTTCGTTTGCCGACTACCACGATCCGGACCATATGCAGTTCGGCCCGCTGCGCGTCATCAACGAAGACGTGATCGGCCCTGGTGAAGGATTCGGCGCGCACGGCCACCGCGACATGGAGATCGTCACGTACGTGCTGCAGGGCGCGCTCGCGCACAAGGACAGCATGGGCAACGGTTCGACGATCCGCCCCGGCGACGTCCAGCGGATGAGCGCCGGCACGGGCGTCATGCACAGCGAGTTCAACGCATCGAAGGAAGATGCGCTGCATCTGCTGCAGATCTGGGTGCTGCCGGCCCGACGCGGCGACGCGCCCGGCTACGAAGAGAAACACTTCGACGATGCGGACAAACGTGGCCGTCTGCGCGTCGTCGCTTCGCCCGATGGGCGCGACGGTTCGGTGACGATCCATTCGGATGCATCGATTCACGCCGGGCTGTTCGACGGCGCCGAGCGCGCTGACTACAAGGTGCCGGCAGGACGGCGTGTCTATGTGCAGGTTGCGCGCGGCGGCGTGACGGTCAATGGCGAAGCGCTCGCGGCCGGCGATGCGGCGATGCTCGCCGACGTCGACACGGTAACGCTCGAAAAGGGCAATCAGGCCGAAGTGCTGCTGTTCGATCTGGGCTGAAGCCGGCGTCACAGGCCGCGCGTGCGGGTGAAAACCTTCGCGCGGTAACGTCGCGAAAAGAAACGCCACGGAAATTTTCATCCGTGGCGTTTTTGTATTTCCCGCAGGCAGCGTCTGCCGCCTGCGGGAGCAACGGTGGCGTGGTGCCTGCCGCTTAAGGCTTGACCGCCGAAGCCGCGCCCGGCGCCGCGCCACGATGGTGTTCCCAACGCTCATGCATCTTCTCGTGGCGTTGTTCCATCTTCGCGAAACGCTGCTTGAGCGCCGTACTGACGGTCGTCTTTTGCTGGTCGTTCAGGCCGTTGTAGAACGTGAGCCATGCGGTTGCGCTCTGCTCGCGCAGTTGCGCGTCCTGCTGCTCGATCTTCTGATGGGCAGCGTGCATCGCGTTCAGGTCGAGAATCGGTTGCTGCTGCATCGACTTGAACTGCTGCTTCATCTGCTCATGATTCGCACGTTCGGCTTCGCGCGTCTGCTTCATCGTGTCGAGCGCGGCCTGCCATTGTTTCTCCTGATCCGCGTTCAGGTTCAACTGGCTGTGCAGCTGGCTCAGTTCCTTCATGAAGTGGCCGTGCCAGCCGCCGGGGCCACCCATGGCGCCGCCCGGCTGGGCAGCATAGGCGACGCCAAGGCTCAGTGCGAGAGACGAAGCGGCAACGGCGAGAAAGCGTGAAGTTTTTGTAGACATGGAGCGACTCCTTTATGTTGATCCAGGCCGACGGTGCGAGCGCGTGATCACGAGAGAGTGAAACGGCCCGCATTCGGTTAGACACAGCGTAGAGGCGCCCGGCCCGCGGCGTGTTACACGCGCCATCGTTGCCATTACACGACATTACGTGCGCCTTTCGCGGTAACACCCAGTAACCCTTTGCGGGATGTTTGTGTCGAAAACGGGAGGGTGCGCGCGTTAAACTTCGTCCCATGGCTACTCAAATTCTGGTCGTCGATGACGACGTCGAACTGCGCGATCTTCTGCGCGACTATCTGGCCCGGCAGGGCATCGAAGTCTCGGTGCTGCACGATGCCGGCTCTCTCGAACGCCGGCTCGAACGCGAGCGGCCGGACCTGATCGTGCTCGACCTGATGATGCCGGGCGTCGACGGGCTGACGGCGCTGCGCAAGCTGCGCGCTTCGGGCGACGACATCCCCGTCATCATGCTGACCGCCCGTGCGGACGACGTGGATCGCATCGTCGGTCTCGAACTGGGCGCGGACGACTACCTCGGCAAGCCGTTTAACCCGCGCGAGCTGCTGGCCCGCGTGCAGGCGGTGCTGCGCCGCCGCCGCACGCTGCCTTCGGCGGCCGCTCCGGAGCAGCGCGAGCCGTTCACGTTCGGCCGCTTCACGCTCGACTTCCAGTCGCGCACGCTGAACCAGGACAGCCGGCCGCTCACACTGTCGGGCAGCGAATTCGCGTTGCTCAAGATCTTCGTGAACCATCCGATGCGCACGCTCACGCGCGAGCGCCTGCTCGAACTGCTGCACGGCCCGGAATACGACGGCACCGACCGCGGTATCGACGTGCAGGTATGGCGTCTGCGCCGCATTCTGGAAACCGACCCGGCCACGCCGCGCTTCATCCAGACCGTACGTGGCCGCGGCTACGTGTTCGTGCCCGACGGCGAGCAACATGCACCGGCCAGCTGATTCGCTGTTTGGACGGCTGGCGTTGCTGGTCGTCAGTGTGCTGCTGATCTCGCATTTCGCGTGGTACGCGTTGATGCGCCTCGATCGCAACCAGTTGCAGGCGCGTTACGCGGTCGAAGAAGCCACCTTCCTCGTCGAGGCGGTGCGCCAGCACGTCGCGCGCTCGCCGGATCAGCCGCTGCCTTCGCGCGTGCGGCTCGTCGATCCCGCGAGCCCGGACGTGCCCGCCGCAAACGCGGGCGTGCCGCCCGGGTTGCAGCGCTTTCTCGACGACGTGCAGGACCGCATGCCCGCCGGCACCCAGGTGCGCGTGGGCATGCCCGGCAAGCCGCCCACGCTGTGGGTGCGCTCGGCCAGCGACCATAGCTGGATCGTCGTGCCCGTGCAGCCGCTCAGGCCGCCGCGTTCGCTCGACCGGACCGTCTGGTGGCTCATCACCATCTTTTCGGCGGGCGTGATGGCCGCGCTCTTTGCCGCGTGGCAGTTGCAGCAGCCGTTGCGCTCGCTCGCGCAGGCCGTCGCGCGGTTCGGACGCGGGCTGCCGGTGCCGCCCGTGCGGGAGCGCGGACCGCGCGAACTGCGGCAGCTCACACGCGGCTTCAACCAGATGGTTCAGGAAGTCGCGAGCACGGAGAACGACCGCGCCGTGATGCTGGCGGGCGTCGCGCACGATCTGAAGACGCCGCTCGCGCGGCTGCGCCTGCGCGCCGAACTGATGGACGAAGCCAAGGTGCGCGATGGCGTGGTGCGCGACGTCGATTCGATGGCGCATATCGTCGACCAGTTTCTGGTTTTCGCGCATGACGGCGCCGATCGCAGCGAAGCGGTCGAAGTCGATACGCAATGCGAGCGCGTGGTGCGTACCTACCGCGCGGTCGCAGCCGGCGCATCGGCCGTGCAGACGGTGCTGAACGCGGGCCCGGGCTTCCGCCTGCCGGCCGCGACGCTCGACCGGATCCTGTCCAATCTGCTCGACAACGCGCACGCGTATGGCGCACCGCCGATCGTCGTCGAAACGGCGCGCACGTCGGCTGGCTTCACGTTGTCGGTGCATGACAGCGGCGGCGGTATTGCCGCGCACGATCTGATCAACGCAAGCCGGCCGTTCGTGCGGCTCGATCCGGCGCGTGGCGGCAACGGTCACAGCGGGCTTGGCCTCGCGATTGTCGAGCGGCTGGTGCGCAGGGCGGGCGGAGAGTGGGACATCGGCAACCACGAAGGGCGTGGTCTGCGTGTGCAGATGAGCTTCGCTTTCGATGTGCTGCCGCGCGCCACGTCGAAAATAACGGAATCGGCCTGGGGACGATAGGCCCCGCCAACGCCCCTGGCCCGGAGCGGATCAAGGCAGTGCGAGGCAACGCGCCAGTGGTCTTCGGGCCGCTGGCGCGTTCCTGTTCTGGCGCTGCCTACTCGGCGAAAAGCGTGTTGAGGGCGGTAGCGGCGTCGCTGTCGACCGTATTCCAGGTGACCGTTTCCGCCTCGAAGATGTAATGCGTGGTGTACTTGCCGAGCCGCGCGAGAATTTCCTCCTGAATCACTTCCGGCGCGACCTCGAGCTTCAGATACCAGGTGGTCGATGACAGCCTGGTCTGGAACGAGCCATATTCGGCCAGCAGCTGGTCGAACGCGACAGCATCCTGATCGCGACAGACGATGACCAGATTTCCCTTCATGCGACTCTCCCGGTAAACAGTGGCAACAACCTTCCTGTGAAGGTTGATGATACCTGCTTCCTTCGGGGGAATTCCGCGGGCGCTTCAGTTCATGCGCCCGCGCGCGCAAAGGCGCTCACCACACCGACGCCGCCGCGCGCGCGGGCGGCGCGGTGTCGTCGGGAGGAACGGCTTCGCTACGGTCGCGCCCGCCTGACTTGGCTGCGTACAGCGCGAGGTCGGCGCGGCTCATGATGCGCTCCGGCAGGTCTTCCGGCGACAGCTCGGTAATGCCGATGCTCACGCTCAGCGCCGCCGACGAAGGCAGCTTCGTGGAAGGCGCCGCCTTCAGCCGCTTGCGCAGCCGTTCCACCACTTCGAGCCCCGCCGCGAGCGACGTAGCCGGCAGCAGGATGCCGAATTCCTCGCCGCCCAGCCGGCCGGTCGAATCGCCGCCGCGCAGTTCCATGCGGCAGGTATCGACGAAATGTTCGAGTGCACGGTCGCCCGCTGCGTGGCCGAAGCGGTCGTTGATCTGCTTGAAGTGGTCGAGATCGGCGATCGCCACGCACAGCGGCGCGCGCGCGGCGCGTGCGCCTTCGATCTCGCGGCGCAGCAGATCGAGGAAATAGCGTCGCGAGAGGGCGCCCGTCAGCGCGTCATGGCGCGCTTCGGCGGACAGCAACGTGTTCGCCGATTGCAGCTGCTCGGCCAGATCGCGCGTCGCGCGATGATGGCGCCGCTCGCGCATGTACGAAACCGCGATCACCCATGCGAGTGCCGCCGTGCCGGCCAGCGTCAGAAACACCAGCAGGCGGTCGCGCTTGTGATTGCGCACGAGTTCCGGATACCCGGTGAGCGGGTCGACCAGATGCGCGGACAGCCCGGAATTCAGGCCGATGCGCGACTGGTAGAGCGATGGATTGCGATATTCCGGCATCTCGATGAGCTTCGCCGCCTGCGATTCGGGGAACCACGGCGCCTGCTGATACACGTCGTGACTGGCCTCGCGAATTTCGATTGCGGGGAAAGCGTCGCGGCGATAGATGCTCATGCGCTCGGCGACCGGCATCTGCGTGACGCGCGAGTGGGGCAGCGCGCGGCCTTCGAGCGCGCTGTTGTGCGCCATGATGATGACGCCGTTGTCGTCGGCGACGAAGGTGCCGGCGTGCGCGACCCAGTGACGCAGCCGGGCGATGCCGACCTTGGCGGCGACCGCGCCGACCAGCACGCCGTCGTCGTAGACCGGTGCCGAGATGAAGATGCCCGGCTCGCCGCTCGCCCGCCCGACGCCGTACGCTTCGGCGAACGCGCCGAGCAGCGTGCTGGCCAGATAACCGCGCGAGCGCATGTCGATGCCGACAAAACTCTGTCCGTTCTGCGCGTTGCTCGACGCGACGCACAGGCCGTTCGCGTTGACGAGCCAGATGGAGTCGAGACCGGAGAAGCCTTGCGCGTCATGCAGGAAGCTGCTGACGGCCGCCAGCTCGGGCATTCGCAGCAGTTCGTCGCGGTGAGCGGGTTCCGCGCTGGCGCTGTTCGCGGCATAATTCTGCGTTTGCGTCAGCGCGTGCTGGATCACACCCAGTTCGGCCATCGTGGCTGGAATGGCGCGTGACATGGCGAGATCGCTCGCGATCACTTCGGCCATATTGTCGACGATCGAGAGGGACATTTGCTGCTGCGCCCGCATGGACGCGTTCAGTTCTTGCTGTACCATCCGGTCCGCGATCACGCCGGCGGCGAGCCAGCATGCAAGCACGATCAGCATGAAACTGACCGGCCCGGTTAGCTGGCGCAAGGTTGTCCTGTTCATCGGCGTGTTGATCTGCTTGATCCGTTCGATCCGTCTGACTGTTTAATGCGACAGGGTCATGCGTTGCAGCCTGCCGGCGCCGGGGCGTGTCCTCGAGGGTATCTGCCCGCCGTGCCGATGTTGTGTAACCGTGGACCTCAGCAGCAGGGTCGCGCAGATCGCCGGGAAATCCAGGCGCCGCTTGCCGTGCTGCGATTTTAACCGCCGCGCGGCGACCCGGGAGGCGCATATTGCATCGCCTGACCACTCATCAGCGTCTTTAACGGCTCGCCGCGGCATTTTCTGAATGGAAACACGGGTTTGCCAGATGTGGCCTGGACGCGACGCCTGTGTGCGGGAGAGGCCGCCGGACGTCCCGAACGGCTCCCGAGCGATGCAAAAGTGGTGCCCGAGGTTGTGCCTGAAACACAGGTTGTAGTAGTGTCGTGCCGTCCAAAACGAGGAAAGCTCGCCAGCCCTCGGGCGGCGCCAGCGGTGGCGGGTGCGCCGGGCGGCGCGGGAAGTCGGCGTGATTCGCCGCACGGCTCGCACTGTAACCGGCCAACGCGTCTCCAATGCCAACGATTTACCGCGCAGAAGCGTCTAGCCATGCCTGAATTCCGCTTTCCGGACCGATCCTTCGACCGTAGCAGCGCGCGCGCGGCCGCTGTTGCACGCCTTCCCCGCATCGACGCGGCCGCCGTTGCCGCGGCTGCTGCCACCGCCTGCCCGGCCGGGGAGCGTGCCTGATGGACTTCGGTTTCAACCTGAATCGCACCGCCAACGCGTCCGCATGGCGGGTGTTGCCCAATCGCTGGGACTTCGTCGCGTTTCCGCTGATCATCTGCATCATCGCGATGGCGGCGATCGGCTTTCACGAGACGATGGCGCCGATCTCCACGTTACAGACGCAGGCCATCTCGCTCGATCCGGCGAATCTGCCCGAATACGCGATGCGCACCACGCTGCGCATGCTCGCGGCGATGGTCGCCTCGCTGGTCTTCACGCTCGTGTACGGCACGCTGGCCGCGAAAAGCCGTCGCGCCGGGCAGGTGCTGGTGCCGATCCTCGACATCCTGCAGTCGGTGCCGGTGCTCGGTTACATCTCGTTTACGGTCACGTTCTTTCTCGCGCTGTTCCCGGCGCGCGTGCTCGGCGCCGAGCTCGCGGCGATCTTCGCGATCTTCACGAGCCAGGCCTGGAACATGACGTTCAGCTTCTACCAGTCGCTGCGCACGGTGCCGCGCGATCTGGACGAAGTGTCGCGCGGCTTTCATCTGACCTCGTGGCAGCGCTTCTGGAAGCTCGAAGTGCCGTTCTCGATGCCGGGCCTCATCTGGAACATGATGATGTCGATGTCGGGCGGCTGGTTCTTCGTCGTGGCGTCGGAGGCGATTACGGTCGGCAATCACTCGATCACGCTGCCGGGCATCGGCGCGTATCTGGCCGCGGCGATCGCCGGCAAGGACCTGCACGCGATCGGCTGGGTGATCCTGACGATGACCGTCGTGATTCTCGCGTACGACCAGTTTCTGTTCCGTCCGCTCGTCGCGTGGGCCGACAAGTTCCGCATGGAAACCACGAGTTCGGGCAATGCGCCGGAGTCGTGGCTGCTCGACCTGATTCGCCGCACGCGGCTGATTCACCGCCTGCTCGTGCCGCTTGGCTGGCTGTTCGCGAAGGCCGCCCGCGTGCCGCTGCGTGTGCCGTCGTTCGACCGCGTGCGTTTCCAGATTCCGCAGCGCGAAAAATCGTCGAAGCTCGGCGACATCGTGTGGGCCGTGGGCGTGCTGATCGCGACCGTGTACGTGGTCTGTCGCGTTGCGCTGTACGTGCGCACCGGCGTCACGATGGATGAGGTCGGTCACGCGTTCGTGCTCGGGCTCATCACGCTGTTGCGCGTGGTCGTGCTGATCGCGATCGCTTCGGTGGTGTGGGTGCCGATCGGCGTGCTGATCGGGCTGCGCCCGCGTCTCGCCGAGAAGATGCAGCCGCTCGCGCAGTTCCTCGCGGCGTTCCCGGCGAACCTGCTGTTCCCGGTGTTCGTGATCGCGATCGTGCGCTTCGGCCTGAACCCGGATATCTGGCTCTCGCCGCTGATCGTGCTCGGTACGCAGTGGTATATCCTGTTCAACGTGATTGCCGGCGCGACGTCGTATCCGAACGACTACCGCGAGGCGGCCGCCAATTTCCACATCCGTGGCTGGCAGTGGTGGCGTCAGGCCATGCTGCCGGGCATCTTTCCTTACTACGTGACGGGCGCGATCACCGCGTCGGGCGGCGCGTGGAATGCGAGCATCGTCGCGGAGGCGGTGCAGTGGGGCAATACCAAGGTCGTCGCGCACGGCCTCGGCGCCTATATCGCGCAGAATACCGAAGCGGGCGATTATCCGAAGATCATCCTCGGGATCGCCGTCATGTCGCTTTTCGTGACCCTGTTCAACCGTCTGTTGTGGCGTCCGATGTACGCCTATGCCGAAGCGAAGCTTCGGCTCGATTGAGAGCGAAACACGATGCAAAACCCGAAAGCCGTAGCCGCCGCGCAGATGCAGATGCAGCCGACGCCGCCCATGCCGCCCCGTCCCGGCGAGGAGATCCTGCGCGTCAAGGACGTGTGCCGTGGCTTTAACAAGACGCAGGGCGAACTGCTCGTTCTCGACGACGCGAACCTGTCGCTGCGCGAAGGCGAGATCGTGGGTCTGCTGGGCCGCTCGGGCTCGGGCAAATCGACGCTGCTGCGGATCATCGCGGGCCTGATCGAGCCGACCGACGGCGAAGTCACGTATATGGGCAAGCCGCTCGACGGCCCCGCCAAGGGCGTCGCGATGGTGTTCCAGACCTTCGCGCTGTTCCCGTGGCTGACCGTCTTGCAGAACGTCGAAGCCGGGCTCGAAGCGCAGGGTGTCGCCGCGCGCGAGCGCCGCGAGCGCGCGCTGGCCGCGATCGATCTGATCGGTCTCGACGGTTTCGAGAACGCGTATCCGCGCGAGCTGTCGGGCGGGATGCGCCAGCGCGTGGGCTTTGCGCGCGCGCTCGTCGTCGACCCGACGCTGCTGCTGATGGACGAGCCGTTCTCCGCGCTCGACGTGCTGACCGCCGAAACCCTGCGTACCGATTTGCTGGATCTGTGGACACAGGGGCGCATGCCGATCAAGTCGGTGCTGATCGTCACGCACAACATCGAGGAAGCGGTGTTCATGTGCGACCGGATTCTCGTGCTGTCGTCGAATCCGGGCCGCGTGATCGCCGAGATCAAGGTGCCATTCAAGCATCCGCGTAACCGTCTCGACCCGGCGTTCCGGCGCCTCGTCGACGAAATCTACGCGAAGATGACCGCCCGCCAGACAGGCGAAGCAACCCGCAAGGGGCTGGAGTGGAGCAGCTGGCTGCCGCATGTGTCGACCAACCTGATGGCCGGCCTGATCGAGACGCTGGCTGCCGCGCCGTATCACGGCCGCGCCGACATGCCGGAAATCGCGCGCTCGCTGCATCTGGAGGTCGACGATCTGTTTCCGGTCGCCGAAGTGCTGCAACATCTCGGCTTCGCCGATGTGCGCGAAGGCGACATTTTCCTGACGCCGCCGGCGCGCGTGTTCTCGGAGTTCGGCACGCAGGAACGCAAGATGATGTTCGCCGAGCATCTGCTGCGTCACGTGCCGCTCGCCGCGCGGATCAAGAAGGTGCTGAACGAGCGCCCGGGGCATCGCGCGCCGCGCGTGCGCTTCGAGCAGGAGCTGGAGGATTTTCTCTCCGACAAGGCCGCCGAGGAGACGCTCGACGCCGTCATCAACTGGGGCCGTTATGGCGAGATCTTCTCGTATAACGACCAGACCGAAATCTTCAGTCTGGAAGACGTCGAGTCCTGATTTGCGGCGGGCGTGACCTGGAAATCTCCGGGAAAAGCCCGCTGTGCCCGGAAGCAGAAAGGCCGTGCGGTTCGTCATCGAACCCTGCACGGCCTTTTTTTATCCGCGATGCAAACGCCGCAAAGCGACGCGGCGAACGTTATTGCAGATTGCCCCAGCGATCGACGGCCGGTTCGGCCAGCGCCCACTTCCAGCCCTTGTCCTGACCTTGCTGGCACGCGCTGCCGGTGTACCAGGCTTCGTGTGCGCCGGGATCGTCGCCGTCCTGCACGGAGAACACGAAGTCCTTGCAGCTCGCGAGCGCCGACGTGAACGCACGCGTCACGCGAACGTGGCCGTGGCCGTTTTCGACGGGCATCGCGTGCTTGACGCTCCACGAGCGCGTCTCGCCGATGGCCAATGTGCCCGCGAGTGCCGCGATCAGGTTCTGCTGGTCCGTATGCATGTCGCGCATGTAGTTCTTGACGACCTCGTCGGTCGCGGCCTGCACCGCGATGCCGACGCCGATCCCGACTGCCGGGTTTACCGTGACGATACCGGTGGCGACGCCCGCCGCCGCACCGCTCGCGGCGCCGACCGATGCCGACGAACAGCCGCCCGTCAACACGCTGGCGCCCGCACAGACGGCGGCCGCCAGCGCGAGCCGTACGCTTGCGGCCGCGCTCATTGCAGCGCGCCCCAGCGTTCGGTGGCCGGTTCCGCCGACGCCCATTTCCACGCGGCGCCGTCACGGCAGATCGATGCGACGTAAAACCCCGTGCTGGCCGGCACGTTCTGCGTGGCGGCCTTGTCGACGGAGAAGACGATTTCCTTGCAGTCGAGCGCGCCGGTGCTGATCGTGCGGCTGACGGTGACGCGGCCGTGCTCGTCCTCTTCGATCGGCACCGAATGCGTGACACTCCACGGCGCGACGGCGCCGACGTCGAGCGGGCCGGCCGCCTGCGCGATGTGGTCCTGCGTATCGCGATGAACGACGCGCTGCGAGTACTGCACGCCGGCACGCGCCGCGGCGACGGCGCCAAGGCCGATGCCGGTCGCGACGGCTGCATTGCTGGTGATACTGGAAGCGATGGCGGCGCCGGCGACACCGGCACCGGCGGTCGCGCCTTCTGAATAGAGCGAGTTGCATCCGCTCAAGCTCACTGTCGCGACGATGGCGAGCGTCGCTAGCGCGGAGAGCGTCGAAAAACGCTTCCGCTGGGCGTCATGAGCCCGATGCATCCTGATCGTCATTCCCTGTCTTGCTCCTGCTTGCGACGTCTGCCGGTATGCCACGCGCTTCGCGCAGCAACAGCCAGACGACGCGTTATTTACGTCTTTTCTTGCCGCAGCATTTTGCAGGATGCGTTTTGTAAATGGCAGGAGAAAAGTGCAAGCAATTGCAAATCCTGATGCACGTCAACGAAGTTTCTGAAAAGACGCGAACATCCGGTGCGCGATGACCGGACTACGGCTTACTCGTTTTCCTCTTCGACGCCGTTTTCGCTGCCGTACGTACCGAGCCGGTTGTACAGCGTCTTCAGGCTCACGCCGAGCGCCTTCGCGGCACGACGCTTGTCGCCGCCACAGTACTTGAGCGTGCCGAGAATGATCTGCTTTTGCGCGTCCGCGAGCGGCGTGCCGATCCACACGCTCATCGCATCGCCTTGCGTCACGGGTTTCCTCACGCGCGACGCAAGATGCGGATGCGGCAGCTCGACCGTTTTTTCCGCGAGGATGAACGCCCGGTACACCGCGTTTTTCAGTTCGCGCACGTTGCCCGGCCACGACCATGTCCGCAGCGTTTCGATGGCGCGCTTGCTGAACGTCTTGCCCGTGCCTTCCTGCTGGTTCATCGACGCGAGAAAGTAATGCGCGAGCAGTTCGCGATCGTTCTCGCGCTCGCGCAGCGGCGGTGCGCGCAGCGGAAACACGGCGAGGCGATACATCAGGTCCTCGCGCAGCCCGTTCTCCTTCATCGCGACCACCGGATCGCGGTTGGTCGCGGCGATCACACGCACGTCGGCACGAATCAGCTCGCTTCCGCCCACTCGAAAGAACGTGCCGGTCTCGAGCGCGCGCAACAGTTTCACCTGACGCACCGGCGCCATCTCGGTGATTTCGTCGAGGAACAGCGTGCCGCCGTTCGCATGCTCGAAGTAACCGATGCGTCCCTGCACCGCGCCCGTGAAGCTGCCTTTCTCGTGGCCGAAGAGTTCGGCTTCGATCAGCTCGTCGGGAATCGCGCCGCAGTTCACGGCGATGAACGGCGCATCGCGGCGTGCGCTCTGGTCGTGAATCGTGCGGGCGACCAGTTCCTTGCCGGTGCCGGATTCACCGATGATCAACGCGGTTGCGTCGGTTGCCGCGACGCGTTCAATCTGCTCATACAGTTCGAGCATCACGGGCGACGAGCCGTACAGCAGGCCATAGGACCTGAGACCGGCCACCTCGCCGGGGATGCGTTGCTTCGTCTGCGCCGGACCGCCGCCCGGGGCGACAGCGGGCGAGTCCAGATCGATTGACGCCATAAACAGGATGTCCCGCAAAAATGTTCTTCGTTGTAGCGACGCCTGCCCGCACGATCCGCGAACCGCGCCAGTTCAATATCTCGTAAATGCGATTTAACCACTCGCGCGCCTTGCACCGCAATGTGCGCGACCGCATGAGGACGATCAAACGGCTGTTTGCGCCCGTCAAATGGCGACGCGATCGATAAACGGTACTAACGACATATTTGTCATGAGCGATCGGCAATATCGACCGGAACATGGGATTGCGAAAACGCGGGGTGGATGGGCTGGAACTCGTCCGCGGGAAATCGATCGACTTAAGAGAGCCGGCAAAAGGCAGGGCGGGCGCGCGGATTGCGAGAGCCTCAACTGCATGGCGTCGGCGCCGCCTTGAGGTCGAGGGCACGACAACACGATTTGCGGACGCGGCGAATTCCCGCGGTTTTCCCGCGCGGTTATCCGGACAACGAGGAGCGTTTTGATCATGAGCGACACCACGATGCAGCTTGCGCTTGGCAGGCAAAAAATTGTCGAGGACCTGCGGGTGCTGGTGACAGATTCCGAAGAAATGCTGCGACTGGCGACGGCCGTGTCGGGCGAGGGTGTCGACGCGCTGCGTGAACGGTTGCGCACGCATGTCGATTCGCTGCAGCTTGCGCTGGGCGACGCGCAGTCGGTTGCAAAGCAGCGCTATCGCGTGGCCGCCGACAACGCCGATCGCTACGTTCGCGACAATCCGTGGGAGGCGGTCGGCATCGGCGCGGGGATTGGTTTTTTGCTGGGCGTTCTGGCGGTGCGTTGATTTGAACGACGGCGATTGGGTGGCGCGCTGCACATGATCCGCCTGCTTCGCGCCATGCGGTCTGGCGGGCGGATCACGCCGGTGTTGGCGCAGGCGTTCGCTTCGATCTGATTTTCCGGATTTGCGATGAAGAGGAGTTCGACATGGCACGACCCAGAATAGGTATTTTCGGCACGTTGGTGGCAGCCGGCGGGATTCTCGCGTGGCGCTGGTCGCAGCAGCGACGCCGCGCCGCGCAGGTTCCCTTGAGCCGCGATCTGAGCCGCTGGGAAGGGGAAGGCGGTAGCATCGCCACACCCGCGCAACCCGCAGCCGCCACAGCGAATACCGCCGGCAACGGCGGCGCTGCAAACGGCATGCAGAGCGGTGCCGCGAACGGCGCGACGAACGGTACAGGGCATCCGGCGGGTGCAGGCGAGCCCTGGCCTTTTCCGCATGGCTGAGCGGTGATTTCCGGTTGAACGCCGCGAGACGATTAGCGGGTCTTGCGGCGCTCTGGCATGAGGCCGCGTCGTGCGGGGTTGGCCAGATAGCCGGGCTGGCTTCTCCGCGCTTTCTCGCCATAAGATAGAGGCGTGTGGCCGAAGTAAAGCCGTACAATAGACAAATCCACAACAATGAGGCGTTCAGGCTGGCTCGCATCCGCCGATTGTTGCGCAGACGCACCTGGTCTTCGTCCCGATTCGATCATCGATCCGGATTGCTGCTCGCTCTGATCGAACCCGGGTCGCGACGCCAGATCTCGAATCCTGGCCGGAAACCAGCGCACACCCGTCGTGCGGTTCGTGCAACGCGCGACGCGTCGGGCATGCTGCCACCGGCGGATTTCACGCGTCTGACGATGCGAACATCCAGCGCTTCCCACGCTTGCGAGACGCAATGCCACACGTATTGATTGTCGACGACGATCCAGGTACCCGCGAGGCGCTCGCTACCATCATCGCGGAAGACGGTTTGACTACGGTCACGGCCGGCGATCTGCGTGAAGCGCGCATCCAGCTCGTCCGGCAAACGCCGGACGTGATTTTCACCGACCTCAAACTGCCTGACGGCAGTGGCGTCGAGCTCTTCGAGGATCTCGATCCGCAGTCGGGCGTCGAGGTCATCGTCATTACGGGGCACGCGACAGTCGAGTCGGCCGTGAACGCGCTGAAAATGGGCGCGACCGACTATCTGGTCAAACCCATCAACATGCAGCGCGTGAAGGCGATTCTGAGCCGCCTGCCGCGCGCCGGCGATCTGAAAGCCGAAATCGGCAACCTGCGCGGCGAACTGCGACGCATGGGCCGCTTCGGTCTGATGCTCGGCAATTCGCCTGCGATGCAGGAGGTTTACGACCAGATCAGCCGGGTCGCGCCGACGGCTGCGTCGGTGATGCTGGTCGGCGAATCGGGCACGGGCAAGGAAGTCGCCGCACAGACCGTGCACCAGTTGAGTCTGCGTCGCAAGCACGCGTTTCTCGCGGTGAACTGCGGCGCCATCTCGCCGAACCTGATCGAATCCGAAATGTTCGGTCATGAGCGCGGCTCGTTCACGGGCGCCGACCGTCAGCACAAGGGCTATTTCGAGCGCGCGAACGGCGGCACGCTGTTCCTCGACGAGATCACCGAAATGCCGGTCGAGTTGCAGGTGAAACTGCTGCGCGTGCTGGAAACCGGCATGTTCATGCGTGTCGGCACAACGAGAGAGATCGAAACCGACGTGCGCCTGATCGCCGCGACGAATCGCGATCCGGAGCAGGCCGTGCTCGAAGGCAAGCTGCGCCTCGACCTGTATCACCGGTTGAACGTGTTTCCGATCGGCCTGCCGCCATTGCGCGAGCGTGGCAAGGATGTCGACCTGCTCGCGCAGGCCTTCCTCGATGAACTGAACGAACGTCACAGCACGAAAAAGCACTTCCCGCAGGCGGTGAAGGACATGTTCATGTCGTATCCGTGGCCCGGCAACGTACGCGAACTGAAGAACTATGTGCAGCGCGCGCACATCATGTCCGGCGCGGAATCCGACAGCACGGCGACAGTGCCGCTGCAGATCTCGCTGTCGAAGCCGGCAGCGGGCACGACGGTGACGATACCGTTCGGCACCTCGCTTGCCGAAGCCGACCGTCAGCTGATTCTCGCGACGCTTGAACAATGCGGCGGCGTGAAAACGCGCGCGGCGGAGATTCTCGGCATCAGCCTGAAGACGCTGTACAACCGCCTCGTCGAATACGGTAACGACGCGAGCCGTCTCGCCGAAGGCGAAGCGGACGACGAGTCCCGCGCACTGGGCGATGCGAATGCCTGAACGCACAGCGCTGGTGTAGCGCTGGTGCGTGCGCGGAGAACTGAAACGGGCCGTCTTGCACAATGGCGCTCCGTTTTGCATTGAGCGATGAGGGGACGTGGACCGCGGACGGCACATCGCTTGCTGATGAAAGTGTACGACTCGAACGAGGAGACTTTCATGCCTGAACGCTGCGCCGCTCTATCCATGCTGAATGCCACACCGGATCCCGCGATGATCGCGCATCGACCCGAGCCCGTCGAGCCGCCGTCGACACCCGAGGAGCCGGACACCGTCCCCGATCCGACGCGCGAACCGACGATTCCCGACACGCCGCCGATCGGCGACCCGCCGCCAGCGCCGAACGAAGCGCCGCACGTCAACGTGCATTAACACCTGTGGTATCGCGTGCCCCGCCGGCTCGACTCGCAGGGCAGGCGCATTTAGGTACTTGTTACAAGTCGGCCTGAGTTTTTACCGGCAATTTGCCACGCCGGGCTCTAGACTAGGGTGATGCCACCGTTCGTGTGGCGGCCTTCCAGTGGAGGCATCGAGATGAGACATCCCGCCTTGCGGCGCTCCGCGCGCCATTCGAAGCGCGACGCACGTCCTGCCAACGCCGCCGGTAGCGGCACGGGTGAGTCGCCCACAACAGGCCCCGATCCGGCCACGCAGAATCGCCCCGCGCCCCCCACGCCGCTGGACGGCGACCACAATCAGGGCGGCGTGCGTCCGGAAGGGCTCGACTATCAGCGCGACCTCGGTTCCGAACAGGACGCCTGAGCGCGGCTCGACTGAAACCACGACATGCACTGCGTGGCGAATTTGCCCGCGCAACGCAGGCGGCAACGTCAAGAAGCCCGGAAGACGAAAAAATTTCTGTGCGATGTGAATTGCACCGCATGCTTTTACTCGTTCATTGCATTTTCATAAATTTTTCTTCCAGTTTTGCGAAACCGGGCATATGACTTGCATGCACCGTGAAAGCTGAATCCCCCGCATGCAACGCATAACTGAATGAGGTGGAGCTGAATGAGCAGATTGATCGTGGTATCGAATCGTGTCGCGCCGACCCAGGAGGGCCGTCCGGCCGCTGGCGGGCTTGCGATCGGCGTGCTCGACGCGCTGAAGGAAACCGGTGGTGTGTGGTTCGGCTGGAGTGGCGAGACCGTCAGTGAACCGTCGGCGCCCGTCATCGAAAAGCAGGGCAACGTGACGTACGCCACCGTCGGTCTCACGAAGCGCGACTACGACCAGTATTACCGTGGTTTCTCGAACGCCACGTTGTGGCCGACCTTCCACTATCGCAACGACCTGTCGCGCTACGACCGGCAGGAATACTCGGGTTATCTGCGCGTCAACGTGACGCTCGCGAAGCAGTTGAAGGCGCTGCTCAGGCCCGACGACATCATCTGGGTGCATGACTACCATCTGCTGCCGTTCGCGCGCTGCCTGCGCGATCTCGGCGTGAAGAATCCGGTGGGCTTCTTCCTGCACATTCCGTTTCCGGTGCCCGAGGTGCTGCGCACCGTGCCGCCGCACGAAGAACTCGTGAAGTGCATGTGCAGTTACGACGTCGTCGGCTTCCAGACCGATGCGGATCGCCAGTCGTTCGTCGATTACATCGAGCGCGGGCAGCATGGCACGTCGAGCGAAGACGGCATGGTGCACGCGTACGACCGCTTCCTGAAAGTCGGCGCCTATCCGATCGGCATCTATCCGGATGCGATTGCGAAAGCCGCCGAACAGTTCACCGATCGCAAGCCGGTTCGCAGCCTGCGTGATGGTATGCGCGGACGCAAGCTGATCATGAGCGTCGACCGGCTTGATTATTCGAAGGGGCTTGTCGAGCGTTTTCAGGCGTTCGAGCGTCTGCTGCTGAACGCGCCGGGCTGGCATGGCCGCGTGTCGCTCGTGCAGATCGCGCCGCCGACGCGCTCCGACGTATCGACCTATCAGCGCATCCGTCAGACGCTGGAAGGCGAAGCGGGGCGCATCAACGGCCGTTTTGCGCAGCTCGACTGGACGCCGATCCAGTACCTGAACCGCAAGTACGAACGCAATCTGCTGATGGCGCTATTCCGTCAGTCGCAGGTCGGTTACGTGACGCCGCTGCGCGACGGGATGAACCTCGTCGCGAAGGAATACGTCGCTTCGCAGGATCCGGCCGACCCGGGCGTGCTCGTGCTGTCGCAATTCGCCGGTGCCGCCGGGCAGTTGCCGGGCGCGCTGGTCGTCAATCCGTTCGATCTGTCGCAGATGGCCGAAGCGCTGGAGCGCGCACTGTCGATGCCGCTCGCGGAACGTCAGGCGCGTCACGCGGACATGATGGCGCCGCTGCGCGAGAACAATCTTTCCGTGTGGCGGGATAACTTTCTCGCCGATTTGCGCAGCGTGGCGACGGCTTCGTCGATGACCGCGAAGGCGGTAAAGCTCGCGCACGCGCCGGCGAACTAGAAGCCCGAAGCCCGGCGTGCGGCCCGAAAGAAAAGCGAGGATGGATCTGCTCGGCGGCAGCAATCAGGTCGAAGCGGTCGCCCCGCGCTGCACGACCCGCAACATGCTGACCGCCGCCGCGACGATCGCAAAGGTCGCCGCGACGTAGAGCGCGATCGTCGGTCCGCGTTGCGGCGCCACGCCGAAGATCAGCGCCACGAGCGCCGCGCCGAGCGTTTGCCCGGTCAGGCGCGCCGTGCCGAGCATGCCGCTTGCGCCGCCGCTGCGCGAGCGCGGCGCGGACGACAGCATCGCGCGGTTGTTCGGCGACTGGAAGAGCCCAAAGCCCGCGCCGCACACGGTCATGCGCCACGCGATGGCGAGCGGTTCCGGATGCGCGTCGAGCGTGGCGAGCAGCAATAGTCCGCAGGTCATCGTGATGAGCCCGATGCCGCCCAGAATGCCCGCTGAATAGCGATCCGAGAGCACGCCTGCAAGCGGCGCCGCGAAGACGATGATGAGCGGCCACGGCGTCATCAGCAGACCGGTCTGCACCTGCGTGAGCCCGAACGTGTCCTGCATCAGAAACGGCAGCGAGACGAACGCCAGCATCTGCGCGGCGAACGAACAGATCGACGTGCCGATCGACAGCGCGAAGATCGGGATTTTCAGCAGATCGACGGGCAGGAGCGGCGCGGGCCGATCGAGCTGCCGCCGCACGAAGAAGTAGCCGATCACCCCGGCCGCGACGAGTTCCGCCAGCACATAGCCGCGATGCTCGCCGTGACCCAGGCCGTCGATGGCGAAGATCAGCAGGCCGAACACGAACGCGTTCATCACCGCGCTCAGGAAATCGTAGGGTGCGTTGTGCGGCGTATTGCGCGGCAGCGCCTTCAGCCCGCCGGCGAACGCCGCGATGCCGATCGGCACGTTGATCGCGAACAGCCACGGCCACGTCGCGACGGAGAGCACCGCGGAAGCGACCGTCGGCCCGACCGCCGACGACACCGCGACCACCATCGCGTTGATCGAGATGCCGCGCCCGAGATGTTCGGGCGGATAGATCATGCGTATGAGCGCGGTGTTGACGCTCATGATGCCGGCCGCGCCGAAGCCCTGGATCACGCGGGCGAAGGCGAGCGCCGGCAGCGAGGTGGCGAGCGCGCAGCCGAGCGACGAGACCGTGAAGAGCGCGAGGCCCGCCATATACACGCGCCGGTAACCGATGCGATCGCCAAGCGAGGCAAGCGGCAGCAGCGAGATGGTGATGACCAGCTGATACGCGTTGATGACCCAGATCGAGCCAGCGGCGCTTGCATGCAGATGTCGCGCGATCGTCGGAAGCGCGACGTTGGCGATGGCGCTGTCGAGCACGGAAAGGGTGAGGCCGAGCGCCACGACGAGGATTGCGCTGTAACGTTGCGGAAGAGGCAGGCCTTGTTCTGGATTCATCGGCACGGGCCGTTACCGTTAGTAAGCAAACGCCGGATTGTACGAAACCCGCCTTACAGGAAGGTTGTGCGCGCATCGTTTTTGTCGCTGGCGCCAGGCTGTGCGGCGTGCGCATAATCTGGCCCGACGCCGGGGTAATGCAGCACAACCGGCAAACGGACGGCAGGCGCCATGAGGCGTGTCAACGGGGCCGCCGTCCGTTTTACCCTGCCGTGACGTCTGACGTCGACGCCTGTCCGGCAAGCTACTTCAGTTCGTACAGGCCCGTGTAAGTCGTCGAATCGATTTCGTTCAGATGCGTCATGAATCGCGCGACCGCGTTCGTCACCTCGGCGTTGATCGGCAGATGCGCCACCTTCAGTGCATGCAGACGGAAAATGTAGCGGTGCGGCTTGTCGCCACGCGGCGGCGCCGCGCCGCCGAAACCCGGCGTGCCGTAGTCGTTGCGCACCTGGAGCGCGCCCTGCGGCAGCAGACTGCCGTCGGCCTTGCCGGCGTTGCGCGGCAACGACCGCGCTTCGGGCGGAAGGTTGACGATCACCCAGTGCCAGAAGCCGCTTCCCGTCGGCGCATCCGGATCGTAGACGGTGAGGGCGAAGCTTTGCGTGTCGGCGGGCGGCGCGTCCCATTGCAGGGCGGGGGAAATGTTCTCGCCGTCGACGCCGAACGATTTGTCGTTGAATTCCTGCGCTTTGTGCATGAAGCCGTTAGCCGGAAACTCATCGGACCAGAGTCGGAAATCAGCCATCGGATGCCTCCTTCAAGGAAAGTTCTTGAGATGGAACGGACGCTGCCTCGCGCTCGCACATACGGCGCGTGATGACTCGCGATGCGCTGATCGAGTGTAGCACCGCGAGTCTTTGCTGCTGTGCCGCAAAGCGTTGTGCGACGCTCATGAGGGCGCGCCTGGGCGCCGCTTCAGAGGCTCAGTTCGAGTGTGTCGTGAGCGTTGCTGCCCGACGTGGGCTTTCCCGCGCCACGCTCTTCCTGCAACCAGTCGGCGAGACGCTGGACCACGCCGTCGACGTCCCGGTTCGCGCCACGCAATGCGCATTCCCATACGATCGCCACGCGCCAGCCGGCCGCGTGCAACGCCTCCACGGCGCGCTCGTCGTTGCTGCGGTTGCGGCCGATCTTCTCGCGCCAGAATTCGGGGCGCGTCTGTGGCCATTTGAAGAGATGACAGCCGTGGCCGTGCCAGAAGCAGCCATGCACGAACACCGCCGCCCGATAGCGCGGCAGGACAATGTCCGGACGACCCGGCAGATCGCGCACGTCGATCCGGAAGCGAAAACCGCGTCGATGCAGCAGGCTGCGAACCAGGCGCTCAGGTTTCGTGTTGCGCCCGCGAATGCCGGACATCATCCGGCTTCGCGTCGCGGCGTCGACGACGTCGACCATCAGGCGACCAGCGCGATGTCCTGCGGCGGCGTGGCGTCGGGTTCGCCGTTGCCGGACAGTAACGCTTCCACATGCGGCGTCATGATGCGCGCCACTTCCTGCATGACCGGCATCACGACGCTGTTGCCGAACTGCCGGTAAGCCTGCGTATCGCTGACGGGAATGCGATACGTGTCGGGAAAGCCCATCAGGCGCGCGCATTCTCGCGGCGTGAGGCGCCGCGGCCGCTGGCCTTCGCCCTGATGGACGAGAATCTCGGAGCCGTCCTTGTGATAACGCGCCGACAGCGTGCGCGTGACGCTGTCCGGATACGCCATGCCGAAACCGAAGCCGTTGCCGGCCGCGCGATGCTTCTGGGCGTACTGCTGCAGATAGGCCCACAGCTTCGGCGTGAGCGTGTATTTCGGTTGCACGCAGCGCGCCGCGTGATCGAAGAAGCGCCCTTCGTCCCACGGCAGGTGCGGCTCGCCGCCGTCGGTGCGATGCAGGATCGACGCGAGCCGCGGACCCTGTTCTGGCAGACGCAGGTCGTCCCAGGAAAACGACGTCCTGCCGCGAAAGCCCACGATGATGATCCGCTCACGATGTTGCGGCGTGAAATGCTGGCCGTCGACCACGCGGTAATGCACTTCGTAGCCGAGCTCGTCGCGCAACGTCTGCAGGATCACGTCGAACGTGCGTCCCTTGTCGTGCGACAGCAGGTTCTTCACATTTTCGAGCAGGAATGCAGCGGGACGCTTCGCGGCGATGATCCGCGCGACGTCGAAAAAGAGCGTGCCCTGTGTCGTGCACTCGAAACCATGCGGCCGGCCGAGCGCGTTTTTCTTGCTGACGCCCGCGATTGAAAACGGCTGGCAGGGAAAGCCGCCGAGCAGGATGTCGTGGGCGGGCACGTCTTCCGCGGGAAACGACACGATGTCGCCGACGAACGTGTGATCCGCGCCATGGTTTTCGAGGTACGTCTTCTTCGAAAAATCGTTCCACTCGCTCGTGAACACGCATTCGCCGCCCTGTGCCTCGAAGCCCATGCGGATGCCGCCGATGCCGGCGAACAGATCGATGAAGGAGAAGCGCGCAGGCGTGCCGGCGCGCCGGGCGCTACCAGCGCCGCCGGTGGCGAGCAGCAGGCGCAGCGCCGGGCCGAGCATGGCCGGACAGGGCGTTTCGCCTTTTTCCCAGCGCCGGACGGTCTTGATGTCCTTGCCGACGTGATCGGCGATCTCTCGTTGCGTGTAGCGGGCGCGAGCCTGCGCGAGCAGGGCTGGCAGCGTGGCCTGAGTCACTATCGGTCCTTGCTGGGGATTTTTGCGGACATTATGACCTGGACGCGTCCCTTTTTTGATATGCGAACCGATGATGGCGAAAAAACTGGCGATTGCAGCTTCGCGGTTTGACGTGCGCGAGTCAGGGGTGGATATACGGTTGCGACGGCGTTCAGGCGGCGGGGTAGCTGGCGCATGGTCCCGCTGTGGACGCAGCGGGCGGGGCGTGACGCCTGCGATTTATCCCTGAACGAAGCAGGTAGCGCCAGGTGTCACGGTGTTCGCGTTGGCGGCGTCGACGAGATGCACGACAGGCGGGCGGTCGCGAAGCGGGAAGTATTCGAGTTGAAGCAGCAGGCTGTCGATGGCGCGAAGCTGACCCTTGGTCAGGAAATCGGCGTCGAGCAGCGTATGAAGACGCTGTCGCCAGTACGAGGCGGGCAGGATCGGACCGCCGAGATCGCCCTGAAGTGCCGGTCGCATGACACGCGCGATATGCGCGATGTCCTGATCGATCAGCGTGGCCTGAAAAGAGCCGCTGCGGGCGAAGGATGTGCGGTCCATAACCGGTTAACGGCACCGGCAATCAATGCTTTAGGGTTCGCGGGTGGCGACATGGCTTTTTCCTCGGCAAGGCTGGGCACAGCAGTTGCTGTTATCCGGGCACTGGCGCACATCCGCGCTGGCATTCTGTACGACGGGAGCCGGACATGAACAAGGATCAAGTGAAGGGTGTGGCGGAAAAGGTGAAGGGCAAGGTCAACGAGACTGTCGGCCACGCAACCGGCGATACCGCTCAGGAAGTAAAGGGCGATGTCCAGCAGGCCGCGGGCGAGGTGCGCAAGGCCTATGGCGACGCGAAGGAAAACGTCAAGGACAATGCGAAGCGCAATACCCCGTAGCGTACGGCTGACCGGATTGCTTTAACCCAGGCAGGCCGGCTGGAAAAGGCGCTCCGGCGCCTTTTTTCAATGTGGCCGGTTGAACGTCGACTCAGTTCAGCATCAGCGCGATCGCGCTGAGAACGACAATGATCATCAGAGCGGCGGCCGCCACGATGTTGTAAGGGTAGGTCATGTGATTGAAAAACAGGGAACGTGGCGCGGACACCGCGTGGACGATCTGGTTTTAGCCCGCATTGCTGGCCGCTTCGGGTCCGCTGTCGCTACGCGCGGCGCTTTCGAGGAAACGGCGTGTTGCTTCGAACGATGCCAGCATCTGCTCCGGCCACGGTTTTTGCAGCATCAACGCCTGATGTTGTTCGAACGCCGTCGTGAGTTCGCTGAGCAGCTCGGGCGACTTCAGATGACGGATCAGAACGTGAAGGGCGATGGCGGTAGCCTGGCTTGCACCGGCGGTCTGCATGCCGGAAACGGTCAGTGCGGCGATTTGTTTGCTGGTGTCCACGGGACTCCTTGCTGATGGGGAAAATAGATGGCCCTCCGGCCAGTAGCCCCGTATTTTGACACCGAAGCCGTGTGCGTTTCAGGCACGAAGGCGTCGCAGGTCGTATTCGTGCGTTATGTCGCGCAGGCGTTGCGGCGCCTGCGCGCGCTCATGCGGGACGCCGGCGTCACGTCTGCGGGGCAGACCGCCGTTTCGCCCGCGGCCTTGCGTGCCTGATCGCGGTCGTAGTGATCCAGTTCCAGCAGCAGGCTGTCGATGGCGCACAACTGCGCTTTCGTCACGTGCCACGCATCGAGCAGATGATGCAGACGGTTGCGCCAGTACGACGTCGGCAGGATCGGGCCGCCGGCGTCGCGATGCAGCGACGGCCGCATGACACGTGCGATGTGTGCAATGTCGTGGTCGATCAAAGTAACCATTGGAAGGCCCCGTCGTGTTCGTAGCGCGGCGATCAGATATCGCGATGGATGAAGCGTAACGGGACGTGAGCGCGCGCGATCCGGCGATCAGAGGGCGGTTAGTTCGCCAGTTCGGCAGGTACAAGGCGTGGACACCGCGAAGATGGTACGCGGTGGTTCCCCAGACAGGCCGCGGGACTGCTTAATGCCCATGACCGCCATGGCCGCCGCCATGTCCACCGCCGTGGCCGCCTTCCCAGTGCCCGTGCCCATAGCCGTGGTCCCAGTCGCCATGGTGGTAGTCCCCATGATGGTAGCCACCGCCACCGCCCCCCCATATGTTGATGCTGCCGTAGCCATAGGCAGGCACATAGTCGGGGCCATAAGCGTATCCGGGGGCGGCGTATCCGTAGCCGTAGCCCGCGGGGTATGCGACGCAGCCCGACAGCGCGGCGAATAATCCGATCATTAATGTGAGCCTGATCATGATGTGCCCCTCCTCTTATATAGGGAGAGACGCAGGCGATCGAAGTTCGAAAGGAATTGTGACCGGGGGTTACGGGGCTTCGCAAGAAGCTAATTGGTCCCCCTGACAGGAATCGAACCTGTATCTAGCGCTTAGGAGGCACTTGTTCTATCCATTGAACTACAGGGAGATGGAACCCTACGCGGCGAGGCGAATGACCCGCATGTTCCGCAACCGCTACGTTCCTAAGTGACCCATCGTAGCTGGAACCGCGTTGATTCGTGCAGCGTGGAGGCGATATCGTCGCGCTGGACGGTCCGCTCTCACGCGGGCAGGAATCGCGCCGCAGGGGCCAGAGTATAGCAAACGCGCCTCGCGGCGAGAATGGCCCTGCGCGGCGCACGACACGCTGCCGTTATGATCTTGCGATGACCCTCTACAGCGACCCACGCCTCGTCGATCTGTACGACGCGCTCAATCCCGCCGCCGCCGACACGGCGTTCTACCTCCACCTCGCGCAATCCCTCGACGCTGCGCGGGTGCTCGATATCGGCTGCGGAACGGGCCTGTTGACCTGCGCGCTCGCCGACCGGGGGCATGACGTGACCGGCGTCGATCCGTCAGCGGCGATGCTGGCGGTCGCGCGCAGCCGTGCGGGCGGCGAGCAGGTCAGGTGGCTCGAGGGCGACGCGCACGCGGCGCGTTCAGTCGACGCCGATCTTGCGTTGATGACAGGGCACGTCGCGCAGGTTTTCGTCGACGATACGAGCTGGCGGCAGACGCTTTCGGCTGCATACGACGCGTTGCGACCGGGCGGCTGCCTTGCTTTCGAGAGCCGCAATCCGGCGCGCGAACCCTGGCGCGCGTGGACGCCAGAGGCGTCACGCCGGTGCATCGAATCGCAGAAATATGGGCGGGTCGACGTGTGGCATCGGGTTGTCGACGTCACGGGAGAACGCGTACGGTTTGCCACCCACTACCGGTTCGAGCGCGATGACGAGGAGATCGTCGCCGAAAGCGGATTGCGGTTTCGTAGCCAGACCGCACTGGAGAACACGCTCCGCGAAGCGGGCTTCGTTTCGATGAACTGGTATGGCGGCTGGTCGCGCGAACCTGTGGATGCCGCCAGCCGGGAACTCGTGGTGGTGGCGATGCGCGACTGACGGGGAAAGCGGAGAGACTCAAGACAAGACGGGGCGCCGGCAAAACCCGCGGCGCGCGACAGCTTCAGAACTCGACGACGGTGAACTCCGCCTTGCCCACATCGCACAGCGGGCAGCGCCAGTCTTCCGGGATCTCGGCGAAACGCGTTCCCGCCGCGATGCCTTCTTCCGGCAGACCCTCTTCCTCGTTGTAGATCCAGCCGCAAATCAGGCAGACCCAGCTTTTGTATTCAATGACTTCGCTCACGACGTACTCTTTCTTCAGATCAATGCAATGGTCCGCGCGTTCTGCCCCTTTTCCGGTCAGGGCGCGGCGAGCCGCAATCTTACCGGAATTCGTCTGAACCCCCGGCGCAGCGGCGTTGCAGGGCGCGATTCCGCGTGCCGGCAAAGGGCCGCCGCGTGCACACGGAATGTTCTCGCGCCCACTGTGAGCCGGCCGTTTCACCCGGGTTAGTCGTGCCATTCTGTGCGCACCGGCCTCGCGAATTCAATCTGGCCAGACGGGCTATGCCATCCGGCCGGGATGCGTTCAACCGCGCGACCGGTACAATGGGCAGTTCCGATTCATCGCAGTCTTCTTTCCTTTCTCCCCATGTCGCTTTACACCATTACCGGAGCGCAACTGGCGTTCGGTCACGTCGCGTTGCTCGATCACGCCGATTTCTCTCTCGAAGCGGGGGAGCGCGTCGGGCTGATTGGCCGCAACGGCGCGGGCAAGTCGTCGCTGCTCAAGATCGTTGCCGATCTCACGAAGCCCGATGACGGCCTCGTCACGCGTCAGCAAAGCCTCACTACGGTCTATGTGCCGCAGGAACCCGAGTTCGACATCGACATGTCGGTGTTCGACGCCGTCGCGGCCGGCCTGATCGATGCGCGCGCGTTGCTCGACCAATACGACGTCGTCGCCCATGCCCTCGCGGAAACGCCGGAAGGCGAGCAGCACGACGCGCTGCTCGCACGCATGAACACGCTGCAGTCCTCGCTCGATACGACCGATGCGTGGAGCTGGCGCACGCGCGTATCCACGACGCTCGCGCAGATCGGGCTCGATGGCGAAGCGCGCGTGGGCGCGCTGTCGGGCGGCATGCAGAAACGCGTGGCGCTCGCGCGTGCGCTGGTTGTACAGCCTGACGTCCTGCTGCTCGACGAGCCGACCAACCACCTCGACTTCGACGGTATCCGCTGGCTTGAGGAACTCCTGGTCTCACAACGTGCCGGGCTGCTGTTCATCACCCACGATCGCGCGTTTCTCGATCGTGTCGCCACGCGCATCGTCGAACTCGATCGCGGGCGTCTGCTGTCGTATCCGGGCAACTTTTCGGCGTACCAGACGCGCAAGGCGCAGCAACTGGAAGTCGAACGGATCGAAAACGAAAAGGCCGACAAGCTGCTGGCGCAGGAAGAAGTGTGGATCCGCAAGGGCGTCGAGGCGCGGCGCACACGCAGCGTCGGGCGCATTGCGCGGCTCGTGCAGATGCGTAACGAGCGCGCCGAGCGGCGAAATTCGCTCGGCAACGTCAGGCTCGACGTGGGGCAAGGCGAGAAATCCGGCAAGATCGTCGCCGAACTGACGGATGTGACGAAGCGCTACGGCTCGCGCACCGTGGTCGACGGTTTCTCGGCCAGTGTCATGCGTGGCGACAAGATCGGTTTCATCGGGCCGAACGGCGCGGGCAAGACCACGCTGCTGAAGCTGATTCTCGGCGAACTGACGCCGGACGAAGGCAAGGTGCGCATCGGCACGAATCTCCAGGTCGCGTATTTCGACCAGATGCGCGCGCAGCTCGACCTGGACAAAAGCCTTGGCGATACGATCAGCCCGGGCAGCGAGTGGGTGGAAGTCAATGGCACGAAGAAGCACGTGATGAGCTATCTCGGCGACTTCCTGTTCGCGCCAGAGCGTGCCCGCTCGCCGGTGAAGTCGCTGTCGGGCGGCGAGCGCAACCGTCTGCTGCTCGCACGGTTGTTTGCAAGGCCGGCAAACGTGCTGGTGCTCGACGAACCGACCAACGACCTCGACATTCCCACGCTCGAACTGCTCGAAGAACTGTTGACCGACTACGACGGCACGGTTCTGCTCGTCAGTCACGACCGGGCGTTCCTCGATAACGTCGCGACGTCGGTGATCGCGTCGGAAGGCGAGGGGCGGTGGCGGGAATACGTCGGCGGCTTTACCGACTGGCAGATTCAACGCGAGCGCTCGCTAAAGCTCGCGCAGGGCGAAGCGCCGAAAGATCCGGCAAAAGACGTCGCGGCGAAAGACAGCGGGGCGGGGCGCAACGCGCAGCGCACGGTCAAGCTGTCGTTCAAGGAGCAGCGCGAACTGGAGTCGTTGCCGCAGCAGATCGCCGCGCTCGAGGCGGAGCAGAAAACGATCGGCGCGCAACTCGAGGATGGTTCGATCTTCGCGAAGGACGCTCAGGAAGGCACGCGCCTGACCGGGCGCTATGCGGAAATCGACAACGAACTGCTGACGGTCCTCGAGCGTTGGGAAGAGCTGGAGGCGAAGCGCAAGTAAGCGTCGCCAGGTTTTGTACGTGCCGCAGGCGAGATGCGACGCCAGTACCCAGCCAGACGGCTAACGCCTGCATCATCAAATTGCCGTGCGTATTGAAATCAGTAAAATACCCCGCGAACGCATCTGCGACCATACTACCGGGCCGTCGATGCAGGCGGCAGGCAACCGGTTGTCGCAGCACGAACAGTTAATAAAGGCACTGCCTCAATGGCAGGCACATTGATTCACCCCGTTGTTTCGTTTCGCTTTTTTTGAAAATTCAACGGTTTGTCCACGCAGATGTCCACAGGACCTGTGGACAATGATGAACCGACGGACCACAGCAAGCCATGTCTACGAAAAAGCCAAACGCCGCATATAGCGAAGCGTCGATCAAGGTGCTGAAGGGCCTGGAGCCGGTCAAGCAACGGCCCGGCATGTACACCCGCACCGAAAATCCGCTGCACATCATTCAGGAAGCCATCGATAACGCCGCCGACGAAGCGCTCGGCGGCTATGGTCGCCAGATCATCGTCACGCTGCACACCGACCAGTCCGTGTCCGTCGAAGACGACGCACGTGGCATTCCGTTCGGCATGCATCCGGAAGAAGGTGTGCCGGTCGTCGAAATCGTGTTTACACGTCTGCATGCGGGCGGCAAGTTCGACAAGGCGTCCGGCGGCGCGTACACGTTCTCGGGCGGCTTGCACGGCGTCGGCGTGTCGGTCACGAACGCACTGTCCACGCGCCTTGACGTCACCGTCTGGCGCGACGGCAAGATCGCCGAACTCGGCTTTGCCGACGGCGACGTCGTCAAGCCGCTCGAAGTGCGTCCCGCCCAGCGCGGCGACAAGAAGTCCGGCACGCGCGTGCGCGCCTGGGCCAACCCGAAATATTTCGACTCGGCGAACCTGCCGGTCGGCGAACTGCAACGCCTGCTGCGATCGAAAGCGGTGTTGTTGCCGGGTGTCGAAGTCACGCTTATCAACGAGAAAACCGGCGAGCAGCAAAGCTGGAAGTATGAAGATGGTCTGCGCGGCTATCTGCTCGAAGGCATGGCGGGCAGCGATCTGCTGATTCCGCTCTTCGAAGGCGAGCGTTATGCGGAAAACTCGCGCTCGAACGAAGAAACCTTCGCGGAAGGCGAGGGCGCCGCATGGGTTGTCGCGTGGAGCGAGGAGGGGTCACTCACGCGCGAGTCCTACGTCAATCTGATTCCGACGCCTGCGGGCGGCACGCACGAATCGGGTTTGCGCGAAGGGCTGTTCCAGGCGGTGAAGAGCTTCGTCGAAATGCACAACCTGCAACCGAAGGGCGTGAAGCTGCTCGCTGAAGACGTGTTCGCGCGCGTGTCGTTCGTGCTGTCGGCGAAGGTGCTGGACCCGCAGTTTCAAGGTCAGATCAAGGAGCGGCTGAACAGTCGTGATGCCGTCAAGCTGGTGTCGTCATTCGCACGTCCGGCGCTTGAGTTGTGGCTGAACCAGCACGTCGAGCACGGCAAGAAGCTCGCCGACCTCGTCATCAAGCAGGCGCAGGCGCGTACGCGCGCCGGGCAGAAGGTCGAGAAGCGCAAGAGCTCGGGCGTGGCGGTGTTGCCAGGCAAGCTGACCGATTGCGAATCGACGGAAATCGGCCGCAACGAACTGTTCCTCGTCGAAGGCGATTCGGCCGGCGGTTCGGCCAAGATGGGCCGCGACAAGGAGTATCAGGCCATTCTGCCGCTGCGCGGCAAGGTGCTGAACACGTGGGAGACCGAGCGCGACCGGCTCTTCGCCAATAACGAAGTGCACGACATTTCGGTGGCAATCGGCGTCGATCCGCATGGCCCCGACGACAAGATCGATCTGTCGAATCTGCGCTACGGCAAGATCTGCATCCTGTCGGACGCGGACGTCGACGGCGCACATATCCAGGTGTTGCTGCTCACGCTCTTCTTCAAGCATTTCCCGCAGCTGATCGAGCGCGGCCATGTATGCGTGGCGCGTCCGCCGCTCTTTCGTGTCGACGCGCCCGCGCGCGGCAAGAAGCCCGCGCAGAAGCTGTACGCGCTCGACGAAGGCGAACTCGAAGCGATTCTGGACAAGTTGCGCAAGGACGGCGTACGTGAATCGCAGTGGACAATCAGTCGCTTCAAGGGCCTCGGCGAAATGAGCGCCGAGCAGCTATGGGACACCACGATGAACCCGGACACCCGGCGTCTTTCTCCGGTCGCGCTGGGCGCGCTCGATTTCGACGCGACCGTCGCACGCATGACGATGCTGATGGGCAAGGGCGAAGCGGCGTCGCGCCGCAGCTGGCTCGAAGAGAAGGGCAACGACGTCGAAGCGGATATCTGAGCGAGCGCGCTGACGCATCCCGGCATCCCGCGAGCGCATGCCCTCACGCAAAAAAACGGACACGACATCCAGATGGACGATAACACTCCCGATCTTTTCACCGAAGCGGTACCGGCCGACGATTTCCTGACGCTTGGCAACTACGCGGAACGTGCGTACCTCGACTACGCGGTGAGCGTGGTGAAGGGTCGCGCGCTGCCCGACGTCTGCGATGGCCAGAAGCCCGTGCAGCGCCGCATCCTGTTCGCGATGAACGAGATGGGTCTCGCCGACAATGCGAAGCCGGTCAAGTCGGCGCGCGTCGTCGGCGACGTGCTGGGCAAGTATCACCCGCACGGCGACCAGTCGGCCTATGACGCGCTCGTGCGGCTCGCGCAGGACTTTTCGATGCGTTATCCGCTGATCGACGGCCAGGGCAACTTCGGTTCGCGCGACGGCGACGGCGCGGCGGCCATGCGTTACACCGAGGCGCGCCTCACGCCGATCGCAAAGCTGCTGCTCGATGAAATCAACCAGGGCACGGTCGATTTCATGCCGAACTACGACGGCTCGTTCGAAGAGCCGAAGCTGTTGCCGGCGCGCCTGCCGTTCGTGCTGCTGAATGGCGCGTCCGGTATCGCGGTGGGGCTCGCGACGGAAATCCCGTCGCACAACCTGCGCGAAGTAGCGGCGGCGGCGGTGGCGATGATCCGCAACCCGAGGCTCTCGCACGCCGAAGTGATGCAGCTCGTGCCGGGCCCCGATTTTCCGGGCGGCGGCCAGATCATCTCCAGCGAGGCGGAAATCGCCGCCGCGTACGAAACCGGCCGCGGCAGCCTGAAGGTGCGCGCGCGCTGGAAAATCGAAGAGATGGCACGCGGGCAGTGGCAGGTCGTCTTCACCGAATTGCCGCCGAACACGTCCGGCCAGAAGGTGCTCGAGGAAATCGAGGAGCAGACCAACCCGAAGATCAAGCTCGGCAAGAAAACGCTCACGCCCGAACAGTTGCAGACGAAGCAGACGATGCTGGCGCTGCTCGATGCCGTGCGCGACGAATCGGGCAAGGACGCGCCGGTGCGCCTTGTGTTCGAACCGAAGTCGAGCCGCATCGACCAGACCGAGTTCGTCAACACGCTGCTCGCGCATACGAGCCTGGAATCGAATGCGTCGCTGAATCTGGTGATGGTCGGCGCCGACGGCAGGCCGCGCCAGAAAGGCATCAGCGAAATCCTCGGCGAGTGGATCGGCTTCCGTTTCGCGACAGTCACGCGCCGTACGCGGCATCGTCTGATGAAGGTCGACGACCGGATTCATATTCTCGAAGGCCGGATGATCGTCTTCCTGAATATCGATGAAGTCATCCGGATCATTCGCGAGTCGGACGAACCCAAGTCCGCGCTGATCTCGGCGTTTGGCCTGTCGGATCGCCAGGCGGAAGACATTCTTGAGATTCGTCTGCGTCAACTGGCACGGCTTGAGAAGATCAAGATCGAGAAGGAACTGTCCGAATTGCGTGACGAGAAGGCGAAGCTCGAGGAACTGCTCGGCAGCGAACCGGCGATGAAGCGTCTGCTCATCAAGGAAATCGAAGGCGACGCGAAGCAGTACGGCGACGAGCGCCGCACGCTGATCCAGCAGGAAAAGCGCGCGACGTTCGAAGCGCGTGTCGTCGATGAACCGGTCACGGTGGTGGTGTCGCAAAAGGGCTGGGTGCGTGCACTGAAGGGGCATGCACTCGATCCGGCCGGCTTCACGTTCAAGGCCGGCGACGGCCTGTATGCGGCGTTCCAGTGCCGCACGCCGGATATGCTGATCGCGTGGGGCAGCAAGGGTCGCGTCTATTCCGTACCGGTCGCGATGCTGCCGGGCGGGCGCGGCGATGGCGTGCCGGTCACGTCGCTGATCGAACTCGAATCGGGCACGCATCTGATGCACTACTATGCGGCTCCGGCCGATCAGGCGTTGCTGCTCGCTTCGAGCAACGGCTTTGGTTTTGTCGCGAAGGTCGGCGACATGGTGAGCCGCGTGAAGGCCGGCAAGTCGTTCATGACGATCGACGAAGGCGCGACACCGCTCGCGCCGATGCCGATGCTGCCGGATGCGACACAGGTGGCGTGTCTGTCGGGGGGAGGGCGTTTGCTGGTGTTCGGCTTCGACGAGATGAAGACGCTTTCCGGCGGCGGACGCGGCGTCATACTGATCGCGCTCGACGACAAGGAAGCGCTCGTGCAGGCGCTGGCGATCGGCAAGGCTGGTGTTGTCCTGCAGGGCACGGGGCGCGGCGGCAGGCAGCAGGAGGAAACGCTGGCTGGCGCGGCGCTGGCACCGCACGTGGGCAAGCGGGCACGCAAGGGCCGCGCGCCGGACACGAAGCTGAAGGTGCAGGCGATGAGGCCGGCGCTGGCGGGCTAGGCGCTGTCGAGAACGCCGGCTATCCCAGTCCAGGCGTCGGAGACGAAGGGGCGACGAAGGACGCGTGCCGATGCCCTTCGTTGTTCGCATGCCGGAACAGGGCAATGCAAGAGAATTAAAGCAAAACGAAGCACCGCGCCTGACGATGAAACCGTTGCGGCCAAACGTCAAAATAAACATAAAGATGAACTGCGCTGATGAGCCGTGGTCGAATGCGCTCAATGAGGGCTTCAAATGAAGCCCGACAGTTCTACACCGCACAGGGAAAACAACCATGACCAAAGGCATTGAACTCGCGCTCTTTCTGCATCTGCTCGGTGTGGCCGTGTGGATCGGCGGCATGGTGTTCGCGCATTTCTGCCTGCGGCCGGCGCTCGCCGATCTCTCGCCGCAACTGCGTCTGCCTCTATGGGAGTCGGTTTTCGGGCGCTTCTTCAACTGGGTGGGCGCCTCGGTGCTCGTCATCCTGATCTCGGGCGGCTTCCTGTTGATGCAGTTCGGCGGCGGGCACGCATCGTGGACGCTTCATGCCATGGCCGGCCTCGGCATCGTGATGATGCTGCTCTTCGGGCACATCCGTTTCGCCGTGTTCCCGCGCATCCGTCGCGCGGTACAGGCGCAGAACTGGCCGGATGGCGCCCGCGCGGTCGGCACGGTGCGGCGTCTGGTGGTGATCAATCTGGTGCTGGGCGTCGTGACGATCGGTGTCGCTGTGATGTCGCGCGGGTTTTAACCTTTTCAGTCACGCAGACAGCCCGCTGGTGCTCGGTGCAACGCCCATGCTGTCGAGATCGGGTTCCTGCGTCACGCGACGGTCCGGCATTCCGCAGACGCCGAACCGGTCGAGCAGCGCCGGTATGCCATCCGACGGCACCGGTCGCGAGAACAGGAAGCCCTGTGCCTCGATATGGCCGAGCGCCGCCAGCCACGCGATCTGTTCTTCCGTCTCCGTGCCTTCGACGACCACCGTGAGGCCCAGCGAGCGCGCCAGGTTGACGATCGCCGTCACCATCACGCACACGCTGCGGTCGCCGGGAATGGCCTGCACGAACGAGCGATCCACCTTCAGCGTATCGACCGCAAAGCGGTTCAGGTACGACAGCGACGAATAGCCGGTGCCGAAGTCGTCGAGCGCGATACGCACGCCAAGGCGTTTGAGCGCGAAGATTTTTTCGGAGACGAGATCGGGATATTCCATCATCGCCGTCTCGGTGATTTCGAGTTCCAGGCGGCGCGCGGGAATACCGGTTTCCTCGATGGCGCGCGAGATCGTCTGGTACAGGTCGCCGCGCCAGAACTGCACGGCGGAAATGTTGACCGCCAGCGAAAGCGGATCGTAGCCCTGCTGCTGCCACATCGCCAGTTGCCGGCAGGCGGTCTCGATCACGAAGTCGCCGATCGGGACGATCAGCCCGGTCGATTCCGCGACCGGGATGAACTCGTTGGCCGGAATCAGGCCGTGTTGCGGATGGTTCCAGCGCACCAGCGCCTCGAAGCCGGTAATGCAGCGACGCGTGAGATCGACCTTCGGCTGGTACGCGAGGAACAGCTGGCCCTCGTTCAACGCGACGCGCAGCTGCTGCTCCCACTTCATCAGATGGTCCGCGCGGTGCGAGAGCTGCGGCGAGTAGAACTGATAGCAGTTCTTGCCGGCATCCTTCGCGCTGTACATCGCGAGGTCGGCTTTTTTCAGCAGGTCGATTTCACTTTCGTTGGCGACCGAGTACAGCGCGATGCCGACGCTCGCGTGCAGCACGAACGAACTGCCACGCACCTCGAACGGTCTCGCGAAGACTTCGGCGGTTGCTTCGGCGAGATCGACGGCGCGCTTTTCGACGTTCTCACCTTTGACGATCACGACAAATTCGTCGCCGCCGATGCGGCTGAGCGAACCCAGATCGGCGACGGCATCCGCGAGCCGCGACGCGGTCATCTGCAGCACGATGTCGCCGGCGTTGTGGCCGAGCGTGTCGTTGACGGTCTTGAAGTTGTCGAGGTCGATGAACAGGATCGCGAGACGGCCGACGTTCACCGGTAACGCAACGTCGTGCCGCAGGCTCTGCAGCGTGGCGTAGCGGTTGCGCAGGCCGGTCAGCAGATCGTATTCGACGAGATGCGTCATCTCGCGTTCGCGTCCGAGCAGTTTGCCGATCAGCCCCGTCGCGACGGCGAAGAAGCTCAGCATCGCGAGCGAGATAAAGCCCGCCATCAACAGATAGACGTTGCGCGTATGGTTGTAGTCGGCGAACTCTTCCGCCTGCGAGAGCCCGACCAGCACGCCGAGCGGATAGCCGTCGATATGACGGTACGACACGATGCGCGTCACGTTGTCGATCGGGTCGACGTACGTGCCCGACACGTGTTCCGACGTCGGATACGTGCCGCTCGCCGAGAACACGCCTTCCGCATTCTCGGCGCTGCCGGTGCGGCGCGCGAGCACGGTGCCTGAATCGGAGATGACGGCGATCACGCCGTCGCGGCCGATCGCCGCGTTGTTGTAGAAGTCGCTCGTGAAGTAGCTCGGGTCCTCGGACACCACCACGACACCCGCGAACGAGCCGTCCGGATGATTCAGCCGGCGCGTCATCTGCAATGTCCAGTGCCCGGACACGCGCCCGAGCACCGGTTTGCTGATGTAGAGCGCGTCATCGTTCTCGTGTTCGTGCACCTTGAAGTGCTCGCGGTCCGAGAGGTCGATGGGTTTCGGCGTGGGATCGGCGGTGTTCGCGATCAGCGTGCCGTGCTCATCGATCAGCGAAACCTGCACGAGCGTCTCGCTCTGCACGACGCCTTTCTCCACCGTGCTCGACAGGTCGAAGTGATTCGGCGACTTCTCGAACTCGTATTTGACGAAGCGCGTGATCTGGTCGACCTGGTGGATGGCCTTGACCGTGTGTTGTTCAAGCGCCGCCGACAGGATCGCCGACGATGCCATCGCTTCCCGATACGTCGTGTCCTTCTCGACCGACAGGCGCGCGAAGATGACGGTCCACAGCAGGATCAATACCAGTACGCCGAGTGCGGGAATAGCGAGCAGCGCACGACGGCGCGATACCGCGGGATCGCGGAGTCTTCCGTCACGTGTTGTGGAAACGCGGAAATGATTCATCGTGCCGACCAGGGGCGTGCGCTTCGCCGCAGCGGCTCCGGGTACGTCGACTGCGCGAGGTTCGAGATTGGCTGCATGATGAACGGTACCGGGTGCGCGGGGGTGGGAGGGCGCGGTGTCGTGCCGAAGTCCTGTTGTCACCTGGACCTTTCGATATTACTGAATGCCAAAAGATTAAGGAAGCATCCGCGCATCGGGTATACGCTCGCCCGGCCAGGCACGCGATACGCTGACCCGACGTGGCTCGCCAGCGTTGCCGCCAGGTTCGCCGGTAGTCCGCGTTTAAAGGGTTTCGTCGAAACGGAAGTTTCAGACGATGCCCGTTGCGTAGGGGTACGTCGCCAGTTTATCCAGAACGCATCACGCTCGCATCAAGGCGAGCGTTGAGCACACATCGAAGCGATCGTCCGATTGTCTGCATGAGACATGTTGTGGGCAACAAACCAGACAGTGGAGTGCCGGCGCGCATTGGACAGGCGCGTGCGCTTGCGGCTCAGGGCAGCCGGAACGTCCCGTCGACCACCGTGACGGATGAGCCGCCGATCCACGTCTTGCCGGCGGCGTCGTCGTAGGTCACGACGATACGGCCGTCGCGGCCGATCGCGGTGCCCTGGCGCGCGGTGTATCCGTTGCCGGGACGGCGATGCTGCTGTGTCAGCAAACCTGCCAGCGCGGCGTTCGCGCTGCCCGTCACCGGATCTTCGCCGACGCCGAACGCGCCGCCTGCCATCAGGCAGCGGACTTCGAACGTGGCGGGGCCCCCGTCGGCATGCGGTGCGTAGACGGCGATACCGTGTGTATCGGTGGCATGGGCGATGTCGGCGAGTTGCTGTGCGTCCGGCGTCAGCGCAAGGCAGGCGGGAGCGGACTGCAGGCGCACGACGAGCCACGCCGCACCGTTGTCGATCGCACAGGGTGGCGCACTGAAGTCGATCGCATCGGTTTTCAGGGCCGCCCGCAGCGCGGCGAACTGTGTTTCGGGAAGGGGCGTGATGCGCGCCGGCGGCGCGGCGAACGCCCAGACATGCGCGTCCTGCTGCGCCAGTTCGACAAGGCCAACGCCACATTGCTGCACAAGCCTGCCTGGCTGCTTCGGCGTATAGCCGCTTTCGAGCAGCGCATGCGCGCTGCCGAGCGTGGGGTGACCGGCGAACGGAAGCTCGCTGCCCGTCGTGAAGATACGCACCCGGTAGTCGGCGGCCGGGTCGGTCGGTTTCAGCAGAAATGCGGTCTCGGACAGATTCGTCCAGCGCGCGATGGTTTGCATCTGCCCGGCGGTCAGGCTGTCGGCTTCGAGAATCACCGCGAGCGGATTGCCCTTGAATGGGACAAGGGTAAACACATCGACCTGCCTGAAACGACTAAACATGAGTTTTGCCCGTTCCTGATGCCGGAATTGAATAAACGCGATTCTTCATATGTACGACACGGCTTCAGCCAGGCTGAAGCCGGACGACAACGAAGTATTACTGCACTTCAGCGATCATTTCGATTTCAACGCATGCGCCAAGCGGAATCTGCGCGACGCCAAATGCCGAGCGGGCGTGCTTGCCGCGCTCGCCAAATACGTCGGCGACGAGTTCCGATGCGCCGTTCGTCACGAGATGCTGTTCGGTGAACGTGAGCGTCGAATTGACGAGGCTCATCAGCTTGACGATGCGCGTCACGCGGTTCAGATCGCCGACGTGTGCGTGCAGGGTTGCGAGCAGGTCGATCGCGATCGAACGCGCGGCGACCTTGCCTTCCCCGGTCGACAGCGTGTCGCCGAGCTTGCCGACCCACGGCTTGCCGTCCTTCTTCGCGATGTGGCCGGACAGATACACCGTGTTCCCGGCCTGCGCGCTCATCACGTAAGCGGCGGCGGGCGCGCCTGCGGTCGGCAGTTCGATGCCGAGTTCCTTCAGCCGGTCATATACATTTGCTTGAGCCATGACGTGTCCTTTATCTCTGGATGAAATCGGTAAAACGGATCGGTCATCAGATCCGCGCGCGGATCAATGCGGCGAGCTTCGCGACGCCTTCGTCGATCTTCGCCGGCGACACGGTCACGAACGACAGACGCAGCGTGTTGTGTTGCGCTTCATTCGCGAAGAACGGCCCGCCCGGCACGAACGCGACGTTCTGCGCGACCGCTTCTTCGAGCAGCTTCATGCTGTTCATCTGCGCAGGCAGCGTGACCCACACGAACATGCCGCCTTCCGGACGGTTCCAGCTCACGCCTTCGGGCATGTAGCGTTCGAGCGAGGCCAGCATCGCGGCGCACTGGTCGCGATAGAGCGCGCGGATCGTCGGCACGTGCGTGTCGAGAAAGCCGTCTTTTACGACCTCATGCACGATGCGTTGCGTGAAGCTCGGCGTGTGCAGATCGGTTGCCTGTTTGGCCTGCACCAGCTTGAAGTGCAGTTCCTCGGGGGCGATGATGTAGCCGATCCGCAGACCCGGCGCGAGCACTTTCGAGAACGAGCCCAGATGAACGATGTGGTCGGGCGACATCGAGAGCATCGTCGGCAGCGGCTCGCCCGCGTAATCGAGGGCGCCGTACGGGTCGTCCTCGATGATGGGGAACGGCGCGGTCTTCGCGAGCGCGGCGAGCGCGCGGCGGCGCTCGACCGGCAGACGGCGGCCCGTCGGATTCTGGAAATTCGGCTGCGCGTACAGGAGGCGCGCACCCGCCGTCAGTTCGGGCGTGAGCGCTTCGGGGATCAGGCCGTTCTCATCGGTCGGCACCTGCACGTAGTGCGGCTCGTACATCGAGAACGACTGCAATGCGCCGAGATACGTCGGCGTTTCGACGAGCACCGGGCTGTCCTTGCAGATCAGCACCTTGCCGAGCAGGTCGAGCGCCTGCTGCGAACCCGTCGTGATCAGCACCTGCGACGCGCGGATCTTCGCACCGTTCACGGAGTAGCGTGTGGCGATCCATTCGCGCAGCGGCAGATAGCCTTCGGTCGCGCTGTACTGGAGCGCGGCGGCGGGGTCGTTGCGCAGGATCCAGTCGGACGCCTCGCGCATCCGTTCGGCCGGGAAAGTTGCCGGCGAAGGCAGCCCGCCCGCGAACGAAATGACTTCGGGCCGTTCGGTGACTTTCAGGATCTCGCGAATCGCCGAGCTGGTGAGCTTGCGTGCACGTTCGGACAGTTGCCACGTCGGGGCTTGAAGGTCGCTTTGGTCCATGGTCTCCTCGATTGCAGTGTGATGCTGAAGCTGAAAGGGGTCGGTCGAATGCGTGATTATCGCGCGTCTCGTCAGGCTGCGCGCGCGGGTACGTGGACGGTGCGCACCGTCGCCTTGCGGCCGAGCACGACGGTGGCGATCACGGCGGCCGCGAAAAGCCAGGTGGAAGCCGCGACGTGCTCGCCGAAAAAGATCGCGGAAAACGCCATCGTGAAGAAAATCTGCAGTAGCTGCACCTGGCCCACGCGCGCCGTGCCGCCCATCGCGAGCCCCGCGTACCACGCGAAAAAGCCGATGAACTGCGAGAAGAGCGTGACGTAGCCGAACGCGAGCCATGTCTTCAACGCGATGGGGCCGGGATGCTGCACGTGATGTTCCCAGCCGAGCCAGCCGACTGGAATCACGAGGAACGGCGCCGAGAGCACCAGTGCCCAGCAGATCACCTGCCAGCCGCCGATCTGCCGCGCAAGCCGTGCGCCTTCAGCGTAGCCGAGCGCACCGATGCCGACTGCGACGAGCATCAGCAGATCGCCCGCCTGCAGCGAGCCGCCGCCCGATTGCAGCGCGAACGCGACGACGATCGCGCTGCCCGCAATCGCGCTCACCCAGAACGCCTTCGAGGGCCGTTCGTGCGAGAGCCACGCGGCATACAACGCGACGCACAGCGGCTGCAGGCCGTTGACGACCGCGCCATGCGAAGCGGGCACCGTCTTCATCGACCACGCGGAAAACACCGGAAATGCGATGATCACGCCGAGCGACACCACGGCGAGGCTTTTGACCTGCGGCCACGTCGGCCGGCGTTCGCGGCGCCATGCCAGCAGCGCGGCGGCGGGCACCGCGGCGGCGAGCGCGCGACCGAGGCCGACCAGCAGCGGATGAAACTCCTGCACGACGATGCGCGTCATCGGCAGCGTCAGGCTGAAGATCATGACGCCGATGAGGCCAAGCATCATGCCCTGGGATTCGCGCGGTTTCATTGCGGGTGTCTCTCTTTACTCTCTTGATCCAGCCTGGGTTCGTGGGCCGTGACACACGCTATTTGAGCGTGCGGAGTCCGGCGGGCGTTTCGAATTCGGCGACGAGGCTCGCGCTGTCCGGCGTTGTGTCGAGCGCGATCAGATGCGCGGCGCCGAGCCACTCGAGTTGCGCGCGGATCACATCGGCCTGCGGATGAAAACCCTTTAGCGACTTCAGCGCGACTTCCGGCTCGGGCAGCATCGTCGAAGGATGCAGCGCCGTATCCCACTGGATCAGCGAAGGCGCGATGCCGTCGCCCGAACCCTGCCACGCGGGAAACGCGCCGTCGTCCGGCACGGTGAGGCTCCACGTGAAGTCGCCGCGCGACATCGGCACGACCGGCGCGATCCGCTCCGGATACTGCTCGCGCCAGCGCGGCAGGTTTTTAGGCCGCTCGACGCGCGCGACCCAGTGCGACAGGTACGGGCCGCTCTCGAGCCGCGCGTGCGTCGCGGGCGCATCGAGCGCGAAAAGACGCGGGCGCGGCGCAATGTCGGTTCCAGCCGGAAGGGCACCGGATTGCGGATCGATCGCGATCACTTCCAGATAGATGCCGCCCCACAGGTTCAGCAGCCGGTTGTGCGTGCGCATCAGCGGATGCGTACCACCGCCGGCCGGCGCGATGCCGAGTGTGTCGGCGACGTATTGCGTGCCTTCGTCGAGCGTGCGGGCGGTGACAACGAGATGATCGAGATGCAGCTTCTGGGCGGTCATGGCAACACGGTAAAAGACGGTTTTCAGCGAACGGCAGACGCATTCGCGCGCGCAACCGGACGTCGCGAGGGGCGATGCGGCCCGGGCCGCCAGCATAACCTTTCGTCCGGCCGACGGTCCGTGCAACGCACAGGATGCCCGCGACTGGCCGGATGCCGGGCACGCAGACGCATGCCGCGGCGCTCAACGGAGTGTTCAATGTAGCGCCTGCGACCGGCACAGTAACGGTACAATCGGTTCGATACTGTTCGGTACAGTTGGAGCCTCGCCATGTCCGTCCCGCTCGACCTGATTCCCGCGCCCCATGACGCGTCTTCGCTGACGCTCGTCGACCAGCTGGTGCAATGGGCGCGCCGCCGCATCGAAGAACGCGTGTTCCGGCCCGGCATGCGCATGCCGTCGATCCGCACGCTCGCGCTCGACAAAGGGGTGTCGCGCTTCACGGTGGTCGAGGCGTACGAACGGCTCGTCGCGCAGGGATACCTCGATTCGCGGCGCGGCTCGGGTTTCTACGTACGCGAGCGCGCCGCGAGCCAGCTGCCCGGCGAGCGCCGCGCGCTCACCGAGGCGGCACCGGCGCCGAGCACGATCGACGTCGTCTGGCTGTTGCGCAACATGCTGCATTCGTCGACGCGGCCGGAGAAAGGTCCGGGCCTCGGTTATCTGCCGGGCCGCTGGCTCGACGGCGACCTGATCACCGGCGCGCTACGCACGCTCGGGCGGCAAAGCGGAGCGCAGATGCTCGGCTTCGGTACGCCGCAGGGTTTTCTGCCGCTGCGCCAGCAGTTGCAGACGCGGCTGGAGGAGCTGGAAATCGGCGCTTCGCCGGACCAGATCGTGATGGTGTCCGGCATCACGCAGGCCATCGACCTGATCGCGCGCATTTACGTCCAGCCGGGCGATGCGGTGATCGTCGGCGATCCGGCGTGGTTCCAGATGTTCGGGCGCTTTGCGTCGCAGGGCGCGCGGCTCGTCGGCATGCCGTACACGCCCGACGGCCCCGATCTCGACGCGCTGGAACAGCTGATCCAGACGTGGCACCCGAAAATGCTCGTCATCAACTCCGTGCTGCAAAACCCGACCGGCACGTCGCTCACCGCCGCGCAGGCGTTCCGCATCCTGCGGCTTGCCGAGGAACACGATTTCATCGTCGTCGAGGACGATATCTACGGCGACCTGTGCCCGTCCGGCTACGCGGCGACGCGCGTGGCGAGTCTCGACCAGTTAAAGCGCGTGATCTACCTCGGCAGCTTTTCGAAGACACTGGCGGCGAACCTGCGCGTCGGTTTCGTCGCGTGCGCGCCAGAAGTGGCGAACGCGATCACCGACCAGAAAATGCTGGTCGGCATGACGAGCCCTGAACTGAACGAGCGCGTGCTCTACAAGATCCTGACAGAAGGCCACTACCGGCGGCACGTCGAGCGGCTACGCGCGCGGCTCGACGGCGTGCGCGACAAGGCCGTGCGCATGCTCGAAAAGGCTGGCATGAAGATATTCTTCGCGCCTGGCGCGGGCATGTTCCTGTGGGCCGACACGGGCGTCGACGCCGACGTGTTCGCCGCCGCCGGCCACGAGGAAGGCTTCCTGCTGACGCCCGGCAGCCTGTTCTCGCCGCACCAGTCGCCGGCCACATGGATGCGCTTTAACATCGCGAACTGTACCGATCCGGCGCTGTCGGTGTTTCTGTGCCGCTATCTGGACAGCGTCGCGCGTCGCGCCTCTTGAAACGGGCGCGGGCGACCCCATTTACGCCGGCAATTCGCGTTTGGCGCTGATGCACGCAAAGGTGCGGAAAACGCGAGATACGCCTGTTTTGAACCATCCAGCAACAGAGAGGACATCCGACCATGGCACAAGAAACCATGAGCTTTCAGGCAGAAGTGAAACAGCTTCTGCATCTGATGATTCATTCGCTGTACAGCAACAAGGAAATCTTTCTTCGCGAACTGATTTCGAACGCGTCGGATGCCGCCGACAAGCTGCGCTTTGAAGCCATCGAAAACAGCGCGCTGTACGAGAACGATCCGAACCTGCGCATCCGCATTGCGTACGACAAGACCGCGCGCACCATCAGTATCGACGACAACGGCATCGGCATGAGCCGCGACGAAGCCGTCGCGAACCTCGGCACGATCGCGCGTTCCGGCACGAAGGAATTCTTCGGCAGGCTCTCGGGCGACCAGCAGAAAGACGCGGCGCTGATCGGCCAGTTCGGCGTCGGTTTCTACTCGGGCTTTATCGTCGCTGACCGCATCACGGTCGAAACGCGTCGCGCCGGTTTGCCGGCCAGCGAAGGCGTGCGCTGGGAAAGCGCGGGCGAGGGCGATTTTTCGGTGGATTCGATCGAGCGCGCGGCACGCGGCACGACGATCACGCTGCATCTGCGCGCCGACGAAGACGAACTGCTGTCCACTTACAAGCTGAAGTCGATCATCCAGAAGTATTCGGATCACGTCGCGCTGCCGATCCTGATGCAAAAGGAAGAGTGGGACGCTGAAAAGAGCGAGATGGTCACGAAGGACGAAGACGAGACCGTCAACCAGGCGAGTGCGCTGTGGACCCGTTCGAAGAGCGACATCACCGACGAGCAGTACACGCAGTTCTACCAGCATCTGTCGCACGACCATCAGGATCCGCTGACGTGGACGCACAACCGCGTCGAAGGCCGCAGCGAATACACGCAGCTGCTGTACGTGCCGGCACACGCGCCGTTCGACATGTGGAACCGCGATCATCGCGGCGGCCTGAAGCTGTACGTGAAGCGCGTCTTCATCATGGACGACGCCGAACAGCTGCTGCCGTCGTATCTGCGCTTCGTGAAGGGCGTGGTCGATTCGGCGGATCTGCCGCTCAACGTATCGCGCGAAATCCTGCAGGAAAGCCGCGATGTGAAGGCGATCCGCGAAGGCGTGACGAAGCGTTCGCTGTCGATGCTCGAAGAGCTCGCGAACTCGGAAGACGCAGCAGTCAAGGCAAAGTACACGACGTTCTGGACGGAATTCGGCCAGGTGCTGAAGGAAGGCATCGGCGAGGACTTCGCGAACAAGGAACGCATCGCGAAGCTGATCCGCTTTGCGTCGACACAAACGGATTCGCCGGAGCAGACCGTTTCGCTCGCTGACTACGTTTCGCGCATGAAGCCCGAACAGTCGAAGATTTACTACGTCACCGCCGATACGTTCCAGGCCGCGACGCACAGCCCGCATCTCGAAGTGTTCCGCAAGAAGGGCGTCGAAGTGCTGCTGCTGACGGATCGCGTCGACGAATGGATGCTGTCGTTCCTGAACGAATTCGACGGCAAGCCGCTCGCCAGTGTCGCGCGTGGCGATCTCGATCTCGGCGCGCTGAACGACGAGGAAAAAGAGGCGCAGGAAAAGGTCGGTGAAGAACTGAAGCCGCTCGTCGAACGCATGAAGGAAGCGTTGAGGGACAAGGCGAAGGACGTGCGTCTGACGTTCCGTCTGACCGACTCGCCGTCGTGCCTCGTGGCCGACGAAGGCGACATGAGCGGCTACCTGCAGCGCATGTTGAAGGCGGCAGGACAGCAGGCGCCGGCATCGCATCCGATCCTCGAAGTGAACCCGGAGCACGCGCTCGTGAAGAACCTGCACACCGACAGCGCGAACTTCGACGACTGGTGCCATCTGCTGTTCGATCAGGCGCTGCTCGCGGAAGGCGGTGCGCTGGAAGATCCGGCGAGCTTCGTGAAGCGGACCAACGCGTTGCTGCTGGCTCGCAACGCGTGAAAACGGGGCTTCGTGCCCCGGTTTTCGTGTGATACGTCGCGATGGAAAAAACGCTGCCGTTTTCGGGCAGCGTTTTTTTTGACCTGCGTGGCGACGCTCCGGCCCGCTAGCCCAGCCGGCGAACCTGTGCGAGGACGGAGCCCGCCAGTTCCCTCGCGGCTTCACTCGCGTGTCTGTCGTCGAGCACGTGCGCCGCGAGCCGTCCCATCGCGACGCTCGACTGCTTCGTTGTGTGATGCTGCGCGAGCGCCGAACCAGCCAGTTCTTTCTCCTGATGCGACGCGCCGTGCGTTGCCAGCACGACAGCGGCAAGGTGGGCAATGCGGTCGGACGTATGTTTTGTGTTGATGGTCAATCTCTTCTCCCTGTTGGCGGACCTGTTCTGGTTCGAATGACACGACCCGCAGGACGCGAGTCGCGAAAGCAGTATGGGTAACGATGCAGTCGTTGAGCACCGGCGCTTTCAGAATCGTTTGTGAGATGGCGTGAACGCGTGCCGTCGTAATCTGCCGTCTGTCCGCGCCGTCGGGCATCCGCGGGCAGATGCGGTCGGATTCGACCGTGTTCTGCGACACGTCAATCTGTTGCGCCGGGTAGTCTTCCCATGTCACAGCCAGTGTTTGCGTCAGTTTCCGAATCTGTCTTCATCGTATGGTCGATCTTGCGGCAGCAGGGTCTCGACGCAGCGCTTCAATGCGCGTCCAGGCTTGCCGTCGATGGCGTGCCATCGATCGTTCACGCCGAACTGTGCGCAAGCGCAGGGGATTTCGAAAGCGCCTGGCGTCTCGCTGCGGTGACCGCGCCGGATGCGAATCAGGGTGCGCGTTTCGCGCGGCTCGCGCTCTTCGCCGACGCGCTCGGCGATACACGCGCGGCGACGCGTTACAGCGAGCAGGCCGTCCTCACGCAGCCCGGCGAAGCGAGCATCGAATGGATCGTCTGGCTGAGCAATCGCTGCGCGGCCCATCCGGCTGCAGCGCACATGCTGCGCGCGTATGGACACCGGTTTCCGGACGACGCCCGTGCTCCGTGGTGGCTCGCGCAGACACTGGCGGCAATCGCAGACCCGGCGTCTTCGGCGGAGCGCCATGCGGCGCTCGCGCGCGCCTGGGCGCTCGATCCGGCGATTCACCCGGACTTGCCATTGCAGTTCGCCATCGCCTGCCGCGAGATGCGTGCATGGGACGTGATGGAGCGCGTGGCCCGTGAAGCGCTCGCGAAGCATCCCGCCGATGCCGAAATGGCCTGGCAGCTCAGTCATGCGCAATGGCAGCGCAACGACGCAGCCGCGGCCGAAGCCACCATGCGCGCCGTCGACCGCGCGGCGCCAGGGAATGCGAGCGTGGTTGCGGCCATTGGCCTGTATCTCGCGGAGCAGGCGCGTTACGACGATAGCGAAGCCGCGCTGCACGCGGCGCTTGCACTGGACCCGGGCGCGGTCATGCCGGCAGTCGATCTGGCTGAACTGGCGTTGCGACGTGGCGCGTGGCGCGACGCATGGCCGCGCTACGAAGCACGCCTCGCGCGCGGCGACCGCACGCCGGAGAACATCGTCAACGTAATGGCGCGACGCGGCCCGCGCTGGCACAACGAGCCGCTCGCGGGCAAGACGTTGCTCGTGTACAGCGAGCAGGGCAACGGCGACGATATCCAGATGGTGCGTTTTCTGCCCACGCTGGCGGCGCGCGTGCGGGACGAGGGCGGTCGCGTCACGCTGGCCTGCCGGCGTGCGCTCAAGCCGCTGTTCTCGCGCTATTACGCGGACTGCGTTTCGATCGAAGACGATACGCCCGGCCGGTGTCACTTCACGTTGCCGATGATGAGCGTGCCGTTCGTGATCGGCCTTCAGCTGGAGCACGTTCATGGCGCGCCTTATCTGTGCGCGGATGCGCGGAAAGCCGAGGCGTGGCGTGAGCTTGTGAGTGTGAACGCTGGCGGTGCATCGGGGGCATTGCAGGTCGGTCTGGTGTGGCGCGGAAGTCCCTCGCATCGACGCGATGCGAAGCGTTCGATTCCACTCCCGGCGCTTGCCCCTTTGCTCGAATTGCCGGATGTCGTATTCCATCCTTTGACGCCAGGCAGCGGCGATGAACTGGCATCCGCGTTCAACGCCGCCTGCGCGGGTACGCGCACGCCAGATCTGAGCGCCCATTACGTCGAAGGTTTCGACGATCTGGCCGCTCACGTTGCCGCGCTCGATGCGCTCGTCACCATCGATAGCGCGCCCTTGCATCTTGGCGGCGCGCTTGGGCGTCCGGTGCTGGCGATGCTCGATCACGTGTCGCACTGGTGCTGGGGCGTCGCGGAATCGCAGCCGTGGTACGACACCGTCGAGCTGTTCCGTCAGCCGCGGCCGGGCGACTGGTCGCCGGTTGTCGAACGCGTGATTGTGCGGTTGCGGCAGCTTGCGTTGGCGTCGACACGCTAGCGCACGCGCAAACGTCGCCGCGCGGAACGCAAACCGGGGCGCATCTTATAATGCGGCGCATGTCTATCCGTTTCGATGCCGCCAACGCGCACTGGCGCGCGGCGCCCATGCCCGGTTTCTCGTCAGACCAGAAAGACTGGCTCACCCGCGGCGGTTCATTGACCGCCCATCTCGCGACGCTTGGCGCGGTCATCGTCCGCGTGACGCGTGAAGCGGTCGCGCGCGCGTGGGACGATGAATACGCCGCGTTGTGCATCACGTCGCGTGCGCCGGTCTGGGTGCGTGAAGTGGTGCTGTCCGTCGATGGCACGCCGTTCGTCGCCGCGCACAGCGTCGCGCCGCTCGCCGCGAGCGTCGGCGCGTGGCAATCGATGCGGTGTCTGCGCAACCGGCCGCTTGCCGAACTGCTGTACAGCGATAGCAGCGTCGCGCGATCCGCGCTGGTGAGTCGTCGGCTCAACGCGCGACATCCGCTGTACCGGCTCGCTTCGCGCGAGATCGACACTGCCGCGCCGCACGCGCTTGTCGCGCGGCGCTCGGTATTCGAGCGACACGGCGCACCGCTGATGGTCACCGAATGCATGCTGCCCGCGCTATGGGCGTATCTTGCCTCGCGCGCGCGAACGCAGGCGCGGCCACACGATGCGCGCGAACCCGGCTACGACGCGCCGGCGCGTGCGTATCCGCGTGAACATGGACGTCCGCTCGATCACACGACATCGCGCGCGCATTCCGCGCCGCGCACGCCACGTGAAGGAAGTTGCTGATGCTGCGCGGCTTTGCCCCTGTGGTCGCGGCGGATACGCACACGCTGGTGCTCGGCAGTTTCCCGGGCGAAGCGTCGCTTGTGGCGACACAGTACTACGCACATCCGCGTAACCAGTTCTGGCGGCTTCTGGGTTCCGTGACTGGTGAGGCTTTGCTTCACGAATTGCCTTATGACGCGCGGCTCAAACGCGTGCTTGCGCATGGCATCGGCATCTGGGACGTGCTGGATGCGTGTCATCGTGAGGGAAGTCTGGATTCAGCGATTCGCAACGCGCAGCCAAATGACTTTGCGTCGCTGCGAGAGCACGCGCCACGCCTTCGCAAGGTTTGCTTTAACGGCAAGGCGGCCGGACGGTTTGCCGATGTGATCGGCGCGGCGGGCTATGAAACGCTTGTGCTGCCTTCATCGAGTCCGGCGAACGCGATGCTCTCGTTCGAGCAGAAGCTGCTGCTTTGGCGAAAGATTGTCTCTTGACGTCTCGTTTTTCGAGGCTGGACTTGCTGAATGTATTGAGCGTGAAGGGCGCTTTGCGAGCCCACTCCGGCCATTTGCCTCGTTCAATTTCGGACATTCAAACGTCGATCGATGCGGCCTGGTAAAAGGTAATTGCTCTGCCGGGCGGTAAGGTAACTGCCTGAACTTTGACAGGAGAAAAAATCAATGCAGCTTCTCGATCATGTTTCGATCGGCGTTCCCGATCTTGACGCGGCACGTCCATTCTACGACTCGACCATGAAGGCACTGGGAGCAACCAAGGTCTATGACCGTTCCAATGCGCTCGGTTACGGAGAGCGCTGCACGTCGGCCGACACAAAATCGACGTGCCTGAGCGTCTATCTGGACCCAGGCAGGATCGATGTAAACAAGCGGCATTGGTGCTTCAAGGCGGTGTCTCGCGAACAAGTGGACGCATTTTTTACAGCTGGCCTCGCCGCCGGCGGACGTTCGGATGGTGAACCTGGACTTCGACCTCACTACCATGGCGACTACTATGCAGCGTTCCTGTTCGATCCGGCTGGCAATCGTGTAGAGGCGGTATGTCACACCGCCTCGAATTGACACAACGACCAGCCAGGTGCGGGAAGCAACGTGCTCTCCCCTCGAAATGCCTGATTGACTGACTCAGGGCGTGAAGCCGATCTTCAGACATTCTGAAAACAGACGCCCGACATTGACGTCATGAGCGCGGCAAGACAAGCAAGCCATCGGACGACGCTATACTTTCGCGCTTTTATTGCCTTCGTCAGGCATCAGGAGTTACACATGAGCGCATTGCCTTCCTGTCCGAAATGCAATTCCGGGTTCACGTACGAAGATGCGGGCGTCTACATCTGCCCGGAGTGTGCGCATGAATGGTCGGTGCAAGCAGCTGTGCCGACCGAAACGGTTGACAGGGTTTATCGCGATTCAGCTGGAAATGTCTTGCAGAATGGGGACACCGTCACTGTCATCAAGGACTTGAAGCTGAAGGGTTCGGCCGGGGTGATCAAGATGGGCACCAAGGTAAAAAATATCCGGCTGCTGGACAGCGACCACGATATCGATTGCAAGATCGATGGCTTTGGTGCCATGAGCCTGAAATCGGAATTCGTCAAGAAGGTGTGACCAGGCGCATGGCGCATGATTGGCGCCTGTTGGTCCGACCCGGAAACGGGTTGCCTTCCGGGTCCATGCCACCGGCTCAGTCCTTGAACGTCCCGGGAGATTCAACAACGAGCGCGGGATCGATTTCCTTGTGAGTGAGGCCGAATCTGGACATCCCATCGACCTGCCTCGACGCCGGGCAGCAGTTCGCTGAATGTGGTCAGGTGATGCTCGATGTGGGTTACGCCGATCGCTCGTAGTACTGTCTCCGCCAACTCGATGTCTGCTCCCGTAGCAACCCGATCCGGCTCCGTCCAGCCGAATGGCGGTTCTTCGATGTACGCGATCTTTACTTTCATCAATTCTCCTCGCTAAAAGTGAACGGCCAGAATGGGCCCGTAAGATCGACGGAGCTGATTGTCGACGATTCTACTGGCACCATCGAACGTCGCCTTTTGGCCGAACCCGACATCGTACCGATGGAATACTGCTCGCCATAACTCCACGCCTTGCGCGTTTTAGTGTTCCTTTCGATGCGCGGATGTCCTGTCATCGATCTGTCATTCAAATGCCTCGCCTGCACGCTACGATCTGAAGCCGCACGCGGAGCGGACCGCCGCGGCTTCGGGCGATGCATCCGCGCGCATGCCGCCGGTCACCCGAGCCCGGCTCGCGCCTCTACCCCGATCACGACAAAAAGGAAGCGGCATGACAAGAAAGGAAGACCCGTCCGTTGAATCCCCGCAATCGACTGAAACGGAGAAAACGCCGTCCGCCCCGAATCCCCGCCGGCGCACGTTTCTCGGCGGGCTTGCGGCGGTCGCCGTTGGCGGTGGGCTCGCCGGCTGCGCGGCGCCCGAGGGCGCGGGCGACGGCCGCACCGCGCGCGGCCTCGGTGGCGCCGAACTCGATGCCGCACTGCGCGAGAACGTGAAGACGATCGTCGTGATTTATTCGGAAAACCGCAGCTTCAACAACCTGTTCGGCGATTTCCCCGGTGTCGAGAAGCCGCTCTTGTCGTTGAAGCCCACCGACTACCTGCAGCGCGATCGTGACGGCAAGACCGTGTTGCCGTATTTGCCGCCCGTGCCGGGTGGCTGGCTGCTCAAGGATCAGGTCGCCGACGGTGTCAGCTACCGTGCCGGACAGCAATACCAGACGAACCTGCCGAACGCGCCGTTCGCGCTCAAGGGGCCGGGCGGCGAAAACCTGCCGCTCTCGCTCGTCACGCACGACCTGTGGCACGTGTTCTATCAGAACCAGATGCAGATCAACGGCGGCCGGAACGACATGTTCGTCGCCTGGGCTGATTCCGCCGGCTTCACGATGGGCCACTACGCGAACACGAGCTACGACCTGCGCATGTGGGATCTCGCAAGCGAATACGTGCTGTGCGACAACTTCTTCCAGGGCGCGTTCGGCGGGTCGTTTCTCAATCACCAGTATCTCGCCGCGGCCACGCCGCCGCGTTATGCGAATCCGCGCGAGAGCATCGCGAAATTCCAGATCGCGGAGACCGTGAGCGGGCGCCCTGACGACCCGAACCTGAAGCCGTTGCCAGCAACGCCCCCAAGTGCGATGAATGGCGTCCCGAAGTTCGGCCCGAGCGCGCTCACGCCGCCAGAGACGCTCGCCGGCGGCGCGACGCTGAGCTACGCCGTCAACACGATGATGCCGCCGTACGCGCCGACGCCGCTCACGCCCGGCCCGGACGGCGTCGTCGATTTCCGGCTCGACGCGAACGCGATGGCCGCACCGCCGCAGACCCACGAGCACATCGGCGACAAGCTCGACGCGCGCGGCGTCGAATGGGCCTGGTATGCAGGCGCCTTCCAGGAGACGCTCGATCGTCACGGCGCGAACCTCGCGAACGGCACGCCCGTGATCCCGAACTTCCAGTATCACCATCAGCCGTTCAACTACTTCCACAATCTCGCGCCGGGCACCGAGGCCCGCGCGAAGCGTCTGCGCGACGGCGGCCTCGGCGACGACGAGAGCACGAACCGCTTCCTCGCCGACGCGCGCGCGGGGCGTCTGCCCGCTGTCACGTTCTACAAGCCGCAGGGCAACCTGAATATGCATGCGGGCTATGCCGACGTCGCCTCGGGCGACCGCCACATCGTGCATGCGGTCAAGGCGCTGCGCGCGAGCCCGCAGTGGAAGAACATGGTCGTGATCGTGACCGTCGACGAGAACGGCGGCTGGTGGGACCACGTCGCGCCGCCGAAGGGTGACCGGTGGGGGCCGGGCACGCGCGTGCCGGCACTCGTCGTCTCGCCGTTCGCGAAGAAGGGATACGTCGACCACACGGTCTACGACACGGGCTCGATCCTGCGTCTCGTCACGCGCGTGTTCGGGCTCGCGACGCTCGACGGTCTGAAGCTGCGCGATGACGCGATGCGTGCGCGCGGACAGACGCCGATGGGCGATCTCACCCATGCGCTGACGTTCGGCGCGTAACGTAACGTAACGTAACGGGAGCGAAGGGCGATGCCGTCGGGACGGCACCGTCCTTCGTTCAGTGCCCGCTGTCGCGCCGGTTGCGCCGGCGCTGGATATGCTGGCTCCACGCGGCCGAGCGGTCGCGGATGAAGTTCGTGAGCCCGGCGCTCGAAGCCGGCAACGGGTCCGGCTCCACGTCGTAATGGCCTTTCTCGTTGCGGACCGGCAGCGCGGCGACGCGGGCCGCCTGCAGGCGATCGAGCCGCGAAGGCGTCGAGGCGTTGTGGTGATGCGGGCTCGAAACCGGCACCGCGACGTTCGCGAGCGGATCGTCATCGCGCGGCCGGTCGAGTGTGAGCACGTCGCCCAGCGACGGCGCGGCCGCGTCGCGTTTCGTGAGCGGTTGCGTGCCCCAGCGCTCGTGAATCGTCTTCAGCACCGACGTGTGGTCGATCGTTTGTCCCTTCGGCGCATGGAACACCGAGCCTGCCTCGATCAACGGCGAGACGAGCACGGCCGGCACGCGCAGGCCGAAGCGCGTGAAGTCGAAGCCATATTCGCCGACCGTGCCATCGCCGGGCGGCGTTGCGTTCGACGGCGGCGCGACGTGGTCGTAGTTGCCGCCGTGCTCGTCGTAGTTAATGACAAGCAGCGTCGAGTGCCAGGCCTTGCCATTGCGCAGGGCGTAATAGGTGTCGTGGACAAGCTGTTCGCCGGCTGCGACGTCGTAGTTCGGATGCTGGCTGTTGCCGGTCGCGTCCCAGCTCGGCTCGATGAACGTGAACGCGGGCAGCTTGCCGCTCGCGGCGAGCGCCTGGAAATCGCGGAAGTGGCCGAAATGACGCTCGTCGGCGTGCTGCACGTCGGGGAAGTCATGGCGCGTGAGCGGATCGCGGTTGTAGCCGAAGATCGCCCAGTCGACCTTCGCGTCGCCGAGGTCCGAGAGGCGGCCGAAGATGCTCGGGCACGTGAAGATCTTGACGTGGTCGTCGAGATGGCCTTGCGACGTGCCCGCGAGCGCGAACGCGCGGTTCGGCATTGTCATCGTGGGCACCGACGCGAACCATGCGTCGCACACGGCATAACCACGTGCGAGCCCTGAGAGCACCGGCAGCAGCTCAGGCGTGTACATGCCCATGATCTGCGATGGCTCGGTGCCGGGCAACGAGTCCTTGTAGTGCTTCGCGAGATCCGACGCGATCGCCGACCTGAAGTTCAGCACAAAACCGCCGTTGTCCGGCACGGCACCGGGGGCGGGGTCGTCGGTTGAGAACAGCTGGTAGTTCGTGTTGTAGAAACCTTCGCCAGGATCGGCACCCGGCATCAGGTACGGATGCGGATCGCTCGCCTGGATGCGGTAGACCTGGATCTCACGGCCTGTGTCGTCGGGATTCGATTCGTTGCCGGTGAGGCCGTCGAACGCGTGGCCGAGCGGGGAACGGTTTCCAGTGGCGCTGTAGAGGAAACCGAGCATCTGGTCGAAGGAACGGTTTTCCAGCATCAGATACACGATGTGATCGATTTCCCCAAGCTTGTTCGCCATGGCAGTCTCCTTTACGAACTTCGCAAAGTACGGCGCTTGCGTGATCGTTGTGTGACCGCCCCGGTGTGTGTCCGCCGCTGGAACATCCATGAAAGCGCCTGCGCTTCGTGAATGGCCTTGTGACGCGTGACTGGAACATGCCCAGCCACGCGTGCATTGCAAACCCTGATTCGGGGAGTTCGAGCCTCAGACGGGATTCAGGGCAGGTCGCCCATCCAGCACGGCGGCGACATTGTCGAGCGCCGTAAACCCCATCTGGTCGCGGGTCTCGATCGTGGCGCTGGCCATATGGGGCGTCAGAAACACGTTGTCGAGTTCCGCGAAGCGCTTGTCGACATTGGGTTCGTTCCGGTACACGTCCAGCGCCGCGCTGAACAGATGCCCCGAAGTCAGGGCGTCGTATAGCGCATCTTCGTCCACGAGGCCGCCACGTGCCGCGTTGACAAAAACCGCGCCCCCTGGCAGGCGTCCAAACTCATTTTTCGTCATCAGCGGGATACCTCCTCCCGGCACGTGCAGTGTGAGCACCTGGCAATGCGGCAGCATTTCGTCGAGGCTGGCGTAAAACGCAGCACCATTTTCCACCGACGGAGCTGCACGGCGGGTATCCGTGTAGATCACGCGCATGCCGAAACCCTGCGCGCGCTTCGCAACTGCCCGGCCGATACGCCCGAATCCAACGATGCCGAGCGTCTTGCCATTCACTCGCATGCCCAGCATTTCGGTCATGCCAAACGATTTGCCCCATCCGTTGCGCATGATTCGTTCGTACTCCGACGCGCGGCGGCAGGCCGCGAGCACGAGGAGCATGGAGAAATCGGCCGTGCATTCGGTCAGCGCATCGGGTGCGTTCGTGACGACGATTCCCCTTTCGCGGGCGGCAGCCACGTTCATGTGATCGATGCCCGCACTCGCGTTCGTAATGATCCTGACGGTCGAGGGCAGCGCGGCAATGTGCTCCGCCTGCAAACCGGACTTCTTTCCGATCAGTACGGCCGGCACGTCGTGCTTCGTGCAGAAGTCGACGACAGACCATGAGTCCATATCGGACTCGGTCACGAAGGCATGGAATTCAGCCTCGGCGCGATTCGCCACGGCTGTGGGAACCTTTCGCGCAATCAACAGCCGGGTACGTTTATTTTCCGACATGGTTTTTCCCTGGATGAACAGACGTCGAGAGACTACGAAACCCCAGACCGGACCGTCAATGTTGATTAGATGAATCAACTTGTCGGAGATGATTCGTACCTTATTCATCCGGACGTACCCCGCGCGTTGCGACCGGTTTCCTTCCACGTGCCTGGCCCGCGTCGCTGCGGGCAACGTCTGCATCAGGAAAACCCTGATGCGATCCCACCGGTAATGCCCTCAGACGTTGATTCAATGAATCAAGATTGCTCAACGCATGGCGCGAATGCAAACCTCTTTCCCGTGTTCAACTGAATTGTCGAGAGGAAGTGAAATGCCTGCATCGAAGAAATTCGCCGCCGTGACAGGTGCCGGCTCCGGCATCGGCCGCGCCGCTGCCGTGGCGCTCGCCAACGCTGGATTCGTCGTCGCGTTGATCGGGCGCAGAGCCGAACCGCTGCTGGAAACGAAGGAAACAATCGGTATTGCCGGCGGAGAAGCGCATGTATTCCAGGCCGACGTTGCCGATGCAGCATCGGTCGAGCACGCGTTTTCGCAGATCGCCGGGGCATTCGGTCGGCTCGACGTGCTCTTCAACAACGCGGGCCGCAACGCGGGGGCCGTCCCCCTGGAAGACTACGAGGTCGATTTCTGGAACGATGTCGTGGCCACGAATCTGACCGGCGTCTTTTTGTGCGCGCGGGCCGCGTATCGCTTGATGAAAGCACAGTCCCCTCAAGGCGGACGAATCATCAACAACGGATCGATTTCAGCGTACTCGCCGAGGCCACATACGATTGCCTATTCGGCAACCAAACATGCCGTCACCGGCATCACCCGATCGATCGCGCTGGACGGACGCGCATTCAACATCGCCTGCGGCCAGATCGATATCGGCAACGCGGCGACGCCACTCACGGAGCGCATGAACCGGGGCGTGCTGCAAGCGGATGGAAGAATGGCGCCCGAACCAGGAATGGATGTGACGCACGTGGCGAACGCGGTTGCGCACATGGCCAGTCTCCCACTCGAGGCCAATGTTCTCAACATGACCATCATGGCGAGCGCCATGCCGTTCGTCGGCCGCGGATAAACCGGCCTGCCGTCAAACATAAAAAGACAACAGACTCATGTTCTGGAGACACCGATGAAAGTCGTAGAGGAACAAACATTACTGGCGCGAAGCCCGGCTTACGCAGATACCGCGAAACGCACCAGGGTGCGGTACGTCGTACTCTCGATGCTGCTCGTGGCAACCATCCTCAATTACGTGGACCGGTCGGCACTGGGCATCGTCGCGCCGGGCCTCTCGAAGAGCCTGGCGCTCAACAAGATGCAGATGGGCGAGCTGTTCGCGGCATTCGGCCTTGCCTATTCTGTTGCCCTCGTGCCTGGCGGCGTGCTGACCGACGTTCTCGGCTCGCGCGTAGCCTATGCGCTGTCGCTCGTCGGCTGGTCATTCGCCACGCTGACGCAGGGTTTCGCGAGCGGCTATCAGATGCTGTTCGGTTCGCGGCTTGCCATCGGCGCACTGGAGGCGCCGGCCTTTCCTTCGAACGCGCGCGCCGTGACGTTGTGGTTTCCCGCCCGGGAGCGCGGCTTCGCGACCAGCGTCTATGTCATGGGGCAATACATCGGGACGCCGCTCTTCACTGGCCTGTTGCTGTGGATTTCCACCGCATACGGCTGGCGTACCGTTTTTTTCGTGACGGGTGGCTTCGGCATTCTGTTCAGCATGCTCTGGTACCGGATTTATCGCGATCCGCTTCAGCATGCGGGCGTGAATGCCGCCGAGCTGCAATACATCAATGAAGGCGCCACGGCGTCGCGCAAGCCTCGCGAGAAGTTCGACTGGCGCATGGCGCTCAAGCTGCTCAGCTACCGGCAGATTCTCGCCATCTGCCTCGGCAAGTTTTGCAATAACACCCTGCTGGTCTTCTTCACCACGTGGTTCATGACCTATCTGATCGAAGCCCGTCATATGTCGATGATCAAGGTCGGGATCTTTCAGGCACTCCCTTTTATCGGCGCGACGATCGGCATTCTTGTTGCTGGCTACCTCTCGGATTTTTTCATCCGGCGTGGAGTATCGATTTCCACTGCGCGCAAGGCGCCGCTCATCATCGGAACAGCGCTTGGCGCGTCTATCGTGCTCGTCAACTTCGTCCAGTCGAACGAACTGGTGATCGCCATCCTGACTGTCGCGTTCTTCGCGCAGGGCGTCGGGTCGATGTCGTGGGCCGCCGTCTCCGAAATCGCGCCTCGACAGTACGTCGGACTGACCAGCAGCATTACCAGTCTGGCGGCCAATATCGCGGCCGTCACCACGCCGCTCATGATTGGCTACATTACCCATCACACCGGCCACTTCTACTGGGCCCTCAATCTGATGGGCGTGATATGTCTGCTCGGGACGCTCTCTTACTCCGTGCTGCTGGGGAAGCTTTCCCGCATCGAACTGTGATGCTTTCTACTAACCGGTGAGATCGAATGATTGAATTCAAGTGGGATCATCTGCAACTGTGCTCGGCGGATGCCGAGGCCACCGCCGCATGGTTCGCGCGCTGCCTGAACGCCGAGATCGTGCGTCGCCCGGGGCGAGTGGATGTGCGCATCGGCAGCATCAACCTTTTCATCACTTCGCTGGCGAGCGCCCAAACCACCCGTCCTCATGGTGAGCGGAAGGAGGGCATCGATCATTTCGGCGTGGTCGTGGACGATCTCGATGCAGCGTTCGACCATCTGTTGCGTTGCGACGCGGAAATCGTCGAGCCGGTCAAGCAGGTTCGCCCCGGCGTCAGAGCCTGTTTTGTGCGATCGCCGGGCGACATTCTCGTCGAGATCCTGGAGCGGCGACCCGCCGAGATGACTTTTATCTGAAAAAACGTCAGTATTGACGCCGGACCGGTCGCGCTCGCATGCAACGCGCGATCCGTATCGCAATTCCTCTCCTGCCGCGTTCCACCGCCTCACCTTGCCTGCCATCCCATGCGAAACTGGATCACTCTGACGGAAGCAGCCCGACAACTCGGAGTGCAGGCTCAGACTGTCTATGCGTACGTAAGTCGAGGCAATATCGCGGTCATGTCGGATCCGCATGATCCGCGCAAGAGTCTCTATCGCGCGGAGGACGTCGCTGTTCTGTGTCGCAAGAAACAGGTGGGACGCAAGCGCGAGGCGCTCGCCGCCGGGACGATATTCGGTGCGGAGCCCTGCATTTACAGCGGCATCACCACCTTCGCAAAAGGCCGGGCATATTACCGGGGACGGGACAGCATCCGGCTAGCGGACACGGCGACGCTTGAGGACGTGGCGGCCATTCTCTGGAATGCGCGCACGTCCGTTTCCTTCGAAACCGGGGACGTGCCACTACAGGGTAACGAGCGAGGCAGGCAATGCGCGTTCACATCGCTGGCGGCGCTTGCGGCCTGCGGGCACTCGACCCTTGGACGCACGGACAGTGCACTGCATGTGGAGGCTGGCCGGCTCGTGGCGTTCGTCGCGCAGGCGTTTGGCGCCCGATGCGACGCGAACGCACAAAGGGTGCATGAACGTCTCGCGCTCGGCTGGGGCCAGGACCGCGATGGCGCCGAACTCATCCGCCGCGCCATGGTCCTCGTGGCCGACCACGAGATCACGAGTTCCGCGTTCGCCGCGAGGATTACAGCCTCCACCGGCGCATCGCTGCCGGGATGCCTGCTCACGGGGCTCGCGACGCTCTCAGGCCCGTTGCATGGCGACGCGTCAGGCCGCGTGCGGGCTGTGTTCGACGACGTCCGAAGACTCGGTGCGGAGTACGTCGTTGCCCATCATTTGCAGTCGGCCATCCCAATCCCGGGGTTCGGACATCATCTGTATCCGGACGGCGATCCGCGGGCGGGCGCATTGCTCGAAATGCTGAATCCCCCTCAAGAGCTTATGTCGTTCGTCACCAGGGTGGTGGAGCTGACCGGGCTCAAGCCGAATATCGACGTTGCGCTTGCCGCGCTCGCGGCGCAGCTGGAATTGCCACGCGATGCGTCGTTCGCGTTGTTCGCAACGGCCCGGAGTGTGGGTCTGCTCGCGCATTGCATCGAGCAGCTTCAGGTCGGCAAGGTCATACGGCCACGAGGCCGCTATACCGGACCCGCACTGGAGGACGCCAGCCCCGCGTTGCCCGCGGAAGGTGGCGAGAAGACGCTCGATCCGGCCACGCTCGACAAGAATCGGCTGTTCAAGGCGGTTGAGCCCTGAGAAGGCGTAAAGCCGGGTCTTCGCTGAAACGCAAGGTCGATCTGCTCTTCGACGGAGTGGGGAACGGTGCCGTCAAACCGGATTCGTATCTGGCCGGCCCTTTCACCTTGAAAGCATCGCACGGCTATAAAACATGCCCGGGCGATGCTGACGTATACCCCATTGCGACGATTTTTTTTCCGTGGAACACTGCGTTTCATCTGCTGTGTCGGACACGAGTCCGGTATATCAGACAGTTGAGCATAGGCGCACGATCATCTCGATCTCATCCGTCGGAGCATGCTGCGAGCGCCATGCCGATCATCGTTTCTTTCCACGCACCGACTCATCACTTCAGATCGGGACCCAAAAATGAGACTCGTCAGAGAAAGCGCAAGATTCGCTGGTTTGTTCGCTGTGACCGCTCTGCTGGTGTTCGCCGGCTGCACAAAGATCGCCACGTCCGATCAGGGCGGCGCGGTCAATTCGACGCTGAAGCAGGTCCTGCAGCGTGGGACGCTGCGAGTAGGCGATTGCCTGACCTTTGCACCGTTCGGCTTTTACAACAAGGCCGGCCAGCCCGATGGCTACGACGTCGATCTGGCGAAAGAACTGGCGAAGCAAATGGGCGTCAAGCTCGAGGTCGTGAATACGACGAGCGCCAATCGCATCCCGAACCTCCAGACCAGCAAGGTTGACGTGGTGTTCTGCAACTTCACCCGCAACCTCGAGCGTGCGAAGGAAATCGCGTTCACGAATCCGTACGTGGTAGCGAGCGAGGCGCTGCTCGTGAAGAAAAGCAGCGGCATCAAGTCCATCAAGGACATGTCGAACCGTACGATTGCCACCGTCAAGGGTTCCACGAACGGCGACGAAGTGCGCTCGCTGAATATGCAGGTGAAGATCCAGGAATTCGACAGTTCGGAGGCAGCAATCCTCGCCGTCAAGCAGGGCCAGGCCGACGCGATGATCGAGGACAACAACTTCCTCGCCTATCAGGCATCGCTCGATCCGGAACTGACCGTGACCAACGAAGCGCTGGTTCCTCTCGAATACAACGCGTTTGGGGTGAAGGCGGGAGACCAGGTCTGGCTCGATTACCTGAACCTGTTCCTGTTCCAGGTCAACGCGTCGAAGTTGAACGCACAGCTCTACAAGAAGTGGTTCGGCTCAGACCCGCGTTTCCCGCTGAATCCACAGTATTGAATCCGCGTCTGCTCTACGTCGATTGAGAGACGGAGGAACCATGAGCTATGAATGGCTGACCCTTGCGGGCTACTGGAATGATTTCGTTCACGCGGCGTGGCTGACACTCCAGATCACGCTGCTGGCTTTCATCCTCGCGCTGCTGCTCGGCTTGCTGACCGCGCTGGCAAGCGCGTCGCGCGTCGGGCTGCTGCGCGCCGTTGCGAGTGTCTATATCGAGGCGATTCGCAATACGCCGGTGCTGCTGCAGATCTTCATCGTGTTCTTCGGCTTGCCGTCGCTCGGCATCACACTCAACGCCTACACGGCTGGCGTCATTGCGTTAGGGGTGAACGTCGGCGCGTATCTGGCCGAGGTATTTCGCGCGGGCATCCAGTCCGTGTCGCGCGGTCAGATGGAAGCGGCATCGATCCTCGGCCTCTCGCGCTCGCAGATCTTCGTCGAGGTCGTTCTGCCGCAGGCCGCGCGCGCCGTCTATCCGGCGATCGTCAACAACCTGATCCAGCTGCTGCTCGGCACATCGCTTCTGTCAGCGATCGCACTACCGGAGTTGAGCGGAACGGCGACGGTGATCAACGCACGCACGCTGCTCTATATCCAGACCTTCACGATCACGCTGATCATCTATCTGGTGTTGAGCAACTTCCTGTCGTGGGTGGCGGCCCAGCTCGGCGTGCGCGTTTTTCATCCGCCGCTGGTCATGAAGAAACGTACCCGCCGTTCGTTCCTTGTCGCGCGACAGGCCGATCGCACCTGAGTGCCCAAACCGGAGATCGAAGATGTCAAGCGAATTGCTAACGACGAGCCTCGCGATCCTGCTTCAGGGTCTGCTGGCGACACTGCTTCTGTCCGCGGCGTCGATTGTCGGCGGAACGCTGATCGGCCTGCTGGCGGCCGTATTGCGGTCATTCGGGCCATGGGGTACGCCGCGCGTCGCAAAACTCTATACCGAACTGTTTCGCGGCACGCCCGTGCTGATCACGCTGATGTTCATCTATTTCGGCGTGTCGTACTTCGGTTATGCAATCGATGTATTCGCAGCGGGTGTGGTGGGCTTGAGCGTCTATCAAGGCGCCTACATTGCCGAGGTGTTCCGCTCCGGCATCGAAGCTGTTCCGAAAGGACAGTGGGAGGTATCGCAGATCCTCGGCCTCAGCAAGACCCAGGCTTTCTTTTCGGTGGTTCTGCCGCAGACCGGAAAGATCGTGATGCCGCCGCTCATCGGCCAGTATCTGTCGCTCATCAAGGACACGTCGATCGTCAGCATGATCGGCATGTCGGAATTGATGCATGGGGGTCAGGCCATCGTCGACCGGGTCGGGAAGCCGGTGGAAATCTATGGACTCGTTGCCGTGCTGTATTTCATCGTGTGCTTTCCACTGTCGCAGTGGGTGCGCCACCATGATCGAAGAAGGAGCCTGTTGTCATGACCGTTACTACTACGACCACTGCGTCCAGACCCATCATCAACCTCGCCGGCGTCAGCAAGTCTTTTGGCGCCACGCAGGTGCTCAAGGAGATCAACCTCGATGTGCGGCCGGGCGAAGTGCTCGTGCTGATCGGCGCCTCCGGTTCCGGGAAAAGCACGGTGCTGCGCATCATGAGTGGCCTTGAAACGGCCGACGCAGGCGAGGTCTGGGTCAACGAAGTGCCGCTACACGATGCGCGACGGGCTAGAGAAATCCGTGGGCACGTCGGCATGGTGTTTCAGCAGTTCAACCTGTTTCCACATAAGACCGCGCTTGGCAACGTAACGCTCGCGCTCATCAAGGCGCGCAAGATGAGCCCGGCCGATGCGCGCAAGCGGGCGATGGATACGCTCGACCGCGTGGGGCTCGCCGACCGCGCCGCGCACTATCCGAGCCAGCTCTCGGGCGGCCAGCAGCAGCGCGTGGCGATCGCGAGGGCGCTGGCGGTCGAGCCGGGCATCATGTTCTTCGACGAGGCGACGTCCGCCCTCGACCCGGAACTCGTCGGCGAAGTAACCGAGGTCATGCGAGGGCTGGCGCGCGACGGAATGACGATGGTTGTCGTCACACACGAGATGGGCTTCGCGCGCAAGACCGCCGATCGTGTCGTGTTCATGGATAAGGGTGTGATCGCGGAGCAGGGCGCACCCGAGCAGATCTTCGTGGACCCGCGGAACGAACGCACGCGCCAGTTCCTGCATCGCGTGCTCGACCATTGAGCGCGCGACCGGACGGGGAAGAGACGCTCGTTGCCCGCCAGACTCACGTCAAACAAAAGATGAACCGCGAAACTGTCGTCGATGGAGTTGAAGGAATGTCCGCACCAGAATCATCGAGGGCGAGAGGCGTTGACCGCGTCGTCGGAATTTTCAGGCAGTTGCATATCGCGCGGCGTCCGATGACGATGCGCGACCTGATTGAAGCGACCGGCGCGCCGCGTTCGAGCATCTACGAACTGGTCACCATTCTCACGGAAGCGGGATGGCTCGAAACCGCGGCGGACGGCAGTGTGTTTTTTGGCCGCGAGATGCATTACTACGGCGCCGATTACGCAGTACACAACGATCTGATCAGTCGCGCGCACCAGGCGATTCTCGCGCTGGTCAGGAACCACGATGAGACCGCGCAACTGTGCATGCTCGAAGGCAACAAGTACACCGTGGTGCTGTCCGAGAACAGCTCGCGACCGTTCAATATCAGTTCCGACATCGGCGTGAAGGTGCCGATTCCGTGGACCGCAACGGGCCGCCTGTTGCTCGCACACCTGCGCGCGGACGAGATCCGCGCGCTGATTCCAGACGAAGACTTCATTCTCGACAATGGCAGGCGCGTTGAATTCGAGGACTTTCTCCATGACGTCGAGCGCACTGCTGAACAGGGTTACTGCTGTACAGAAGGCCTTTCGCACACGTTTCGATACTGCATGGCGGCACCCATACATGATCGAACGGGTCTGGCGGTCGCCGCGCTCTGCTTTATGACGAGCCGCGACACGGCGCCGGAAAAGCGCACGGCGATGCTCGAAGATCTCATCAGGTCCGCGAAGGCGTTGTCGCAGCCTTACGCGCGGCTATAGCGGTCGGTGGGATCGCAGCCGGCAAAGCCGCCGCTCAGTGTTCCTTTGAGTGCGCTGCGAGCAGTTGCTGATGGCGTGCTTCGGTTGCATCGTCGGCGGGGAACATACATTCCAGGCGCAGTTCCTGCGCGGCAACGGTCTGCGGTGTTCCGACGCTCGTCACCATCGAAAAATAGCGGAGAACCACGCCCTCGCTGACGAAGCCGAGCGGAATGACCGGCATCGTGGGCGTGGCGGTCGGCGCACGATGCGTCTTCCAGTCGGGCGGCACATCGGGATACGCAAGCAGTTCGTCGAGCAGACGCGTTGTGTTGTCGTCGATGACGTGACCGACCGATTCGCGATACACCCGTTGCAGCAAACTTCGCGAGACGTTGTCCCAGTCGGCCACGAACGGACGCATACCCTGCGGATCGAAAATCAGATGCAGCATGTTGCGCGGTCCTTCGCGCGACGCCATGTCGATGAAGTGGTTGAAAAAGCGAAGCGCCGCGTCGTTGGTCATCAGGACGTTCCAGTGACGGTCCATCACGATCGCCGGAAACGGTTCGTGCTGGCGAACGACCCGCTCAAGCGCACGGATGACGCTATGCATCTCCTGTGCGTTCCACGGTGCCTCCGAATACACGGGCGCGTAGCCAGCGGCGAGCAGCAGGGCATTGCGCTCGCGCAGCGGCACGTCGAGCGTCTGCGCGAGGGTCAATAGCGTCTCCCGGCCCGGCGCGCTGCGTCCGCTTTCAATGAAGCTGATCTGGCGCTGCGAGACACCGGCCTCGAGCGACAGATCGAGCTGACTCACGCCACGCACGTCGCGCCAATAGCGCAATAAATCCCCGAGTTCGCTCCGTGGCACTTTTGGATCGGGACGGGTGACGTTCATCGGATTCCCCTGATCAAGGCGGGTGACTATAACGGGCTCAGGTTGCGCTCGCATGCCAGACGAACTCCTCAAACGGCGCTTCGAGCGCCGGCTGGGTCACGCTGCTGGTGTAGTTCGTGATAGCAGATGCTGCCACCACCGCAATGACCTCGAGTATCTGTTCGGAACTGAACCCCGCGTCGAGGAAGCGTCGCTGGTCCGATTCGGCAACGCGACCGCGCTTTTCGATCAGCGTGCGCGCCAGCGTCGACAGCGCGGCCAGTCTGGTGTCGCCAGGCAGGCCGCCGTGCCGGATTGCGTCGACATCCGCCGGATGCAGGCCGGCCTTCAACGCGAGGGCCGAGTGAAACGCGACAGGCCACTCACTGGCGTTCGTGACCGCGTTGGTCAGCAGCAACGTCTGGATCTGCGGCTCCGTCAGACTGCTCGCATGCACGCGCTCGAACAGGCCGATGAAGCCGTTGATCAGCACCGGTGAAGCGGCCATCGCGGCCGCGATGTTCGGAATCAGGCCGAACGCCTGTTGCAGTTGCTGAAGCACGGGCCTTGATTGCGCGGGCGCGGACTCGATCGTGTGAACAGGATAGCGGGACATGGTATCTCCTTGACGGTGAGCGCCACCGGATTGGTGGCGCCCGACAGCCAGAGAATAGAAGCGCTCGCTCCGTACGCCAATTACATCGGATGTAATCGCCGCGCGGCGACGCAAAGCGCACGGCTCATCGTGTTTGCTCCAGGACAGGGTAGTCGATATAGCCTTGGGGGCCGTCGGAATAGAACGTGTCACGGTCCGGCGCATTGAGCGGCGCGCCCTCGGCGAAGCGTTGCGGCAGGTCCGGATTCGCAAGATACAGGCTGCCGAATACGGCGGCGTCGGCATCGCGTTGGGCGATCAGCGATCCGGCGCTGTCCCGGTCGAGTCTGCCGCCGACAAGCAGCGGCCCGTCGAAAAGCGGCCGCAGCAGCGCGCGGTAATCGAACGCGCTGCCGGTGCGCGCGAGATGCAGGTACGCGAGCTTCAGCATGCCGAGTCGCTGCACGAGGTATTGATACGTCTCCTGCGGCGCCGCGTCGGTCACGCTGTTGAAGCCCATCTCCGGCGAGATCTTGATGCCGGTGCGGTCGCTGCCCGCTTCGTCGATCATCGCGTTCAGCACTTCGAGGATGAAGCGAGCGCGATTCTCCGGTGATCCGCCGTAGCGGTCGGTGCGCTGGTTGGTCCCGGACGACAGGAACTGTTCCGGCAGATAACCGGAGGCCGCATGCAGTTCGACGCCGTCGAAGCCGGCTTGCAACGCGTGACGCGTGGCGAAGCGGTACGCGTCGACGATGCCGGCGATCTCGCCGGTCTCGAGCGCGCGCGGCACGACGAAGTCCTGCGGTCCTGTCGCGGTGTACACCTGGCCCGCGGCTGCGATCGCCGAAGGCGCGACGGGCGTCGCGCCGTTCGGCAGCAGGTCCGGATGCGAGATGCGTCCGGTGTGCATCAACTGCAGAAAGATCAGGCCGCCGCGCGCGTGAACCGCGTCGGTGACGCGCTTCCATCCGTCGATCTGCGCGGCGGAGTGGATGCCCGGCGTGCGCACATAGCCTTTGCCCATCGGCGACGGGAAGGTGCCTTCGGTGATGATCAGGCCAGCCTCCGCACGCTGTGCGTAGTACTGCGCGGCGAGGGCGGAGGGCACGCCGGTCGCGTCGTCGGCGCGCGAGCGCGTCATCGGCGCCATGACGAGGCGGTTGCGCAGCGTATGGCGTCCGATGCGGACGGTTTCGTTGAGAGGGTTCATGTCGATTTCCCGAAAGGTTGAAGGAGTATCGACACGATGAACTGATTCGTCAGTGGGATAAAGGCCTACAATTGAAAACACTGATCCATCAGTGGAGCAATCGACGTGGAACTACTGAACTACATGCGTCTGTTCGTGGAGGTCGCGCGCGCGAAGAGTTTTCGCCGGGCGGCGGACGCGCTGAACATGCCGAACTCGACCGTGTCGCGTCACATCGCGGAGCTGGAGAAGACGATCGGCCTGCGGCTGCTGAATCGCTCGACGCGCAAGGTCGAGCTGACGGAAGCGGGCGAGGTGTATTTCAGGCGCTGCCAGGGCATCGTCGAGGAAGCGCGGATCGCGCACGAGTCGCTGCGCGATGTGGCCGAACGTCCGACCGGCACGCTACGGGTGTCGATGCCCGCGGACTTCGCCACTGGATATCTCGCGCCGGTTATCGCGGACTTCGGGAAGACGTACCCGCTGATCGCTTTCGAGTTCGACCTGTCGCCGCGCCCCGTCGATCTGCAGACGGAGCCCTTCGATCTCGCGATCCGCCTCGGTCCGCCGCCCACGGCGCCGTCGACGCTCGTCGCGCGGCCGATCGCGGTGCTGCAGCGCTATCTGTACGCGTCGCCGGAGTATCTGAGGCGCGCCGCGCCGCTCACGCACCCCAACGATCTCGACAGACACGTGGTGTGCATCGTGGAAGGCGCAGCGAGGCTGGGGCAAGTCGCGAGGACGTTCTATCGCGGCGACGAGTCGGTCAACGTGATGGTCGGGACACGCTTCGCGATGAACAGTGTCGCGCTGAGCCGCGCGCTGGCGATACAAGGTGTCGGGCTCGCCGTGCTGGACAACGTGCTCGCGCTGGACGACGTCACGCTGGGGCGCCTTGCTCGCGTGCTGCCCGGCTGGAGTCTCGCACCGGTTCAGGTGCACGCCGTGACCGAAACCCGTCTGCTGCCGGCGAGAGCGCGGCTGTTCATCGATTTCCTGAAGGTGCGGTTGCGCGAACCGTAGAGCGCGGGTGATCGGTGGTCGCCCAGACCCTCGCGAACCTCGAGGCACAGCTCAGGGTGAAGCTGTCCGATGGTCGCCATGACGCAGCGTTCATTGTCGCGCACTGGGCTTCCAGAATGGGCGAACCAATGCGCCGCCTGCTATGCAAACGCCTCGTCAGCGCCACCGCTTCGTTGTCCTTTTCCGCTGCGCCACGCCGAAACGCTGCAGCCGAACCGCCCACTGAACCAGCGGGAAAACGCGCTCAGCGATGAGAATCCCAGCAGCGTCGCGACTTCCGACAGCGGCCGGTCGCGGCGCTCGACATATCGCATCACCAGTTCGACCCGCACCGTATCGACAATCGAGGAATAGCTTTCGCCAGACTGCGCGAGGTGGCGATGCACGGTTCTGCGATCCACGCCCAGCTGCTGCGCCAGTTGCTCGACCGAGCAGGCGCCGGACGGGAGCAGCGCGATAACCAGCTTCCTGACCTTGTCGGACATCGTTTCGTTTGACTGAACCAGCATCGAATCCAGATAGCGGCGCACCAGGTGCGCCATCACCGGATCATAGGTTGGGATCGTGGCGTCGAGATCGGAGGTCAGGCACACAATGCCGTCGAAATCCTGATTGAACTCCACCGGCGCGCCAAACACCCGTTCGTGCATGGCGAGGCTGGCTGGAGCATCGTGCGTGAAGCAGATGCCGCGCGGCTTCCAGTTCGCCCCAAGAATCATGCTCAGCATCCGGTACAGCACGCCCAGCACGAGCTCGGTAGCCTGGCGCACCAGGCCGGGAAAGCTGCCCACGATGTCTTGCCGGATGACGGACAGGCCTTCCGTCTCCTCGATGTGCATGTAGATCGCTTCGTTGTGCAGACGCAGGTAATGCGCCATCGATTCGAGCGCCTTGCGCAGCGTCGGTTGTTCGCGCACGACAAAACCGAGCGGACCCAGGTTGGACAGCTCGCGATTCTCGGCCATGCGCAACCCGAAGCCGTCGACGGCGGCGGCCTGCGCCGATGCCTCCAGCAGGCGTCCCACCGCCTCCGCGGGAATCATGGTGTCGGGGTCCAGTAACGCCGACCGGTTGATCCCGGCAGCACTCAACTGGAAATAGGGATCCAGCCCCACCGACCGCGCCACTTCGACGTAATTGGTCAGGGCCGCACTGCGCAGCAGATAGGACATAAGGATTTCCCGTAGTGTCCCGAAATGTAAATTCATAGTCCCGTTATGTCAATCGGCAATTCGCCGTTATCCGATACTTCTCTCCAGCGACGCGCGACGGTTCAACGTCCCGCGTCATCCGGGAAAGTCAGGGAGACGAAGATGAGCAACGAGACGGAGCACCGCGCCACACCGGTCTGTGACCAGCTGCGCGCGACCGGCAACTGGAATCCCGCCTGGGACGCGATTGCCGAACTCGATCCCGCCTGGGCCGAGAAATTCATGGCGATGGGCATGCACCCCGTGATGTCGGGTGTGCTGGAACCCAAGGTTTTCGAGTTCATCGCGATCGCGGTCGATGCGTCCTGCACCCACATGTATGCGCCCGGCACACGTCGCCATATCCGCAAGGCGCTCGAGCTGGGCGCCACCCGGGAAGAAATTGCAGCGGTCCTGCAAGCGGTGAGCGTCCTTGGCATTCATTCAAGCAGCCTTGGCGCGCCAATCCTGCTTGAAGAACTCGCCGCGATCGGGCAGACAAAGGCGCCCGGCCCGCAAGCTGTCGCGTAATCCGCCAGCCGCGACGCAACCCATTCATCAAAGAGGAAGACAAACATGCATTTCCTGGACGATTCCCTGCTGCCTGAAAATCAGGAAAAACTCGTGATTCAGGTCGCGCCCTATGGCCCGCAATGGATTCCCGGCGATTCGGACGATATCCCGGTCACGATGGACGAACAGGTCCAGAAAGCCGTCGACTGCTACAACGCGGGCGCGACCGTCCTGCACGTGCATGTCCGCGAGAAAGACGGCAAGGGCAGCAAGCGGCTGTCCCAGTTCAACGAGATGCTGGGCCGCCTGCGCGAAGCGGTGCCGAAGATGGTTCTGCAGGTCGGCGGTTCGATCTCGTTCGCACCGGAGGATGAAGGCCAGGCCGCAAAGTGGATGACCGACGACACCCGCCACATGCTGGCCGAACTCGATCCGCGACCGGATCAGGTGACGGTGGCAATCAACACCAGCCAGATGAACATCATGGAGCTGCTGGTCGAGGCCGACTACGCAGGTACCTCGCTGGCCAATCCGGCGTACCAGGCCGCCTACCGCGACATGATCGTGCCGTCCAGTCCGTCCTGGCATGTCGAGCACCTCCGGCGCCTGGTCGCTAGCGGAATCCAGCCGCACTTCATGCTGGGGAACCTGACGCAACTGGAAACGGTTGAGCGCCTGATTCGCGCTGGGGCCTATACCGGCCCGGTGGTCCTCAACTATGTGGCGATCGGTGGCGGGGCGGCCGGGCTGCACCCGGCCGACATGCTCGAGTTCGCCCGCCGTACCCCGGACGGCGCGGTGCTCACGCTCGAAACGCTGGGCCGGTATGTGGTGCCGATGAACACGATGGCGATCGCGCTGGGCCTGCACGTGCGCGTCGGCATCGAGGACACGCTGCTCGGCCCGGACGGCGAACGCGCGACCTCGGTACAACAGATCGAGAAGATGGTTCGCATCGCGCGCGAACTCAATCGCGACATCGCCAGCGGCGAGGATGCCCATCGCATCTACCAGATCGGCACGCATTGGGGCAGCGCCGGCGAGACGCTGGAGAACCTTGGCATGGTGCCTAACCGCACGCCCGTCCAGCGCGACGGAGCGGGACGCAAGGCCGCCTGACAGAGGGTGGCAGGACGGAACGCGGCAGCGTACCGCATGCCGTCTCGCCAGCAAGCCAAGCCCCTCAGTCCTGGAGACAGATGATGTTCTGGAAAAAAAGCCCCCCTGCCGTGCTGGCGTCCCTGCTGGTGATCCACCTGCTGGCACATATCGACCGCAACATGCTGCTCGGCTTCTCGCCGCAGATCATCAAGGATCTGTCGCTCAGCAATGCCCAGTATGGCTTTCTGGTCGGCGCGGTGTGGGTACTCAGCTTCGGCGTGGTGGCGATGTTCATGGGCACGCTGGCAGACCGCTTCAGCCGTACTCGCGTCATCGCCGCCGGCGTGCTGATCTGGAGCGCCTGCACGTTGGCCTCGGGCCATGCACAAAGCTTCGAGCAGATGGTCGTCGCGCGCTTTTTCGTCGCCAGCGGCGAGGCGGCGCTGGTCCCTGCCGCGGTGGCCCTGCTGGCCGAACTTTTTTCCGAGAAGCGGCGAGGCACGGCAATGGGGCTGTTTTTCATGGGCATCCCCCTGGGAATCGGCTGCAGCTTCCTGCTCGCCGGCAGCTTTGGTGCGACGCACGGCTGGCGCACTACGTTCTATGCCCTGGGCATCGTCGGCGTCGCCATCGCCTTGCCGCTGGCGCTGCTCAAGGAAGACCGCAGCCGGCTCGCACCGCAGGAACGCGGCGCAGCCTTCCTGCCACAGGTGCTCGCGGTCCTGCGCATCGTCAGGGGCACGCCGGCGCTGGGCTTCATGATCACTGGCTTCGTGCTGATCCATCTGGTTTTTGCCAGCTTCGCCTTCACGCAGTTATGGCTCGTCAACGAACGCGGCATGAACGCGGCTGGCATTGCCAGCAGGATAGGCACGCTGCAACTGGTGTTCGGCACGCTTGGCGCGGCGGTGGGCGGCGTCATGAGCGATCGCGTGGCGAGAAAGTTGCGGGGAGGACATGCGAGCTTCATGACACTCCTTGTCGTGATCTGCGCGCCGTTGATGCTGGCATACCGTTTCGCACCTACCGGGTCGCCCCTGTTCTACATCGGCATGTGTGCCGGATTCTTCCTGCCGCTGGCGGTGTACGGCCCGGGCATGACGGCACTTGCGAACATGACGCCGCAGACCATGCGCTCGACGGTCACCGGCTTCACGATGCTGTCGATCAATGTATTTGCTCTGGCCATCGGCACCGTGGTCGTCGGTACGGTCGCGGACTATTTCATCAAGGCTGGCGTGACCGCTCCGCTGACTGGCGTTCTGATCGCCACCGACGCGCTGGCGATCAGCTCGGCACTGTTCTTTGCACTCGCGGCGCGTGCCTCGCGCAAGCAGCGCGCGCTCGCGCTGGAAAATGTACAGCCGGTGAGGTCATGAAAATGCGAAACCAACGTCAGAATCTCGCAGGGCGTGTTGCCCTCGTCACCGGTGCCGGTCGCGGCATGGGCGGTGCCATTGCCATCGATCTGGCCAGAGCCGGTGCAAGCGTCGCGATTTGCGACATCGACATGCCGGCGCTGGAAGAGACGCGCGCGGCGGTGGAAGGGGCCGGCGCGCCGTGTCTGGCGCTGCGCTGCGATGTGTCGTCCAGCAGAGAAGTCGCCGATATGTTTTCGCGCATCGTCGAGCGCTTCGGCACGCTGCACATTCTTGTCAACAATGCCGCGCTTGTCCCGAACAGGCCGGTCGATACCGGGCGCCGCAACAGGCACTACGCGTATCTGACCACGCCCGTGCCGCGGCAGTCACTGGGTTTCACCAGCACCATAAGCGACGAGGAGTGGCATCGCTACTGGGACGTCAACGTGCACGGCCTCTTTTATTGCACACGTGAAGCGCTCAGGCTGATGGAGCCGCAGCGCGACGGCAGGATCGTAAACATCGCGTCGATCGCCGGAATCTCGGCCATGAGCGCTCATAGCCCGCATTACAGCGCCACCAAAGGTGCCGTGGTCGCCTTCACCAGGGCGGTCGCCGCCGAAGTGGCAGGGGCCAATATCTTCGTCAACGCCATGGCGCCGGGCGGTGTGGCCACCCCGGACTTCGACGCGTACCTGCGCAGCATCGGTGAAGAGACGCGCAACCAGCTCTGGCAGCTCGTCCCGGCCGGGCGTCTCGGCACGATGGAGGAATACGCGTCGACAGTCACCTATCTGGCCGGCGATCACTACCTGGTCGGCCAGATCATCAGCCCGAACGGCGGCGCGGTGATATGACGACAGAGGCTTCTTGCCCCAGGTGACCGCGACGTAAAGTCTTGCATCAAATTTGCAGATTTTATCAATACGATTAGCTATGCAAATTGTTCTGGAGAATGCGGCGTGAGACAGATCGCCAGGACCAGATGACTGACCTGCAAAAGGCAGGCGTCCCAGCGTTGCCCGAACGCCGTCGCCGCGAAAAAGGGTGACTTCCGGCCGCGACCCGCGACCCCGTAACAGAGAATGGACTACCGTATGAACGGCTTGATGTTGCAAAAGCAGTTGTTGATTTCCTCGTTGATCGTGCATGCGGACCGCCATCATGGCGATACGGAAATCGTGTCGCGCCGGGTAGAGGGCGACATTCACCGCTACACCTTCCGCGATTGCCATCGCCGAGCCCGTCAGATGGCCAATGCGCTCATCAGCCTCGGCGTCAAGGCGTCCGATCGCATCGGCACGCTGGCGTGGAACGGCTATCGCCACATGGAGCTGTACTACGGCATTTCCGGCATGGGGGCGGTGATGCATACGATCAATCCGCGCCTGCACGTCGACCAGATCGCCTACATCGCCGACCATGCGGAAGACCAGTATCTGTTCTTCGATCTGACCTTCCTGCCGTTAGTGAAGGCGATTGCCGGCCGCTGCAGAACGATCAGGGCGTTTATCGCGATGACCGATCGCGCGCACCTGCCGCAGGATTCCGGCATTGCCAGTCTGCTGTGCTACGAAGACCTGATCGAAGGGCATTCCCCCGACTACGCGTGGCCGGATTTCGACGAGGACACCGCCTGCACGCTGTGCTACACGTCGGGCACGACCGGCAACCCGAAGGGCGTGCTGTATTCCCACCGCTCGGCTTTGCTGCACACCTTTGCGGCCGCGCTGCCGGACGCGCTGAACTGCTCGGCACGCGATGTGATCCTGCCGGTGGTGCCCATGTTCCATGTCAATGCATGGGGTCTGCCGTACGTGGCGTGCATGGTCGGGGCCAGGCTGGTTTTCCCCGGCCCGGGGCTGGACGGTCAATCGCTGTATGAGCTCCTTGAAGCCGAGCAGGTTACTTTCGCCGCCGGCGTGCCGACGGTGTGGCAGGGCCTGCTGACCTGGCTCGAACAGGAAGGCCTGACGTTCACGAGCATGAAGCGCACCGTCATTGGCGGCGCGGCCTGTCCGCCCGCCATGTTGCGCAAGTTCCAGGACGGGTACGGCGTGGAAGTGTTGCACGCATGGGGCATGACTGAGCTGAGTCCGCTCGGGACCGTCGGCGCGATGAAAGCGCGACACCGTGGCATGAGCCCGGAAGACCGCCGCGCCGTGCAAGCCAGGCAGGGCCGGGCAGTGTTTGGCGTCGACATGAAGATCCTGGGTGGGGACGGACAGGAATTGCCCTGGGACGGTGTGACCTCAGGGGAGTTGCTGGTACGCGGCCCATGGGTGGTGCGCAACTACTTCCGGAACGAAGGCGGAAATCCCCTGTGGATTGATGCCGATGGGCATGGCTGGTTCCCAACTGGCGATATCGCGACCATCGACGCCGACGGCTTCATGCAGATCACGGATCGCAGCAAGGACGTGATCAAGTCCGGCGGCGAATGGATCAGTTCGATCGAAATCGAGCACATCGCAAGCGCGCACCCCGCAATCGCATACGTGGCGTGCATTGCCGCCAGGCATCCGAAGTGGGACGAACGGCCACTGCTGCTCGCCGTGAGAAAGCCGGATGCACAGGTGACGGCGGAGGAATTGCTGGCGTTCTTCGAGGGAAAAATCGCGAAGTGGTGGACTCCCGACGCCGTCGTGTTTGTCGACGCGGTGCCGCTTGGCGCCACCGGCAAGGTGTTGAAGAACCAGCTGCGCGAACGGTTTCAGGACTATCTGCTGGCGTCGTGAGCCAGCAGGCGATCTTTTGGGTTCTACATCGACGTACGTCGTTACGGGTTGTTTAAAACACAATAACTGGAGACGCAATGAAATTGAAATGGATCGCTGCGGCCGCATTGGCTGCAACTGGAAGTGCGGCTTATGCGCAATCGTCGGTGACGTTGTACGGCGCCATTGATTCCGGGTTGCTGTATCAGAGCACGTCGGCGGCTTCGTTCTCGCCCAGGGCGCCGAATACCGGGAAGGTTTACGCGTTCAAGGACGGCGGCATCTATGCGAGCATCTGGGGTCTTAAGGGCGCCGAAGACATCGGAGGCGGTTACAAGATCAACTTCAAGCTGCAGGGGTCGTTCAGCAGCGGCAGCGGGAAGCTCGGCCTGGCCGACGCGCCGGGCGCCACCGCGGTCTTCAATCAGCAGACGACGGTAGGCGTGTCGGGTCCGTTCGGCACCATCGACGCGGGCCGGCAGATCGTGCCGATGATCTATGCGATGTACGACACCGACGTACGGGGCGCCCAGTATTTCGGCAGTATCCTGACCGCGTGGATTGGCATGAACCAGGCTGCCGGCTGGCCGGGCACCAGCACGAACGGCCCGATCGGCGCACTGTATGACGACAACGCGCTGGTTTATCAGTCGCCGAAGTTCTACGGCGCATCCCTCGCGCTCGAATATGCGCCCGGCGGTGTCGCGGGCCAGTTTCAAGGCGGAACGCGCGAGTCGGCCGTGCTCAAGTATTCGAACTACGGCCTCAATCTGGCGGCCGCGTACTACAACGGGCACGACAGCAATCCGTTCCCGGCTACCTATCCGGCGGCCCCCGCTACGCCGGCGACCGGACAGAGCAATAACCGCTTTTACTATCTGGGCGCGCTGTATACGTTTCACGATTTTTCCGTCTCGACGTCATACAGCATCGGCAAGAATCCCGCGAACAGCGGTCACGTCGACTTTGAACTGGTCTCGGCGGGTCTGGGCTACAAGTTCACCCCGACCTTCAAGGTCACATCGGGCTTCTATTACCTGAAGGACCGGAATAATTCGGCCAGTCACTCGAATGAATTCGCGGTGGGGGCCGAATACAGCCTGTCCAGGAGCACGCTCGCCTACGCGCAGGTGGGGTATGTCGACAACAAGGGCACCATGAACCAGACGATCGTGTACGGGCAGCCTGTTGCGCCGGGCGTGTCGACCACCGCAGCCATGATCGGCATCCGTCACAGCTTCTGATCCCGTGATCAACAAAATATGGAGAATTCAATGAAGACTGTCCCGGCACTCAGATTGGCCTGCGGCGTATTGTTCGCTCTGGCTTCCATTCACGCATGGTCACAGACCAGCGAAACGGGCGCTGCGTCGACCGGATCCGCCATGGCGGCGTCTGGCGCCATGCCTGCAAAGGCGACCCGGCAGGCGAATCGTGCGCTTCGCCGGAAAGTCTATGCCGCCATCGTGAAGTACAAGGAGATTGACGCCGGCAAAATCAGCGTTATCGCGAAGGACGGCGCGGTGACGCTTGACGGGACGGTGGTGGACGAGTCACAGATTGACAAGGTGACCGCGATCGCAAAAAGCGTGACCGGGGTGGTGTCCGTGACCAGCAGGCTCGCTGTCAGGAAGCCGTTCGGCGGCCAGTAAACGCGCTCGAGTCGGGGGCACGGCGGCCGTCACCCATAAACAGGCGGTCGCCGTTGGCCGGGCAGCGACATTCCTCGAAGACCTTCACTTCAGGACTATCTTCGTGGAACGTCGAGCACGGTTACCGGCCTGCGCTCAGTTCCTGCTGTCGCCGCAGTCGCGCGTCTTCCTCAAGACGTGTGTCTTCGAGTTCCTGCAGCACGCCATCGAGGTCCACAGGTCGCGTGTCGACTTCGATGCGGCCGGTCAGTTCGGCATCGACGTGCAGCTGGCCTGCTTCGAAGAGCGTCCAGATCTCCGTGCCATAACTCGTGGTGAGTATTTGCGGTGCGAACCGTCCGAAGTACGCGGCCAGGTTGTCGACGTCTCGCTTGAGCATCGCGGCGGCTTCGTTGTTGCCGGCTGCGTCGACGGCCTGTGGCAGATCGATGATCACCGGCCCATCCGCTGCCATCAGGATGTTGTATTCCGACAGGTCGCCGTGAATCATGCCCGCGCAGAGCATGCGGACAACCTGGTTCAGCAGCAGCGCGTGCAGTTCGAGGGCGCGGGCTTCGGTCAGGTCGACGTCGTTGAGCCGTGGCGCGACGTCACCCTCCGCATCGATCACCAGTTCCATCAGCAACACGCCGTCGGTACAGATATAGGGTTGCGGCACACGCACACCCGCGTCGGCGAGCCGGAACAACGCGTCGACTTCGGCGTTCTGCCATGACGCTTCCTGCATCTGACGGCCGTAGCGCGTGCCTTTTTCCATTGCCCGCGCCTGCCGGCTGTTCTTGACCTTGCGGCCGTCCCGATACGACGCGGCTTGCCGGAAACTGCGCTGCTTCGCGTCCTTGTAGACCTTTGCGCAACGCGTCGATTCGCCGCTGCGCACGACGTAGACTGTTGCCTCCTTGCCGCTCATCAATTGACCGATGACTTCGTCGATGAGTCCTTCTTCGAGAAGCGGCGCAAGCCGTTTGGGTATTTTCATGCGGCCGCCAGCTGTGGCTCGCAGGACGTGCATTTCACATGCGTGGATGGTGAGTGGCCCGCTGAGGTATGCGTGACCACCAAACCGATGAATCGCGTAGCCGGTGCTGTCGGCCGTAAGCTTGCTGCGTGGGAGATGGATGGAGTCATGCCGGATTATAAGGGCGGCCGGGGACAAGCCGACGCAAATCTCCCGGCGACCGCGTAGATGCATTGCGCTGCAGTTCCAGACCGTTTCCTGCCTGGCACGACGGGCAGCACCCGACCTGTTTCGGTCCGCGAAGCGGTCGTTCAACGTTGGTCGAATCCCGCCTTCTGGCACCGTACGGCAGGCTAGCCCGGTCGCGGTTATTCGGGTCGCCTTGCAGGCACGCAATCAGTGGGTGTGCCGCAAGCTGCTGCCAGGAAGAGGTTAGGGAGAAACAAAAAGCCGCTGTCCGTGAGGGCAACGGCTTTTCTCATGACGGGTGGTGAATGAGGGGCGCTTGTTCGTTTTGCGCTTGCGCCAGGTTGTCGTCACTAATTGCTGTTATTTGCCAGCCGGCGATGCTGTGGTCGGGGTTGCCAGCGTGTTGTTGCCCCCGTAAGCGCTGGTGCCGGACGTCGAGCTGGTGTTCGTGTTCGTCGGCTGGCCCGGGTTCGGCGACCCGGAGCCCATGCCACTGTCCGAGCTGGCGGCGCCAGGTGTGCCGTAGCCGCTCGTTGCATTGGCGGCCGGCGACACGGTGGTCGGGGTTGCCAGCGTGTTGTTCTGTGCATAAGCGCCGCCCGACAGCGCGAGTGCGGCGACGGCCGCGATCAATGTGCTGACTGCCTTGTTCATGATCCGTCCCTCCTTGATTGGACTGGAATATCGACGCAGACGACCCATTCGTGTTGCTCCATAGCGGTCGTTGCACGCCTGGCGCGTGGCGATCAAACTCGCGCGACCGTTCGCAGTGGTACACGTGAGGCAAACCAAAGATCGCCGCTCAGGGCTGGCAACGATACACGTACGCAGGTGATACCTAGTTTAGGAAAGCGGTCGCTGATAATTAAGCGCATTGTTCGCAAGGGTGAATTTCGATTTTCGGGGGTACCCCTAATGGGTCCCGGTCCCCAATCCGGGGCCGGTCACTGTCCGATTTCCGCAATAACGGTGCTACGCGAGACATGTTCGCCAGGCGCCACCTTGTAGTTGACGGCTCCGCCTCGCGGCGCGATCAGGAGGTCGGCCGCAGCGAGACCTGTAGCCTCGCATAGTGGTTCTGGAAGCGGCCCCGGATCGCCAGCAACTGCACCCCGACGCCTCAGGAATTTGAGCAGCGCATCCGCGTCGATGGATGCAAACCCGTCGCCGATGTCACCTTGTCCGCGTAATTCCAGCGTCACTGAGTGGCAACCGACCGGGACAGGAAACAGATGACCCAGTTCTTTCGAACGAGCTCCCACGTTCCCGTAAATAGATCGGTAGACGTGCCTGCGTCTTCTGTTCCATCTTCGTTCAGAACCGCTTCACACCCGGTTTGCGCACACAGATCGGAGACATCTGGCCATATCGACGTGTACGCGTGCACGATTGCGTCACGATCGCAGTGGATGTCGCCGGAAATCCGTATCGAATGGCCCTGGCTCTCCCATGCAATGACCCTGATCGAGAATCGTTGTACAGAAGAGCGACCAGCTTGAGACGCAACGCGTGCGGGTCCCCTTTGGGCCGCGGATAAATCGGGTAACCGATGGAGGCTTGCCAAAAGGCGCCGTTGTGCTATAAAAAATGCTAGCTGGCATGTCTACCGCTCTCCCGGCCTCCCGGCCGAAGAAATGGGCGGCACTACTGGAGCGAGCGCGACAGTCCATGAGTCTTCTAGAGCTCAGAGGCATTTCCAGACACTTTGGCGCCATTCAAGCTCTGAGCGACGTGACGTTCAGTCTGGAGCCGGGTCAGGTGGTCGGACTCATGGGAGACAACGGGGCTGGGAAATCGACGCTGGTGAAGGTCATCGCCGGTAACTTTCCCCCCTCGCACGGCGAAATCCTCATCGACGGTAAGCCGGTGCATTTCAGCAAGCCGGTCGACGCCCGCGCTCAGGGGATCGAAGTCGTCTATCAGGACCTTGCGCTCTGCGACAACCTCACGGCGGCCGCCAATGTCTTCCTTGGCCGGGAGCCACGGCTCGGTTTCGGGCTCGTCAGCATTCTCGATCACGCGACCATGTATCGGCGCGCCGGCGAACTTTTCAAAGAACTGAAATCCGAGACGCGCCCCCGCGATCTCGTCCGGCAGATGTCGGGCGGCCAGCGACAGGCTGTGGCGATCGCACGCACGCGGCTCTCCGAAGCGCGGCTCGTCATCATGGACGAGCCGACGGCATCGATCAGCGTCCGGCAGGTGGTCGAGGTGCTCGATCTCATCAAACGCCTGTCCGAACACGGCATCGCGGTCATTCTCATCAGCCATCGCATGCCGGACATTTTCACCGTCGCCCATCGCGTGGTCGTCATGCGGCGTGGGCGCAAGGTCGCGGACAAGAAGACCGAAGCATCCTCTCCGGAAGAAGTGACCGGTCTCATCACCGGAGCCATCGCCGCCGCCTGAACCTGACTCGCACGGGAGCCCGAAATTGAACGATCCGCAGGAAAGGCCCGCCCCATTGTCGGCATTGCTTGACGATCCGCAATCCGCGAGGACGCATACTCGCTGGACCGGGCTTCTCGCGAGCCAGGTGTTCTGGGTGGTGCTCGCAACGATCGTCGCCTGCATCGTGCTCTCGTTCGTGACCTCGACTTTCGCGACGCAGCAAAATCTTTTCAACGTCACGCGCAACTTCGCCTTCGTCGCAATCGTCGCGCTCGGCATGATGGCGGTGATCGTCACTGGCGGCATCGATATTTCGGTCGGCTCGACGATCGGCTTGAGCGGTATCGTCCTCTCGGTGGTCATGAATGCCGGCTATCCGATCTGGGCTGGCATCGGCATGGGGCTCCTGACCGCGGGGCTCGTCGGCCTCGTGAACGGTCTGCTCATCGCCTGTCTCGACATGCAGCCTTTCGTCGTGACGCTCGGTATGCTGAGCGTCGGCCGTAGTCTCGCGCTGGTGTTCTCCGGCAGCCGGACCATTTTCGATTTCGGTCCCGACGGCAGCAAACTCCTTGCCCTCGGCGGTGGCAAGACCTTCGGCCTCGCCAATCCGGTGTGGTTCCTGATTGTCCTCGCCGTGCTTTTCTGGTTCGCCTTTGCGTGGACGCGCTGGGGTCGCTACGTCTTCGCGGTCGGCGGCAATCGCCATGCGGCGAGACTCACCGGCGTTCCGGTGCGTCGCATCATCTGCTCCGTCTATGTGCTAGCCGGCCTCATGGCGGGCGTCGCGGCGATCCTCGAAGTGGGCTGGCTCGGCGCGGTGACGACAGGCCTTGGCGCGGGCGACGAATTGCGCGTGATCGCCGCGACCGTGATCGGCGGCACCAATCTCATGGGGGGCGTTGGCAGCGCCTTCGGGACCGTCGTCGGCGCCGCACTCATCGAAGTCATCCGCAACAGCCTGATCCTGCTCGGGGTCGACTCGTTCTGGCAGGGTACCGTCGTGGGTGCTTTCATCATCATCGCCGTGCTCTTTAACCGGCTCGGTGGCGAGCGGCAAGGAGACTGAAATGTCTTTACGGCCGGTGCCAGGGGTGCGGTCGGACGAGATGCGGCACTGCCGGACGCAGGCGTTCACGCGAAACGCGAGGGAGCCGCGGCAAGATTAAAGCTCGAACACGGACTTTCCCTGGAACTATCATGGATAGTGTGCGAGCGGACATGGGCACCGTAGACCCGGCGCCGACAGCTTTGCATGAGACCGGAGGAAACAATGAAAAAAGCTTTGATGTGTCTTGCTGCGATTGGAGGGCTCGCGATGCTGGCCTCCTCCGCCTTCGCAGCCGATAAGACCCTGGCGCTGGTGGTGAAGGGTCTCGACAACCCCTACTTCGACCTGATGCACCAGGGATGCGAGCGGGCGAACAAGGAACTTCATAAGGAAGGCTACACCTGCTACTACACGGGTCCCGCAACGGCTGCGGACGAAAGCGCCGAAGTGCAGATCATTGACGACCTCCTGACCAAGGGTGTGGCGGGCATGGCGATCTCGCCCGCGAACGCCCCGGCCGTGGCCGAAGAGTTGCGGCGCCGTAATGTGAAGATCCCGGTCATCACCGCGGATGCCGATTTGTTGCCGAAGGACGCGTCGCTGCGCAAGAGCTACGTCGGCACCGACAATTACGAACTGGGCGTCAAGCTCGGCGAGCAGTTGAAGTTGCTGATGCCGAAGGGTGGCAATATCTGCCTCGTCATGGGTAATCCCGCGGCCGAGAATATCAACCAGCGCGCCCAGGGCACGCGCGACGCACTTTCCGGCAAGAAGGGAGTCACGAAGCTCGCCGGTGAAAACGGCTGGCATGAGATCAGCGCCTGCCCGCTCTACGTGAACGACGACGCCGCGAGAGCGAACCAGATGATGCAGGACACGCTGACCGCCAACGCCACCGGTCTCGATGCCTTCGTGCTCGAGGGCGGCTGGCCGCTCTTCGCCCCTCAGGCCTATTCGCAGGTCGTCGCGCCGATCATGGACAAGATCCAGAGCGGCAAGTTCGTCATCGTCTCGGCCGATACGCTTGGACCGGAACTGCAAGCCCTCAAGGATCACAAGGTCAATGTTCTCGTTGGCCAGCGGCCGGAGGAAATGGGCTATCAGGCCGCGATGGTCATGCGTAATCTCGCGGAAGGAAAGACGGTGAAGCCGGTCATCCACACCGGCCTTGACACTTGCACCTGGAAGAACGCCGACACCTGCCTCAAGCATTGAAGGCCGGCAGGATCCATTGCAAGGATGGATGCGGGAGCCGGGCAGCCCTGACCCGGCCTCGTCACGCTGCCCGCTTTTGTCTGACAGGCGTACGCTCTACGTCCGTCACCACTGAAGCGGGCTACATCCCCTCGTATTGCCTGCGTCGAGTCCGGCGAATGCTATCCTCTCGTTCGACCAAAAAATTGCGTCCCTGGCGCGACATCCTTACATGACGAAACTGATCAGGCGCGCTTCAGCCGAAGCGCGTGCGTTCCGCAACAAACAGGCTGATTCCGTGGAATCGAAGCAGAAAATGTCGCGCGCGAAGCATCGTGCGTCCGGCAGGAACCGCGACGACGACCTCGACGACGCACCGCTCATCGAGACACCGCGTAAGCCGCGTTTCGCGCCGGTCACGTTCTCGGAAGAGGGTGGCGTGCGCTATCTGCATTTCGGCACCGAGTGGGTACAGGGCGCGATGCGCCTGAAAAAGCCGCATCACATCGAACTCGAATACGCACAGCAGATGATGGCCTGGCTGCTGTTCCTCGAAACCCCGAAGCGCGTCGTCCAGCTGGGCCTCGGTGCCGCGGCGCTGACGAAGTTCGCGCATCGTTTCCTGAAGCGCGCGAAAGTCGAGGCCGTCGAGCTGAACCCGGCCGTGGTGATCGCAGCCCGGACGATGTTCGAGTTGCCGCACGACGACGCCCGCCTGACCGTGCATGAAACCGATGCATGGGACTTCGTCAACGATCGCGCGAATCATGGCACGATCGGCGCGCTGCAGATCGACGTCTATGACGCGACGGCGCGCGGCCCGGTACTCGACAGCGTCGCGTTCTACCGCGCGGTGCGGGCGTGCCTGACCGATGCGGGCGTGGTGACGATCAACCTGTTCGGCGATCATCCGAGCTTCGTGCGCAACATGAAGCGCCTGAACGAGGCGTTCGACGGCCGCGTTTTCGCGTTGCCGGAAGTGCACGACGGCAATCGCGTCGCGATTGCGTTCTCGGGTCCGGCCATCGACGTGCCGTTCGCCACGCTGCAAAAACGCGCCAGGCTGATCGAGGACTCGCTCGCGCTGCCGGCGCGCAAATGGCTCAAAGGCTTGCAGGAGTCGACGGGACAGACGTCCGGTTCGTTCTCGATCTGACGGCTCCGCGCGCGCATGGGCGCGCGCTGCTGCCAGGGCGACATCGAAGGGGGCGGCGCGGCGCCCGG
>NZ_CAJQZB010000010.1:0-153313 GCF_907164545.1 Paraburkholderia gardini | reverse complement strand
CAACAGGCGATTCTCGACGTGTCGCTGGATCAGGCAAGGCTCGAAGCCACGCCGGTCAATGAATACGTCGATCTGTATGTGATCTGAGCGCGCTGAAACCAGGCAGCCAGGCTACACCATCAGGCAACGACAGACAGCCCCGGCAAGCGACTTGCCGGGGCTGTCTTATTTTGCGTCGTCAGGGTTTGAACGAAACAATGCGCCTAGCCGCGCCCTTGCGGCAGATACGGCATTGGATCGATCGGCATGCCGTCGTGACGCAGCTCGAACAACACGGAGACACGTGTGTTGTTCTCGTTGCCCATTTCGGCAATCTGCTGTCCCTGATGCACGATGTCGCCCGTTTTGACGAGCAGCTTGCGGTTGTGCGAGTAAGCCGTCAGAAAGTCCTTGTTGTGCTGGACGATGATGAGACTGCCGTACTCGTTGAGCCCGGTGCCGGCATACATGACCTTGCCGTCGGCGGCCGCGCGCACGGGATCGCCGGCATTGCCCGCGATTTCGATACCCCGTGTTTCACCCGCCTGGAACGGCTCGACGACGACACCCTGCGCCGGCCACGCCAGCGCCACGCTCTTTGCGGCACGCCTGGTCTGCGCTGCCATCGCGCGTGAATCCGCGGAACTCGCCGGTGCGCGCGCAGCGACCGGATTGCCATTCGCATCGACAGTCGTGGTCACCGTCTGCTGCGTGACGATGCGCAGCACCTGCCCTTTCTTCACGTGCGCCGAAGCGTTCATCCGGTTCCAGGCCAGCAGATCCTTCACGCTGCAATTGTTCTTCTGCGCGATGCGAGCCAGTGTGTCACCGCGTTTGACCCGGTAGTGGACCGTTTTTGTCGTCGTGACGGTGCGGGTGGTAACCGCATCGCTTGCTGCCTGCTGCGCCTGCGCGGCTGCATCGGATGCCTGTGCGGCAGCTGCCGCGGCCTGCGCGCTCGCCGCCGCGTTATCCGCCGAAGCACCTTGCTGCCCGACGTTCGCACAACCGCTGATCGCCACGGCGACCCACAAACCGGCGAGACCCGTTTTTGTCCTGTCGAAGCGACTTCTCAACATGTTCGACTCCTGCGTCTTTCAGTAGCCACGCTTTTCGTACGTTGCGCAGAAGGCATGCATTCACGTAATGGCGTCTTATACGGACGGCACAATGGAAAACCCACATCGTTGAGTCCGCAACCAGCTTGCGCCGGTCCGCGCATGAAGCGGCCTTCTCATTCTCGCAACAGGGAAAGACTCCTCACACGAAAAGGGCCAGATTCACGATTAGATTTCACGCAGCATTGTAATGGTCGCTTCACAATCTGCGCGCTGTCCGAACAACTCGATACAAATGCTTACGAAGCGAATATTTCGACCGGCTGAAGTCGATATCGCCGCAACCTGGGCGCGAAAACGGACATCCGCCGGACGTGGGGTGCGATCGTGGCCCCGTGACTCGTCCAGCACGGCGCAACCGTTCAGGTCAGAAACCCGCACGGCGGCTGGCACGACCGCCTCTTTCTTAACGGCAGCATGCTCACGAACTTGAGGGAAAGCTTGAATACGCGCGGCTTTCAGCCGGGTTGCCACGCGATGCCGCTTGAGCCGCATCGCGCATGTTTCAACCGCACGCGCACCCGAACGCTTCGCGCATTGAGCGGTGCCTGCAGGGCTCGTTAAGCGATTTGCCCGGACCTGCTAACATCGGCGGGTTGTATCACGCGCTGAAACCGCAGTCGCGCCGGGGAATTTCCGTTATCAACCCGGCCGGTTTCATCGGCCCGGCAGCCGGTTCACGACTGCCTGCACAACCAGCTTTCCCCGCTTTTCGTGGCGCTTCGCGCCTTGCGCGCCATTCCGGCCGCGCAGGCAACGCACGCGATACCGGTTCTCCTTATTCAGCAAACCTCATGCTGGCAACCACGCATCTCGCGTGCGTCCCGCATGAGGTTGTTCTGGCAACACTTATGCAAACGTCACAGCACCGTCTCGTCGAGCTTGATTTCTTTCGTGGGCTCGTGCTGCTCATCATCGTGGTCGATCACATCGGCGGCAGCATCCTGTCGCGCTTCACGCTGCACGCCTGGGCGTTGTGCGACGCCGCGGAAGTGTTCGTGTTCCTCGGCGGGTTCGCCACCGCAACCGCGTATGCCGCGCTCGCCGAACGTCGCACCGATGCCATCGCCCGTAACCGCTTTCTCAAACGTTCGCTCGAGATTTACCGTGCGTTTCTCGTCACCGCGGGCCTGATGCTGCTCGTCAGCGCGATGATGGTCGCGTTCAGCGTCGACGCGCCGAACCTCGCCACGAACGATCTCGATGACCTGATCAACGCGCCGCTTGCGTCGCTCGGCGACATCCTGCTGTTCCGTCGTCAGCCATATCTGGCGTCGGTGCTGCCGATGTACGCGTTCTTCGCGCTGATGGTGCCCGTCGTGCTGCCGCTCGCGCGCGGCAAGCCGTGGCTGCTGCTCGCGGGTAGCGTCGCGCTGTGGGCCGGCGCGCCGCATCTGGCCGGCTGGCTGCCGGGCGTCGGAAACACACCGTGGGACTTCAACCCTCTCGCGTGGCAGCTGATGTTCGTAGTGGGCGTGATCGCGCGTTGCCAGCCGGTCTGGCAGCGCGTCGCCGCGTGTCGCTGGGGCTGGATCGTCACCCTGCTGGCCGCGGGGGTCGTCGGAGCGGCGGCGTACTACAAGCTCGCCATCGCAACGGCGCCACTCGCCCCGGGCTTCAAACAGAATCTCATGTGGCTGCGTGTGCTGAATTTTCTGGCGATCGCGTGGCTGGTCGCCACGCTCGTACGCTTCGGCTGGACCGGCAAGATCGCGCAAAGGCTGCCGTGGATCAGTCTGATCGGCCGCAAGGGCCTCGTGTGTTTCGTCGCGGGAACCGTGATTTCGCTCGTCGTCGATTCGCTGCTGTATCAGGCAACCGATGGCCTGCTCGACGTCCCGCTCGGCCTCGCCGCCGATGCGATCGCGGTCGTCTCGCTAATGCTCGTCGCGTGGGCGGCGGAGCCGGTTTCGCGGTTCATCGCGTCGTGCGCGAGCCGCCGGCCCGCTCGTGCGCGAGGCATCGCAAACCTCGCGCGCGCATCGGGCACGGCGCGAGCCAATCGATACGACTAGCGCGCCCAGTCGTTCCACAGCACCATCAGCACGGTCATCAACGCCGGGCCGATAAAGAGACCGAGCAGGCCGAACGTCTCCGCGCCGCCCAGAATGCCGAACAGCACGAGCAGAAACGGCAACCGTGTCGAGCCGCCAATCAGCACGGGCCGCACGAAATGCTCCGCGACGAACACGACGACGAAGCCGACCGCCGCCAGGCCGATCGCACCCGCGACCGAGCCTTGCACGAACAGCCAGAGCGCCGCGCAGCAGAACACGATGGGCGCGCAGAACGGCAACATCGCCGCGATGGCGGTCACGAGTCCAAGCAGCGCCGCGTGCGGCACGCCGACGATCGCATAGACGACTCCGAGCAGCACACCTTCGCCGAGCCCGACCACCACGAGGCCCGTTACCGTGCTGCGTACCGCGCCGGCCATGCGCTGGATCAGCCGCGCGCCTTCCGGGCCGAACGCGCGCCGCGCGCCCGTGAGCAGCGTATCCGACAGCTTCGGACCGGCCTGCAGGATCATGAAGAGCGTCACGAGCATGAAGCCGAACACGACGAGCACATGCGCCGCACGCGCGCCGAAATGCCGCCCGAAAGTCAGTACGGCCTCGCTGTGCAGGCCTTTCATCGCGGCCGAGCCGCGCAGCGGCTGTTCCAGATTCGTCTGCCACCAGCCCGTGATCTGGGCGACGCCGAACGGCAGATGGTTAACGAAGTCCGGCACCGGAACGCCGTTTTCCTGCGCGTCGCGAAACCATGCAAGGACATCGTGCGCCTCGTTGAGCGCCTGCGCGATACCAAGCCCGATCGGCAGCACCACCAGCAGCGAGACGGCCGCGGTGAACACGAACGCAATCACCGTCGTGCGGCCCTGGAACAGGGTGTGGCTTTCCATGCGCCTGAGCAGCGGCCAGAGCGCGATGGCGATCACGCTCGCCCAGACCACGGCAGGGATGAACGAACGCACGATCCACAGCGCTAGCAGCACGAGCGCTACGTACAGCACCTGCAGCCCGATTTTCTGGGCTTTCTGGCGACTGGATTGCGGGTCGGGCGATGCGGGCAGACGCTGGTTCATGAAGCCTCGATGCTGGGTTGAATAACGACGGACGATGCGGCCTGAGGGGAAAACGCCTCCGAAAGCGCGACGCACGAAGCGATCCCGCATCTTAAAGGATGCCCGGCGCGAGCCCGCCCGTCGACAGTGAAGCCGTCTCGACCGGCCACCAGACGCCGGCTGGATGTCGCGCCCGAAACAACACAGCGTTGCAAAAACATGCCATATCGCGTGAAACGGGGCGTCGTTCCGTCCCGCAAGGCGACCGTGGCACCATTGTTGCTAAACATGGAACGGTGTTTCAACGTATGCACAATGTTCTTCCCGCGCGCGCGGGACTACATTCGGGCACACCACACAACGGAGCCGACCATGCAGACCCTAGCGTCCTTACCTCTGAGCGGAACAGAAGGCGTGCACATCGAGATTCTCGAGCGCTCCGACACGACGCTGGTCATCCGCTGGGTCGAGCCGGGCCGCTGCCATTACGGCGAGCAGCGCTGGCGCCGCCGCTCGGCGCACACGTCGGGCACCTGCGCGCTGTCGCGCAGCAAGATCCGTCGCGGCGATGCCGTCTTCAAACCGGCTGAGCGCCCCGCGCCTTCGAACGCAGCGGCCATGATCTCCGCCGAAATCCTCGGCAACCTGCTCGACGCCTGATCCGGTTTCATCGCGCCCCTGGCGACGGCAGGCCGATCGCGCGGGCACGGTGCTTCGCCGGCGGCAGGTTCGCCAGCGACTGCGCCTCTACGAGCGCCTCGATGCGCGCCGCGATATCGGCGTCGAACGCGGCGGCCTTCGGGCCCGATGTATCGACGTGCAGCAGCATCTGCTCACCGGCAGCCACGGGCACATCACGAGCGTCGGTGAACATCTCCAGATAGATATGCAGCCGCTTCGTGTCGTGCGCGAGCACGCGCACATCGACGCGCACCGGCGCATCTTCCTTGATCTCGTGCAGATAGTTGACGTGCGCCTCGAGCGTATAGATCGACCGGGCGCGCGCCCGGCGCGTCGCGTCATCGAGTCCGATCCGCTCGATCAGCACGTCCGCCGCGTAACTGAAAAGCAGCAGATAGAACGCGTCGCGCAAATGGCCGTTGTAGTCCACCCATTCGGTGCGGACCCTGTCGCGATACACAACCAGCGGCGTTTCGTCGGGCATGGGATTTTCCTGTTCTGTTCCAGTCCGGGTCGCGATGAATCGCCCGTCAGCCACATCGTAAACGGTCGACGGCATGCGTTGCAGCGGGGCACGTCTTTTCTGCCATCCGGCGATGCCCGTACGCGCGCGCATCAACGGACGCCGGCGCCTCGCTCGCATTTGATAGCGCGCAAGGCGGGCGATTGCGGCGAGCGCCCGTGTGCGGTACCGTGAGACGGATCGCGCCGCCGGCTCACGCGCATCGCCGGCTTCACCGCACCGCATCATCCACGCAACGCCGTTTGGGACGGGACCATGGCAGAAAACGATCCGACGCTATCGATTGCTCCGCAACAATTCTCCACCGACGTCATGCTCGAAAAATACGCCAAGGGCGACGAGCAGACGGTCGACGACGTCTACCGGCGCGTCGCGCGCGGCGTGGCGATGGCGGAGCCGGAAGCGCTGCGTCCGGTGATCGAGGCACGCTTCGTCGACAACCTGCTGCACGGCGCGCTCGGCGCCGGCCGCATCATGAGCGCGGCGGGCAGCGGCCTCGCGGCCACGCTGATCAACTGCTTCGTGCAGCCGGTCGGCGATTCGATCCAGGGCGTCGACGACGAAGGTCTGCCCGGCATCTACGTCGCGCTGTTGCAGGCCGCCGAAACCATGCGGCGCGGCGGCGGCGTCGGCTATAACTTTTCCGCGATCCGTCCGCGCGGCGCGCGCGTTCACACCACCAGTTCCTCGGCATCCGGCCCATGCAGCTACATGGATGTGTTCGACGCGTCGTGCCGCACCGTCGAAAGTGCGGGCTCGCGGCGCGGCGCGCAGATGGCTGTGCTCGACTGCGATCACCCCGACCTCATCGAATTCATCGAAGCCAAGCATTCGAAGGGACGCTGGAACAATTTCAACGTGTCGGTCGCCGTGACGGACGCGTTCATGCGCGCGGTCGAAGCCAGCGCGCCGTGGCAACTCGTGCATCGCGCGGAGCCCTCGCCCGCGATGCGCGCGGCGAACGATCTGCGCCAGCGCGACGACGGCTACTGGATCTACGCCGAGAAACCCGCGCGCGAAATCTGGGACAAGATCATGCGCTCGACGTATGACGTCGCCGAACCGGGCGTCGTGTTCGTCTCGCGCATGAACGAGGACAACAACCTGCGGGCGATCGAAACGATCCGCGCCACCAACCCGTGCGGCGAGCAGCCGCTGCCGGCGTATGGCTGCTGCAATCTGGGGCCGCTCAATCTCACGCGTTTCGTTATCGATCCGTTTGCGCAGATGCACGGCGGCACGCCTTCGTTCGACTGGGAAGCGCTCGCGCACCGCACGCGCACGCAGGTGCGTTTTCTCGACGACGTGCTCGACGTCACGCTCTGGCCGCTCGACGAACAGCGCGACGAGGCCGCGGCGAAGCGGCGTATCGGCGTCGGCCTGACCGGTCTGGGCGACACGCTCGTGATGCTCGGTCTTCGTTACGACGCGCAGGAAGGCCGCGATTTCGCGGCCCGCGTCGCGCGGCTGATGCGTGACGAGGCGTATCGCGCGTCGGTCGAACTCGCACGCGAGCGCGGCGCGTTTCCGCTCTTCGACGCGGCCCGCTATCTGGAAGACGGCACCTTCGCGTCGCGCCTGCCCGACGACCTCAAGGACGCGATCCGTCGCCACGGCATCCGCAACAGCCACCTGCTTTCCATCGCGCCGACCGGCACGGTCAGCCTTGCGTTCGCGGACAACGCGTCGAACGGCATCGAGCCCGCGTTCTCGTGGACTTACACGCGCATGAAGATCATGGCCGACGGCAGCCGTCAGCAGTTCGCGGTCGAAGATCACGCGTGGCGTCTCTACCGCGAACTCGGCGGCGACGTCGGCACGCTGCCCGACTATTTCGTCAGCGCGCTGGAGATGTCCGCGCGCGACCATCTGGACATGATGGCGGCCGTGCAGCCCTTCGTCGATACGTCGATTTCGAAGACGGTGAACGTGCCCGCCGATTACCCGTTCGAGGATTTTGAGGGCCTCTATTTCGATGCGTGGAAAAGCGGGCTGAAAGGGCTCGCCACGTATCGTCCCAACGAGACGCTTGGTGCCGTGCTGAGTGTCACCCCCACCGGGACGGACACGCCCGACGAAGTGCCCGGCGCGGCGGATCTCGACCCGCTGCGCGTGACGCTCGATCATCGCCCGAGAGGCGAGCTGCCCGCCATCATCGAAAAGGTCGAGTACCTGACGCAGCTCGGCAAGAAGTCGCTGTACGTGGCGGTATCGTTCATCGAGGTCACCGGGCGCATTGCCGGCGAGGAAGTCACCATCGAGCGGCCGATCGAAATTTTCATCCCGGCCGGCCAGCGCGACGATTCGCAGCAATGGATCACAGCCACGATGCGTTCGCTGTCGCTCGCGGCGCGCGGCGGGTTCATCGCACGCAATCTGCAGGACATGCGCAAGGTCTCGTGGGATCGCGGCCAGGTGCGGCTCGGCGAAGTGCTGCGCCCCGACGGCCATCGTTCGCCGCGCTGGCACGATTCGGAAGTCGCGGCGCTCGGCTACGCGATCCAGCAGATCCTGCACCGTCGCGGTTTTCTGGACGCGGAAGGCAACCAGGTGCCGTCGCGCCTGCTCGCCCGCCTGCCACGCGGGCAGATGGTCGACACCACGCACGCGGCGATGGCGAATGCGCCGCGCCGCGAGCCCGGCGCGGATTCCGGCGCCGATGCCAGCATCACAGCCAGCGCACCCGCATCCGCGCCGGCCATGCTCGGCAGCAAGTGCGACTACTGCGGCGCGAACGCCGTCATCCGAAAGGACGGCTGCGATTTTTGTACCGCCTGCGGGGAAATTGGCGCGTGCGGGTAAGCGGATTTATCAGGAACCTCGCGCTGAATGGCGGTTTTCCCACAGACTGGATTTGCCAGACTGTCATCCTGTTCTCCTGGAAGTGTTGTGTTGGGAGATCGCCATGTCGGTATATGTTGATGAAGCGTTCCGGCCTTGCGTGACGGAGTGCGCAACGGTCGCCTTTCGCGTGTGTTTTGACGATCGCGCGCAGGTTTTCGAAGTGAGCGCCGAAGCGTTGATGACCTGGTGCGGCGCCGCCAGCCGGCGGCGCACCGACCTGCTCGTCGCGTTCGAAGGCGCGCTGTACGAAATCCTCAAGGTCGCGGAATACAAGAAGTCCTTCCAGCCAACCGAACCGGTCAGGCTGGGCCTCGACGAATTCAGGACCGTCCTGCACTAATTGACGCATGCAGCTTCGCGACTGGCTCCATCGGGGCCCGTCGCTTTCGCATTGTCCGTTTTGCTCGTTTACGATATATTTTGCTCGATTGTGATTGATTCATGGATCGGGGCAACCGGGCAAAGCGGAGCAAGAACATGCAGCGAACACGGCAGGATGCGATCGAAGGGCTTCTTCCCGACGAGCGGGAGCGGCTGATTCTGGCGCGGCTTCAGGCGCAGGGCCGGGTACTCGCCGCCGAGCTCGCGGCCGAGCTTCAGACTTCCGAGCACACCGTGCGGCGGCATCTGCGCGATCTCGCCAGCGCCGGTCACTGCAAGCGGGTCTATGGCGGCGCCATCCTGATCTCGCCGGCGGGCGTCGCCGCGTCGGTTCGCATGCGCGAAGGCGTCGAGCGCAAGGCGAGCCTCGCGCGGGTCGCGGCGTCGATCGTCCGGCCGAAGCAGATCGTTTTTCTCGACGCGGGGTCGACCAACGTCGCGATCGCGCAGGCACTGCCGGACAACGCGGATCTGACCGTCATCACCAATTCACCGGAAGCCTGCATGCGCATGCAGGAGCGGCCCGGCTTCGACGTGATTCTCATCGGCGGGCGTGTCGGCCGGCGCACCGCAGGCGCGACCGGCGCGACCGCCCTGCTGCAGGTCCAGCAGATCCATGCCGATCTGTGTTTTCTCGGCGCCTGCGCGCTCGACCCGACGGAAGGCATCGCGGCCTTCGAAGCCGGGGAAGCCGAACTCAAACGGGCGATGGTGAAGGCGAGCGGCCAGGTCGCGATCGCGATGACCTCGGAGAAGCTGATGACCGCCGCGCCGTACGTCGTAGCACCTGCATCGGCGGTCGACTTTCTGATCGTCGAGGCAGATCTTCCGGCCGCGCGTATGGCGAGTCTCCAGGCGGCTTTCGATACCGTGATGGTGGCCGCATCATGAAACCCGTCAACGAACGTATTGCGACGCTGGCGGTGTTTCTCGCCAACGGCTTCGGGATTGGCGCGTGGGCCGTCGAAGTCCCGCGCATCAAGGAGAGTCTCGCACTCGGCGATGCCGCGCTCGGCATTGCGCTCTTCGCGTTCGCGCTCGGCGCGATCGTCGCGATGCCGCTCGCCGGCCGGCTCGCGCCGCGCCTTGGCAGCGGCCGCGCGACCGCCTTGCTCGGCGCTGCGTTTGTCGTCGCGCTGCCGCTTCCGGCGCTGATGCCCAACCTCGCGGCGCTGTGTTTCGTGCTCCTTATGCTGGGAGCGGCGAACGGCGCGCTCGATGTATCGATGAACGGACACGCCAGTTCGATCGAAACGCAATGGAGCGCGCCGATCATGTCCTCGTTCCATGCGGCGTGGAGCGCAGGCGGCCTGCTCGGCGCCGCGAGCGGCGGGATGCTCCAGAAAGTCGGCGTCGGCGTCGTGGGCGGTCTTGCGCTGCCCGACCTGTTCATCGCTGTGCTCGTGCTGGGCGCCGCCGTGTTCGCGCTGCGCGATGTCGGACCGCGTGCGAGCGCGCCCGCCGGCGGATTTGCGTTGCCTGGCGCCGGCGTCATGAAGCTCGCCGCGCTGGCGTTCCTGTGCATGATGGTCGAGGGTGCGGTGGCCGACTGGAGCGCCGTATTCCTGCGCTCTGAGCTGGCTGGAGAGGCCAGCACGGCCGCGCTCGGGTATTCCGCGTTCGCATTGTCGATGGCGGCCTGCCGGGTGATCGGCGACGTGTCGGTCCACCGTTTCGGGCCGGCGAGAGTGGTCGCGACGGGCGGTCTGATCGCGGCAGCCGGACTCGCACTGGTGCTGGGCATGCCGAACATCCTGACCGCGTGCGCCGGCTTCGCGATGGTCGGCGTGGGGCTGGCCAACATCGTCCCGGTTATTTTCAGCGCGGCGGGACGTTCGACGTCGACACCAGCCATCGGCGTGTCAATGGCGGCCACGACAGGTTACGCGGGCTTTCTGATCGGGCCGCCGCTGATCGGCTTCGGCGCGGGCGTATTCGGCCTGCGGCTCGCGCTCGGCGTGCTCGTGATCGCCGCGCTGGTGGTCTGCTTCGTCGGTGGCCGGGCCGTGGGCGGCACGCGGATCGCGGCCGGTGCGAACCAGCTTTAGCGGGCGGATGCCGGGCACGGGCAGTGCGGCCTCCGGAAGATCGCATCGGGCTCGACGGCAGCCGGCTTCCGGCCACACCGCGCGTCGCTATCTGACAGAACGTTCGACAGAATTCTCGGCAGGAAGGAAAAGGCCGGATTGACGGCAGAATTATCTCAGGTCATCTTTCTGTCGCCGGCATGTAAAACTGGCCCGGCAGAATCCCGCACATAACCAGAAAATGCGCAAAACGGGGTATGAGGGTGACCATAAAATACAGGGTGCTGTTTCTCTGTCGGGACAACGCGTCCCGCAGCATCATGGCGGAGGCACTGCTACGCGAACTGGCAGGCGACCGGTTCGAGGCATTCAGCGCGGGCGCAACGCCTGCCGCGAAGGTGCACTCGCTGGCTATTGCACAACTGCGGCCAGGCGTGTCCGACCTGGCTGTTCTCAGTCCCAAAAGCTGGCACGAATTCACTGGCGCCTGGGCGCCACGGATGGATCTTGTCATCGCGATGGACGATTGCGTCGATGGATTCCATGCGCCGGCGTTCCCGGGTGAACCGCGCTCGATCCGCTGGAATTTCGCCGATCCGCTCGCGCAGGACATAACGGAATCCGGGCGCTCGCGTGCCTTCGAAAAAGTGTTCTGGCAGATCGTGCGCTGCGTCAGTGTGTTCATGACGTCGCCGCTCGACGCCTCGCCAGCGTCGGGATTTGCGACGACCGCCGCACCGGTCTCCGGCGCGGACGAGATGATGTGCGCGGGTTAGCCCGGCGCGCGCCGCGTTATGCGGCGCGTCGGGTGAAATGCTTTTCCGCTCTACTTGATTAACCGCAAGCCGGCCGACTTGGCTGCTTTCGCGTCGAACGTCGCCGTGTACTCACAGTGCGCATCGTGGCAAACACGCTCGATCAGGCAGTCCGCGAAATCGGCCTTCGATGAAGTGAAGACGCGAAGGGATTTCCAGACTGTTCCGGCAGCTTCGACGCTCAACTCTTTGGTTCGAAGAAGACCCTCAACCACCTTTGCAATCTGGTCACGATCCGCCGCGTACAAGCTGGAGAGAACCCACACGACTTCGACCAGGGCAACCTGCGTAACGTAACCGGGCTCGTCAGCCGTCAGCGATTCGATCAGCGCAGTCGCCTTCGGCGACTGCGCTGAGTCATCCTGGGCGATGTAGCGGACTAGTACGTTTGTATCGAGTCCAATCATTAAGCACCAGCTCCGCGCGCGGCGATGGCGGCATTCATATCTTCAACGGACACAGGCCTGGCAGGCTTCCCTACAAGTCCCTTGAGTGATTCCACGGATTTTGTCGCGGGCACCAGCTCGTAACGACCAGTGGCATCGTTTAGAACGAATTCGATTCTGTCGCCAGTTCCCAACCCCAAATCGCTCCGAACGCCGACCGGGATCGTGACCTGGCCCTTCGACGTGATTGTCGCGGATGCCATGACATTCCCCTTGATTTAACTATTCCTTACTTTAAGGTAAGGCAAAAAGAAAATCAAGCTCTGGATGCGTTTTTTCATCTCCCTGTCAAGCTATATCGGCCGCTCCCGAGGTATTCAACCGTCTCGCCCTCGAAGTTGACCCGTCGTTTGACGCTCAGCTCGAACGCGCTGCCTTTCTGCGTGAAGATAAGTTGCGCAAGCTGACCTCTACACGACGCGCGGCAGATGGCGAAATTTTGCGGGGGCCAGGACTTTGGCGCGTTTGGGTTGACAGGCGTACTCAACACCATGTCAGACCGCAAAGACCGAATTGTCCATGGACACGATCGCTGCACTTCATAAGTGCCAAAAAATCAACAATTCAAGACTATGGTCTCTTTTCGAGTCGAGGCTGACTGCATACGCTCCTGCCGGGACAAAACTGTCAGTCAATGGCCCGCGTTGTACGCCCAGGTTCCCTCGACATCGATCTGCGTCTTGACGGAATTCGCCAGATAGCATGCTTCGTGTGCGGCGTGATGCAACTGATGCAGCATATCGTCGGTGGGCATTTTTTCGCCGGTAAACGTGACGAGCGGTTTCAGCACCACGCGCGTCATGACTTCCTTGCCTTCATCGTTTTTCGCCATCGTGCCTTCTGCTTCATCCCGATACGTGGCGACCGCATATCCCTGTTGTGCCGCGATCGACAGAAACCACAGCATGTGGCAGCTCGACAGCGCGGCCACATAGGCCTCTTCCGGATCGACAGCGGCGGAATCCGAAAACGGCACGCGCACGACATGCGGCGAACTCGACGCAGGTACGACCGCACCGCCGTCGAACGTCCAGCGATGCGCGCGGCTATAGCGATTGTCGGTAAATGTGCTGCCATTACCGTTCCATTCGACGACTGCTGTATGCAATGCCATGTGAGCAATTCCCAAGGTCAGAAAACCGGAGCAACGAAAACGATCAGATCGGCGTGAGTACCGGTTCGCCCGCGAAATGGCGCGTGGCGTTGTCGATGAAATTGCGCACCGTCGCCGCAACCGATTCCGGCGAAGTCCCGCCGACGTGCGGCGTCAGCACGACGTTCGGCAATGCGATCAGCGCCTCCGGCGGATGCGGCTCGCCTTCGTAGACATCGAGCCCGGCGCCGGCAATCGCGCCCGCCTTCAGCGCCACCGCCAGCGCGGCCGTATCGACCACGCTTCCGCGCGACACGTTGACAAGAAAGCCCGTCGGCCCGAGCGCGTCGAGCACGGTCTTGTCGATCAGATGATGGGTCGACGCGCCGCCCGGCGTCGTCACGACGAGGTAGTCGCTCCATCGCGCGAGCGACAGCACGCTGTCGAAGTAACGGCTCGTCGCGCCTTCACGCGGTTTGCGGTTGTGATAACCGGTTTCGAGATCGAAGCCGGCCGCGCGCCGCGCGACCTTCTCGCCGATGTTGCCGAGACCGACGATGCCAAGCCGCTTGCCGGACACGGTCAGACGCATTGGCAACACGTCGCGCCACACGCCGTCGCGGGTGGCGCGATCGCGCCGCGGCACGTCGCGCACGACCGCGAGCAGCAGCGCGAACGCGTGATCGGCGACGCAGTTATCGTTGGCCCCCGCGCCGTTCACCGTCACGATGCCGCGTGCGCGCGCATGATCGAGCGCGATGTTTTCGTATCCGGCGCCAAGCGCACTGACGAATTCGAGTTGTCCGAGCCGGTCGATTTCGGCGGCGGTGAGCCCCGTCGTGCCATTGGTCAGCACGGCCCGGATCGCGTCGCCGTGACGGGCGATCGTCTCGGTGCGTTGCATCGGTGTGGGTGCGTGGATGAGATCGAACGATGCGGAGATGTCCGCGAGACTGTCCCCGTCAAGAGGAATCAGGACCAGCAAGGAAGGCTTCATGACCCGGCGGGAATTCTGGTTGAGAAACGCTGGTTGAGAAGGCTGTGGCAGTCGAAGTATATCTGCGTCATCGCATATGGGCATCACCCGCCCTGGCAATGATCTGCACAAAGGTCGCCGACACCGCCGCCGCGTTGCAGGATCTGCTGCGACGCACGGCAGTTCGTGCCGCGCGACTGGACTCGCGCTCGAAGGCGACACTCAACACGAAGCGCCACGCCAGAGGCATCGCCGCCCGGCATCTATTACGACGGTTCGGCGTCCGGTTTTTCTTCCCCCTTCTGCGCCGGAGAGGCTGCCGGCGCTTCGCGCCCGGCTGCGGCAGACGCGTCGATATCGATGCGCCAGCAAAACTAGCGGCCTGTCAACGAGCCGTGTGCTCGTGTCACCGTACGCGGCAACTCGACCGTGAAAACCGTATCGCCCTCTTCGTCTGATCGCACACCGACCTCGCCGCCGTGCATATGGACAATCTCGCGCACGATATGCAGGCCCAGTCCGAGCCCTTCCCGCGGACGGCCGCCCACGCCTTTCGCGCCAAATGCCTTGAACAGATTCGGAAAGATGTCCGCCGGAATAATGCCCTGGTTCGTCACGCTCAGTCCGACCCGACCCGGCGCGGTCACGTCGACCCGCACCGTGATGGCGCCGCCGCGTTCGCCGTGATGCAGCGCGTTGCCGACGAGGTTCGAGATCGCCTGCGACAACAGATCGGCGTCCCAGTTACCCGTCGAGTCACCGTGGCTCGTGAAGGCGATACGCCCACCGCCTTCGCGTGTGGCGAATTCATCGATGATCGATTTGCACAGCATCGCCAGTTCCACCGGACGCGTCTCCAGCTGCAGCCGCCCGCCCTGCAGACGCGCGAGGTTGAGCAACTGATCCACCATGCGCGCCATGCGCAGTGAACTGCTCTTGATGCGGATGGCCGTGCCCGAAACCTGCTCATCGGTTGTCGTGCGCATCAGCAGTTCGGCGGAAGCCAGCACGGCGCCAAGCGGCGTGCGCAAATCGTGGCTCAACACCGCCATCAGCATTTCATTGGCTTCGAGCATCTGCTGCGTCGTCGCCAGCTGTGCAGCGAGCTGCCGCTTCTGTCGTTCGAGCTGGACGAACACATCCGCTTTCGATTGCAGGATGCGCGGATCGAACGGCTTGTAGAGAAAGTCCACCGCGCCCGCTTCATAGCCGCGAAACGTGCGCGACGCATCCTCGGCGGTGGCGGTCAGGAAGATGATCGGCACATGCGAGGTGCGCGGACTGCCGCGCATCAAGGCGGCCAGTTCGAAGCCGTTCATGCCGGGCATGTTGACGTCGAGAATCGCCAGCGCGACGTCGTGCTTGAGCAGCAGATCGAGCGCGGCGGTGCCCGAATCCGCCACCAGCAGGATCACCTCCGGGCTCGCGAGCGAGGCCTCGAGCGCGGTGAGATTGTGCGCGACGTCGTCGACGATCAGGATGTTGACAGGTAGATTCGCCATGGCAGCGGGTCGATAGTCAGTGAACGGCCGGCAGTCTGGCGAGACGCCGGGCCATGATTGGCGGGGAAAGCACTTCATCCACCACGCCGCGTTCGATCGCGGCGCGCGGCATTTCGGGCGACGCCGCGGTTTCCGGCGTTTGTACCCAGGCGAGACCGCCCATTGCGCGCACCGTCGCGAGACCGTGCACGCCGTCGTCGTTGGCCCCGGACAACAGGATGCCGAGCAGGCGCTCCCGGTACACCCACGCAGCGGATTCGAACAGCACATCGATCGAGGGCCGCGAATGGCGCACGGCTGCTTCGGTCGACAGGGCCACGGTGCGGTCATTCTCGACCAGCATGTGATAGCCCGGCGGCGCGACATGGATGCGGCCGGCGAGAATCCGCTCGCCGGCGTCGGGCTCGATCACCGGCAACGCGCTGCGATAGCTGAACGTCTGCACGAGATAGCTGGGCACATCGGGCACCAGGTGCATCACGATCATCACGGCGGGCGCGAAGCTGCCGGGCAGCGCGGCGAGCAGTTCCCTCAACACCTCGACGCCGCCCGCCGACGCGCCGATCGCCACCATGTCGAAGGTGTGCGAACGCGTCGATGCAACCTGTCGTCCGGAAGATTGACGATTGGCGTACATGGGACTTCCGTCAACCAACTGGGAATGCTGGCATGGTCGTGGCACCCGGCTATCCTTAACGTTTCTGATAGATGCGTTCACGCTCGCGAAACGCGTCGAACGCTTCATGCTGGTCCGAAAAACGCAGCGTCTCCTTGCTGCCGAGGCCCAGAAACCCGCGCCGCACGAGGGCCCGCTCGAACAGTCCCACCGCGCGGTTTTGCAGCACGCGGTCAAAATAGATCAACACGTTACGGCACGAAACCAGATGCGCTTCGAGAAAGACCTCGTCGGTCGCGAGGCTGTGATCCGCAAACACCACCCGGTCCCGCAGCGAACTGGCAAAACGCGCGCCGCCGTACGCCGCGTGGTAATAGTCGGACAGCGACGCCCGGCCGCCGGCAGCGAGGTAGTTCTGCGTGAAGCCGGCGATCCGGTCCAGCGCATAGATGCCGGCCTCGGCGCGCGCAAGCGCGTCAGGGTCGATATCCGTCGCGTAGAACAGCGTGCGCTCGGTGAGGCCTTCCTCGTCGAAGAGAATCTTGAGCGACCATAATTCCTCGCCGGTGCTGCAACCGGCCACCCAGACCTTGATTGAAGGATAGGTGCGCAAAAGTGGCAGCACATGTTCGCGTAGCGCCAGAAAATACGCCGGATCGCGGAACATGTCACTAACCTGCACCGTCAGGTATCTGAAGAGCCGCGAAAAGTCGGCGCTGTCGCGCATGATCCTGTCCTGCAACTGCGACAGCGTGGCAAGCCCGAATTCGTCGAGCGCGTGCAACATCCTGCGCCGCAGCGACGACATCGAATAATGCCGGAAATCGTGCTGGTACTTGAGGTACACCGCCTCGAGCAGCAGCTTGAGTTCGATATCGAAGTCGCTGATGCGCTCGGGGCGGACTGCGGAAATGGAATGGCTCATCGTCGTCGCTCCCGTGCGCCTACCGCTGCCTGAGCCAGACGCGGCATAGCGAAACGAGCTTGTCGACGTCGATCGGCTTCGAGATGTAATCGTCGGCACCGGCTTCGAGGCAGCGCAGCCGGTCGTTCGCCATTGCCTTGGCGGTCAGCGCGATGATGGGCAGATGCGCGAAGCGGATGTTGCGGCGGATTTCGGCCATTGCCGTCAGGCCGTCCATCTCCGGCATCATGATGTCCATCAGCACGAGATCCACCTCCGGGCCGCTCGCCAGCGCATCGAGCACCTCGCGTCCGTTGCGTGCGATCAGCAGCTTCGCGCCAAGCGGCTCGATCACATGCGAGAGCGCGAAGATATTGCGCACGTCGTCTTCGGCCAGCAGGATGGTCCGCCCTTCGAACGCGTTGTCGCGCTGCCGCACCGTGCGCAGCATGCGCTGCTGCTCCGGCGCGAGCGACGACTCGACGCTGTGCAGGAACAGCGTGACCTCGTCGAGCAGGCGCTCGGGCGATCTGGCGCCCTTGATGATGATCGATTTCGAATAGCGCCGCAGACGGTGCTCGTCTTCGCTCGACAGCGTGCGCCCCGTATACACGATGACCGGCAGCGCAAAATGCGAAGCGTTGGCGGCCAGCCGTTCGAGCAGGTCGTAGCCGGTGCCGTCCGGTAGCGCGAGATCGGTCACCACGCAGTCGAAAACGGTGTTCGACAGTTGCGCGAATGCATCCGCGAGGGTCCCCACCGTCACGATTTCCGTGTTCTCGCCTTGCAGCAGTGCGCGGATGCTCTCGCGCATCGGCGTGTCGTCCTCGATCACCAGCACGCGTTTCAGGCGCTGTTGCAGCCGTGCTTCGAGGCGCCGGATCGCCGCTTCCAGCGTGGTGCGCGCGGTCGGCTTGAGCGTGTAGCCGATCGCGCCCAGATGCAGCGCCTTGTCCGCATGATCGGTAGCGGAGACGATATGGATCGGAATATGGCGCGTGAGCGGATCGTTCTTCAGCCATTCGAGCACGGTCAGCCCCGAATGGTCCGGCAGGCCGACGTCGAGCAGCACCGCCGCCGGGTGCATCTCGCGCACCAGTTCGAGGCCGCTCGCGGCATCGGTGGCATGGACGAAATCGAAATCGAGTTCGTGCGTCAGGTCGCGCAGGATTTCGGCGAATGCAGGCTCGTCCTCGATCGCGAGAATCAGCCGGTTGCCGCGGGTGCGATGCTCGCGGTCGTCGTCGATCGGCTCGCCGTTTTCCTCCGCGAGCGTGCCGGACGGTTCCGGCCGCCGCGCGAGCTGAGTGGCGTCTGGCGCGACAGTATCCGGCTGCCGCACGGCGGCGCCCATGCTTGCGTCGGGGACAAGGGGGCCAATGGCGGGTGCCGTTCCCGCCGCGTTCGGCTCGTTCGCCCTGGCCAGCGCGGCCGTTGCGTCGAGCGGTAGCCAGAGCGTGAAGACGCTGCCCTTGCCCACCTCGCTCGCCACGCTGATCCTGCCGCCGAGGAGCAGCGCGAACTTGCGCGAAATGGACAGCCCAAGCCCGCTGCCGCCATATTGACGGCTGGTGGAACCGTCGGCCTGCTGAAAGGCCTCGAAAATCAGTTCGAGCTTGTCCGCCGCAATGCCGATGCCCGAATCGCGCACGTCGAGGCGCAGCATGCCGGCCTCGGCGGGCGACACGCCAAGCGACACCTCGCCGCGCCCGGTGAACTTCAACGCATTCGACAGCAGATTGCGCAGGATCTGCAGCACGCGCTGGCTGTCCGTCACGATCGTGTCCGGCACGCCGGGCACGCGCTCGAGGGTCAGACGCAACTGCTTTGCCGCAGCCATCGGCGCGAACATTTCCTCCAGCGCCTGCAGTGTGGCGTCGATCGAAACGGTTTCGGCCTCGACGCTGACCTGGCCCGCCTCGACCTTCGACAGATCGAGGATATCGTTGATCAATACCAGCAGATCGCTGTTGGACGCGTGAATCGTCTGCGCATAGCGCACCTGCTCCTCGGTCAGGTTGCCGCCACGATTCTGCTGCAGCAGCTTCGCGAGAATCAGCGAGCTGTTGAGCGGTGTGCGAAGTTCGTGCGACATGTTCGCGAGGAACTCGGATTTGTAGCGGCTCGACTGTTCAAGGTTCGCCGCGTTCGCCGCCAGTTCGTCCTGCACGCGCAGCAGATCCGCCTTCTGCTGCTCCAGCCGCTGCGCGTACTCCTCCAGTTGCACGTTGGTCTGTTCCAGCTCGGCCTGCTGCGTTTCGAGCCGCGTTTGCGATTCCACCAGCGCCCGGCCGCGCTCCTCGAGCCCTTCGTTGGAGACGCGCAATTCCTCCTGCTGGACCTGCAATTCCTCGTTTAACTGCTGCGTTTCGACGAGCGCGTCCTGCAAGCGCTCGCGATAGAGCGCCGCTTCGACGAAGTCGCCCATGCTGCCGGCAACCAGTTGCAGGAATTCCTGATCGCGCGCGACGAGCGGCCGGATAAAACCGAGTTCGACGACCCCGTTGACCACGCCATCGCTTTCGACAGGCATCAGGATCAGATTTCTGGGCGGGCTCATGCCAAGGCCCGACACCACTTTCACGTAGTCGTCGGGAACCTCGCGCAACACCACCGGCCGGCGCGTGAAGACCGCCTGCCCGACGAGACTCTCGGCATCGTGAAAAGAACTTGTAGCCTGTTCGCTTTCCTGACTAAAGCCGTAGGTGGCGATGCGGCGCAGCGTGTTGTCGCGCCTGTCGCGCACATAGAGTGCCGCCACCGCGGCGTCCAGATATTGGGCAAGGAAGTCCAGCATGGCCCCGCCCACGAGCGCCGGCGTCGCCTGGCCGACGACTTTCTCGCCAAGCAGGCGCTGCCCCGAACGCAGCCAGACCTGTTGCTCCAGCACCTCGTTCTTTCCGGCCTGATCCTGCAGAATGCCGTCGTAAGTGCCCGACAGGCTCAGCAACTCGCGCCGCCCCAGCCATGCGAGCAGGCCGCTCGCGATCAGACTGAACGCGAGGAAAGTGCCTACCATGATCGCCGTCACGCGCCGCGCCGCCTCCGTGCGTTCCTGGCGCAGGCGCAATTCGATGTCGAGGAAATCGCCGAACTCGCGGCGCGTCTCGTCGAATTCGATCTTGCCGCGGCCGCTCGCGACATCCTTCACGTAATCCAGATTGCGACGCCGCAGATCGATCATCTCCTGTGCGTATCCGTCCCAGCGCGCCTGGATGGCCTGAATCCGTTTGAGCCGGTCGACCTGCGTCGGATTGTCGGAGACGAGGCTCATCAACGATACGATCTCGGTGCGAAAGCGCGCATCGCCCACTTCATAGGGCGCGAGAAAACTCTCGTCGCCGGAGATCAGAAAACCGCGCAGGGACGATTCGCGATCCACCGCCAGCCGCAACATTTCATTGGCCTCGCCGATAACGCGTTCCGAATGCTCGGCCCAGCTCATGGTCGAGACCAGATAAGCGATGAGCGCGACGAACACCGCGGCGGTCAGAAGACCGATCGCTAGAGGTAGCGCGATATTTCGTCGAATGATGCGGCGGAAACTGTTCTGATCGACAGCGTCAAGGACGGTCATTTTTTCTGTATTCGACTGGTCAGTTTGCGTGAACCGGCAATTTCGACTGCCGTGGATGCGTCTCCGTATCGCCGCGAGCGGCTGCACAGGTTCCCCGCACGTGCGGCCCGTCTGGCGAACGCCGTATCATACAATCACCTCGCGTTTACATGTACCGCCTGTGCCATGCCAGGCGGGCCAGAACACCCAAGCTGCCACGCTCAACGCGGATTGCGACGGCCAGCGGGACAGTGCCGCAAGCCGCGTGCCCTGATTTCCTTTTGTCCAGGCTATGTGTCGCTTCCCGGGCTTAACAGCCGGAACGGGATTTGCTGCATGCTGTGTCAAGGAAAGCTCACGTCATTTATCGTTGGGGATAAACATGCGCGTGCCACACAGCAGGCAACCTCGACTGGGCGACGACAAGGGTGAACCCTCGAAAGGCCGCGAGTCGACTGATTCACCCATGGTCGAACGCGACCAGCAACCCGCCACGCTCGACGCATGCCGCCGTTGCGCGTTATGGCACGACGCCACGCAAGGCGTAGCCGGCGCCGGGCCAGGGCACGCGCCGATCATGCTGGTCGGCGAGCAGCCCGGCGATCAGGAAGACCTTCAGGGAAAACCGTTTGTCGGTCCCGCGGGCCGGTTGCTTGACGATGCCCTGCAGGAAGCGGGCGTCGCCCGCAAGGACGTGTACATCACCAATGCGGTCAAGCATTTCAAATGGACGCCGCGCGGCAAGCGCCGGATGCATAAAACGCCCGCGCAGCGCGAAATCGAAGCGTGCGAATACTGGCTCGCAAAAGAACTGGAATCGGTCGCGCCGCATGTGGTCGTTGCGATGGGCGTAACGGCGTTGAAAGCGGTGCTCGAAGAGAAATCGGTGCGGCTAGGCGATGCACTGGGCAAGACGCTGGAACATGGCGGCCGCGTGATCGTCGCCACTTATCATCCGTCGTTCGCGTTGCGGGCGCCCGACACCGAAACGCGCGACAGCGCGTATGCGGCGATCGTCGCTGCGTTGCGGCAAGCCGGCACAATCGCCAACAGGGATCGCAAGCGCAAACCCGCGCATATCAAACGCCATGATTGACGATGAAGCCTTTTAGCATAGCCAGCGAATCGGCGTCGTCGATATGCTTGTCGGTGCGCCAGCGCAGCATGCGGGGGAATCTCACCGCGACACCGGACTTGTGGCGCGTACTGGCCTGAATCCCTTCAAAGCCGATCTCGAACACGAGCGTCGGCGTCACGCTGCGCACAGGACCGAATTTTTCGATGGTGGTCTTGCGCACGATCGCATCGACCTCGCGCATCTCTTCGTCGGTGAGGCCCGAGTAGGCCTTCGCGAACGGCACCAGCGTGCGCAGACCATCCGCTTCATCCCACACGGCGAACGTGAAATCCGTATACAGGCTCGCGCGCCGTCCGTGTCCGCGTTGCGCATGGATCAGCACCGCATCGACCGCGTACGGATCGATCTTCCATTTCCACCATGTGCCCGATGCTTTGGTACGGCCCACGCCGTACATCGATTCGCGTTCCTTCAGCATCAGCCCTTCGACGCCACGTGCCCGGCTTTCCTCACGCAGGCGCGCAAGCGCGGTCCAGTCCGGCGCAGCCACGAGCGGCGACACGCGCAACAGATCGCGCGCGGGCGTGCCGTCGAGCGACGCGGCGAGCGATTCGAGCCGCGCGCGCCGCTCGCTTGACGGCTTTGTCCGCAGATCGCTGCCGTGCGCTTCGAGCAGATCGTAGGCAAGCAGCGTGGCCGGTGAATCAGCCAGGATTTTTTTAGTCAGCGTCTTGCGTGCGATACGCGGCTGCAATCGCGCGAAGGGCAACGGCGCGTTTGCGCCTGGCGCCCAGGCGAGAATCTCGCCGTCGAGTACGAAGCCATCAGGCAAAGCGTCGCCCAACGCGGCGACCTCGGGAAAACGCCCGGTGATGAGATCCTCGCCGCGCGACCACAGCCAGACGCGGCCCGCCCGTTTGACCAGCTGCGCGCGAATGCCGTCCCATTTCCATTCAACCTGCCAATGCGCCGGGTCGCCGAGCGTCGCGGGATCGGCCTGCAATGGATGCGCGAGAAAAAACGGATACGGCAGACCGATGTCGCTGTCGTGCGCTTGACCCGCCTTCTCGCCGTCCGTCCGCGGTGCGATCAGGCGGAGATAGCGCGCGGCATCCGGCTTCTGTTGCGAGTCGGTCCAGCCGATCATCCGCTGCGCGATGACTTTGTGATCGACGCCCGCGACCTGCGCGAGCGCACGCACGACCAGTTGCCGCGCGACGCCCACGCGAAAGCCGCCGCCGATCAGCTTGGTCAGCAAAAAACGGCCGCTCCAGTCTAGTTCGTCCCAGTAGCCGGTGAGCCGCACGCGCAACGCGTCCGGCGTCGCGCCGCGCATCGTCAGCACGCGCTCTTCGATCCATTGCGTGAGACCGAGTTCGGACGTGCGCCGCGCAGGCGGCAGAACATGCGCGATCGTTTCGGCGAGGTCGCCTGTCGCGTGATACGACTCCTCGAAGAGCCACGCGGGCAAGCCCGCATGTGCGCATGCGATCTCGCTTGGCAGCCGGCTCGGCACCGACTGGCGCGGCTTGCCGCCTGCAAGGAAATACGATGCCCACGCGGCGTCTTCCGGTGCGGCCACCGTGAAATACGCAATGAGCGCTTCGAGCTTGTCGTGCGTCGAAGTGGTCGCGTCGAGCGCGGTATAGAGCTCGGCGAAGCGTTTCATCGACGTGCTCGCGTGGCCGGCGGCCTGCTGGTTTCGGACGGCGAATCCATCGACGTTCCGGCTTCCTGCGCCTCGCCCGCTATCGCATCCGCTTCAACCGCATCCTCGCCATAGTGCGTTTCGAACGCACCGGCCTGCAGGCCTTGCTCGCGCAGCCAGCGCACCATCGGCTCGATCTGGCCATGCGTGACGATCACGCGCTCAGCGCCGCTCTCGCGTATCGCGGTTTGCAGCCCAGGCCAGTCCGCATGATCGGACAGCACGAAACCGCGGTCGACACCGCGTCGCCTGCGCGTGCCACGCAAGCGCATCCAGCCCGATGCGAACGCATCGCTGTAATCGCCGAAGCGGCGCATCCACGCGCTGCCCCGCGCGGATGGCGGCGCCACGATCAGTGCCTCCCTGAACGCGGTCTTATCCCTGATGGCGATTTCACTGACGAACCGCAGCAGCGGCAACGCCACACCCGCGTCACGATACGTGCGATTCAACGATTCGAGCGCACCGTGACAGAAGATCGGCCCGATGCCCGCGTCGATGCCCGCGAGAATGCGCTGCGCCTTGACGAACGAATAGCAGAACAGCACCGATGCGCGCCCTTCCGACGCATTGTGGCGCCACCATGAATCGATGTCGTCGAACACCGTTTGCGGCGGCTCCCAGCGATAGACCGGCAGGCCGAAGGTCGATTCGGTGATGAACGTGTCGCACTGCACCGGTTCAAACGCGTCGCAGGTCGGATCGGCGGCGAGCTTGTAATCGCCCGATGCGACCCACACGCGGCCGCGATGTTCGAGCCGCACCTGCGCGGACCCGAGGACATGTCCAGCCGGATGCAGCGATACCGTCACGCCATTGATGTTCAGGCGGGCGCCATAGGCGGCGGTCTGCAGATCGATGCCCGGCAGACGCGACAGCAATACGCCCGCGCCCGGCTGTGCGGCCAGATAGTGCCGATGACCCCCGCGCGCATGATCGGAATGGGCATGCGTGATCACCGCGCGCTCGACGGGCTGCCACGGATCGATAAAAAAGTCGCCGGGCGCGCAATAGAGCCCTTCCCGCCGCGCGATCACGAGGTCGGATGCCTGTGCAGAAACGGAGGGTGGTTCGGAAAAAGGCATCGATTCGGGGGCGCGCCTGCGTCCGCTACCGCGCGGTCGCGATGCGCGCATTCACTTTGACGGGTGCCTCATTGTCGTCGAACGGCGGCTGCGACGCGAAACTGCGAATGACATCGCGCCCGAAGACGAGGCAACATGTCGAACCGCCGTACTGAAAGAAACCGAGCTCATCTCCCTTGCGCACGCGCTGGCCGGGAAGCGCCTCGATCACGCAGGACGACACGTCCGCCATGCCGACGAACACACAGCCGACCTTGCCGACCGAACGATCGTCGCAATCGATCACGATCACCGCTCTGGCCGCCACCGCCGTGATGTAGCCTTGCGAATCATTGAGGCCGGCTGGATCTTCTCCTTCCGAATCCGCGTTCGAGTAATAGGTGCCGTCGACTGCATAGGCTTTCGAAATCACGCCGCTCACCGGCGCATGCCAGCGATGGTAGTTGAATGCGCTGAGAAAGGCCTGATAAACGGTGCCGCCAATAAAGGCTTGCGCGAGTTCGGGCTCGCTCGCGGTAAACATGTCGCGCAACGAGTAAGGTTGCGACTTTATCCAGAACGTGTCGTGGAGTTTTATATCGTGCTGGATGTTGCAGGGTGCCGCCTCGCACGCGCTGACGATGACTTTGTCGTTATCGGGCTCGTCGACCGGACGCACGCCGTCGCGGAACCGGCGTGTGAAAAAATCATTCCACGACGTAAAGCCCCAATACGGCTCATCGGGATCGCAGATGAATTGCGACAGGCCGATCCGCTTGTCGGCTTCGGGAGAGAACCAGCCGTCGGGCGGCATCGTGTTCAGATGCTCGCGTGAATGAGGGCCGCCCAGAAAGCCACACCAGCAGTTCAGCACGCGCTTGAGCTGCGCATTGAGCGCGGGATCGCGAAAGAGCGCATACCCCGATGGCATGCACATCGGCCAGTCCAGCACCGCATTCAAAGGACAGTGAATCAGGCTGGTTTTGCTGAAGGGCGGCGCGCAGGTCATCAGGTAGTCGATGATCGTCATCAGTTCGTCCAGCGACGAATAGCCGGGAACGTGTCCCTGCTCTTGTGCCTGCGCGATGGCCCTCGTCATGTCCATCCTCAGAACCGGATCGCCGCTGATCAATGCCGCGAGTTCATCGACCGCGCTGTTACGGGCTACGGCAGCTCCCCGCGCTCGCGCTTTGGCGGCGAGATCCAGTCTGTATCGCACGAGATGCGCTTCGTTACGCGGAAGCCACTCTCCGAGACGACGTCGCTCCCGGCGTGACTCCTCTGCTTCGTCTGACATGGTCGTCCTCCTCGTATTCTTCCGGACTGGCGGGCACGTACGTGCATGCGCGGCGACGCGATCGCCCATCGATCATTTCAGGCGCACGGTTTCAAGACGCTCGTCGGGTTCCTTGCGCCCCTCGCGAATTTCAGCGATGCAGACGGCGATCGCCTCGGCGACATTGACCACCTCTTTCTGCGTGGCCTCGTCTTGATCGAGTGCCGCATGGCTTGTCGCGTACGGCTCGTAGTAGCCGATAAAGCGGTCGAGACGCGACTTCGCACCGGATTCGATGAATCCCATCCAGTCGAGCCAGTCCGTCAGCGCCCGACGCGAGCCTTCGATACCGGCAACGTCACCGTGAACGACAAGGCCATAGGCTCTGCCTGCCAGATGCTTCGGATAGTCCCATCCCGCGAGCTCGATCCGTTTGGCTTCTTCCGGGTTCTTCCCATGCGTCGAGGTGGGGTCCGGGTTGCCGCCGTCCGCGCAGACGAGCCTGTCCATCAGCAGCTTGAGCGGACTGCTGACCTGATACCAGTAAACCGGCGTAACGAACAACACGCCGTGACAGGCGGCGAAACGTTCGTAGATCTCGTTCATCCAGTCATTCACGAGACCCAGCGAATGATTGGGATAGCAACTGCACGGCCAGTGGCAAAGCGGCATCGCCGTCGAAACACACCCTTTGCAAGGATGGATATGCAGATCGTGGTCCGAATTCAGACGCGAGAGATCGAGGAAATCGACCTCGCAGGCTCTCTGCTCCAGCGTTTGCTGGGCGATCTTGCCAAGCCGGAAGCTCTTTGACATCTCGCCGGGGCACGTATAGTCGTTTCGCGACGAAGCGTTGACGATCAACACGCGTGAAGGCGTCGCCCTGTCTTTCTGGCGCGCCCCGGCGGCCTTGATACGATCGCTTGCGGCGCGCCATTCGACTGACAGATCGTAGTCCGGGTCCTGAAATCCGGCCCCGGCCTTTTCGGTGATGGGCGACTTGCGCGCATTCGAATAGGCGTCCCACGCGATCGCCTCGAGCCGCTCGAGCGCTGGGTCTTCCGCCCGGAACGCGGGGTCGTGGAAGCGGGCCATGAAACGCTCCGCGCGACATCTTTTCCGTGACCTGTCCTTTACGGACTTCGATCGTCTGGTACCCGGCAGCCTGTTTCGAACCTGAATTCATGACGCCTCACGCAAGCACGGTCTGGTTTTCGCAACCCAGCAATCCGCGTGCCTACGTGTCAGGACAAACAAGGTCGACTTTCCAGCGGAACCACACCGGTTTCGCCGTTACCGGACGGATCGTTCCTTTGCTTCATCGTTCGACGCGACGAGTTCACGATCGACCAGCTCGAGCTTGAGCGGTGCATCGGCCGAAAGATTCTTCTTTGCAATCACGCGTCGCCACCCGCCGTCGGTGCCTGGGTCGCGGTAGAACGCGACGATCGCGACGTATCGCGTCTCCGGCTGCATGGGCTGCGACAGGCTTGCGGACGCGCCCGGGCTCACCACGGTGGCGATGCTGGTCTGCAGGTCCTGCCCCAACAGGGTTTTGTCGTTCTTTATCAGATCGTCGTAGGACGCTGCGTCAAAGAGCTTGCGGTCCTTGAGCTGATACACACGCACCGCGACCGAGGTCGAGCGGTTTGTCTCGTCCGGATTGAGGGATGCCCGCGCCGTCAGGTCGACATTCAGCGTCTTGACCTTTTTGTAGAAGACGGCGCGATACGCGCTCGAAGTGCCGTCGGACACAGCCTGCCAGGCGCCGCATGCGGAAAGCAGCAGGCCGGATGCGAGGGCGGCCAGGGTCGCCCGGGTTAAGCGGTTGGACATGAATTCTCCGGAGTCAGGCAGCGCGTTGGCGCAAGATACGGGTTCGGTGCCGGCGCGGGAAACGCTTCGTAGCGGCCGAGTTCAATCGTGATCAGCCGCTCGCGATCGCACGGCAATACCGCGGTCCATGCGAGCCGCGGCAACGGACCGCTCGTCGCTGAGCTCATGATGGGGGGCGGCACCAGCCGCGACGACACCTCCATGCGCAGGAACACGTCGGCTTTCGTGCCGACGTACAGGCGCAGGAACGCGATCACCTCGCCGTGGAGTTGCGCGCCGGGCAACAGGTCGTGCGCCTGCTCCGCGCCTGCCGGCCGAAGCGTGACCCGCACCGCGCGGCCACGATACGCCACCCGTGCGCCCAGCGCGTAGCCGGCACCGAGTGTGCCCGGAGTGTGACTCGCGCCGTCATCCGGCCTGTTCTTGTCCGAGCCGGTCGAACCCAGTACATGCGGTTTGTTTGCGGCCTTGAAGGTCGGGTAAAACTCGTCGACCCGGACCTCGACGCCTGGCACCGCCAGCGCGATGACGCCGGCGAGCCCCTCGGACGTGCGCGTGCGCTGGATCAAGAGACCGAGCAGGGCAAGTACGCGCGAATCCGGCAGTCCGGCGCGTGCCGGTTTTTCGCCCCAGCCGAAGCCGGCCAGGCTCAGCAGCTTGCGCGAGTGTTCATCCGTGGCGCCCGGCCGGAAGCCGACCGGGTAGCGATATTTTTTCCATGCGCGGTACAGCAGCGTCACGAAGCGGTGATTGAACTGGTCGAGAAACGCCTCGAGCGCTTCGTGCCCCTCCTCCCGGAGCACGATATCGTCGATCATGCACGACGGCATCGCGGCGTCGACGCCGTAGAGCCCCATGAACGTCGTACGCACGGTCGGCGGCGCACGGGTGCCGGATGGTTCCTCTCCAGCGTCGAACTCGACCGATGCCACTTCACCGGCGGGAAACCCGGTGCGCGGCCGCGGCCGGAACCGCACGGCCTCATGTTCGATCGTGTCGCGAATACCGAAGCCCGCGTGGTCTGGCATCTGTATCTCGAGGAGCTGGCACAACTGCATGAAGCTCATCGTCGGTGCGCGCGTCAGCAGCGATCTCACGAGCGGGTCGAGATCCGGCGGTGCGGGATCGGGCATTTCGCCCCCTAACGGGGCTTCCTTTGGGGCGCATAGCGTCATAGCGGGGAGCGTTGCGCCTTGCTGCGCGGCCATTCAGTTCGGGTTTGCGACGGCAGGCTTACGATCGCGAGCTTCGTGAACAGGTTGATTTCCGCGTACAGCGCGAAGAACCGGTGCAGCAGCTCGCCGAACAGCATCACGTCGCCCTCGCCCGCGAACGCGTGACTATCGAGTATCACCTCGATCAGCACGCCGCGCTCGACCGACCCGCCCGAGACTTCCTCGAGCAGTTCTTCCGAAACGTGCAGGATGCCCGCGAGGCGCCGACGGTTCAGTTCGTCGCTGGTCCAGTCGTAAAGCGCCAGCGCGCCGCGCAGCACTTCGGCATCCATCATCGACAGGAAGTTCGGCGCGAGATGCGACAGCACCCGCCACTGGAAGCGGTCGCCCGTGGGCGGATAGAGCGGCAGCGTCGGTGCCGCGAGATTGCGCACACCCGCCACGTTCGGCGTGCTCGCGACGAGCTCATCGATGCTCGCTTCGCGCAGGCCCTTGCGCGGCAGCATGCCGTTCGTGCCCGTCACGCGCAGCGACAGGCTTTCCTCCGGCAGGTCCTGCATCGATTCCCAGGCGTGGCCGCCCAGGATCACCCACGTTTCGTGCAGCCCGGTCACCCCGGGGCGCACGCGCGTGTGGAAATACCGTTCTGGCGCTTCGTGACGCATCATGCCGCCGCGATGCCGGAAGGTGACGAACGGCACGTATTCGTGGCGTCCCGCCGTTTCGTGATCGAATGATTCGATCGCGTCGACCGAGTAGGTTTCGACGTGTTCGCCCTGATGACCCGCCGGCACCACCCGGTATTCCGTCTCGTGATGATTCACCAGAATCGTCTCGGCATCGAGCGTAAACAGGTTGATCACCGGCGTGCAGAAGAGCCGCACGTGTTCGGTGGTGAAGCGCTGGTCGGCCGGATAGCTGTGCTTCAGCAGGATTTCCAGCTCGAAGCTGAATGCATGCTTCGGCAGTGTTGCGAGATCGAGTCCGCACAGGTCGACGAACAGGAATTTCTCGCGGAAAGTGAAGTATTCAAGCAGCAGCTGGTAGCCGGAGAACGCCGCCTCCGATTTGGGCCACAACCGCTCCCCGGTCGAAAAGCCCGCTGGCTCGATCGTCATACCGTCGAGCGGCAGCGCTTCGCCATCGCGCACTTCAGGGATGCGCCACGCGATCGAGTCGACCTGGCGCGTGAGCGCGAGGTGCATCGCGAATGCCGTCGGCAGATCCGCGTTCAGGTAGAGGCGCAGCCGTGACAGATCCGTTTCGTCGCGTTGTGCCGAGTGATCGATCTCGAAGCGAAGCCGGATCACCGACCGGCCATCGTGACGCACAGCGGGGCCCGCGCTGACGAGCCGCACAGGCTGCAGCGTCACCGCCTGCGTGGTGCGGTAGACGCACTGCACGGTTTTGGGTGTCGTGCCCTCGCCACCGGATGTCACGGGCGTCGCGATGGGCGCCGAGCGCACTGGCACGCCGGCGGCAACACGTTCCGTCTTCTGCAGCTTTTCGGCGAGCGGAATGAGTTCCACCACCGACAGCGATGGGATCATGCGCAGGTAGTGCGGCCACAGGAGGCTGACCAGCCCCTCGGTGAGCTCCGGCAGTTCGTCGTCGAGCTTCTGCTGCAGACGGCCGGTCAGGAACGCGAAGCCTTCGTACAGGCGTTCGACGTACGGATCACGATCGCCCACGCGATCGAGGTTAAGCATGCGCGCCCGGTCGGGATGCGTCTTCGCGAATTCCTTGCCGGCTTCGCGCAGATAGCGCATTTCGGCTTCGTAGTACCGCAGGATCGGATCGTCGTGTTCCATGGACATACGTTCTGGTCATTCCGTTCTTATGACAGGGTCAGCGTGCGGGCGGGGTCGAGCACGGTCAGCTCGCCCTGCAACCGGTCGATGCGGCGAGCGAGCGCCGGCTTGTCCGCGTCCTTGCGATGGCTCGTTGCCTTCAGCGCCCGAATCAGCTGGTGCTTGACTTCGAAGGCGAGCGCCGGTTCCCAGCGGATCAACGGTACCGTCTGCGCCGCGGCGTCCAGTTCGGTGAGCAACGGCAACGCGGTATCCGTGCGCCCCGCATGGTCCGCGAGCCGCGCCATCACAAGGCGCTGCAGATATCGCTGGCGTTCGGTCCGGACGCCGGGCAGCGTCTCCAGCCACGTGAAGGCGGCTTCGAGACTCTGGCTCGCAGCGACCTCGCGCGCCTGTGCCTCGATTTCCGGCCAGTCGCCGCCGGCGCCATCCTCGCTGTCGGCCGAGACCGGCAGCGGCGCGACCGTCTCGCCGGCCTCGAGATCGCGCACCACCGCGTGCCGCGCGATCCACTCCAGCGTCGCATCGTCGGAGAAAGGCGTCCCGTCGTTAAACGCGAGCCGCTCGATGCCAGGCAAACGTTCGAGGAACAGTGCAAGGTCGGCTCGCAGCAGTTCGCGCCACGCGCTGTAAGGCGTACCCACATGGTCGAGCGCGGCGTGCTGGAAATACTGGAGATCGAACCACAGATGATTCACGCCCTCCATGAACGCGCCTTCGACGCGTTCGAGCAGTTCATGCCATTGCTTCTGCAGCACGAGCCGCTTCATCTGCTGGCGCAGTTCGGTGCGCGGCGGTACGAGCCGCGTGCGCGACTGCGCATCCGCTGGCGGCACCTCATGCAGCGTGTCCCATCGCACGCTGCGCACGAGCCGCACCGATGGCAGGTAGCCGTTTTCCTGATCCCGCAGCCAGGTCGCCATCGTTCGGGCCTGTTCCAGAAGATCGCGCGTGGAAGACACTGAACTCATCGCCATGACAGGCTTGCCGGCATCCGTTGCAGTCGATGTCTGCGTGCCGGTGCCAGGTGCGTCGCTGTGCGGCGGGTTGTCGTTGCGCTCGAAGCGGGAAATTAGCGGCTGCAGATCGGGGCGTGCCGCCTCCGTCCATTCGCTGGTGCACGTGACGAGCAGATCGAGCGCCGCGATCGCACGTTCGAGGTCGGCCGGCGCAAATCCGTGGTGAGATGCGTCGTCAGATCCGCCACGGCTTTCGAGCACGTCGATCATGCGCGTGGTGGCGAGCATTTCGAGCGCACCCTTCTTCGCTTCCGCCCGCGCGGGCAGTAACGCTTCGCCGAAACGGTCGACGAGCGCTGCGGCAAGTTCCAGGCCGTCCGCAAGGCCAGCCGGCCCGTCCTGACGCAGGCGCGCGAACGCGTAGTAACCGGCCACGCGCAGATCCTTGCCGGTTTCCCTGATCAGTTGCTCGCACGAGCGCACGATCAATGCATCGTCGATACCGGAGAGTTTGGTGACCTCGTCTTTCAACGTGAAAAACGCGTCTTCGTAGCCGGGGTCACGGCCCACGCCATCCGCGCCCGGCAGCGGAGCAAGCCATTCGCTCCACGCGTCGACGCGCTCGCGCACGAGCTGGTCCGCGTCGTTCGAGGGAAACAGCGCCTTCAGCAAGTTGGGCAGTATGCTCATTCGACCTCCGGCAGCACGCCATGGGGTAGCGGCATCGTCGCGTGTTTCGCGGCGGCGATTGCCGCTGGCGGCAGTGGTGGCGGACTGACCGACGCCCCGGAGGAAGTCCCCTTGGGGGACGTCTGCTGTTGCGAAGTCTTCGCCGACGTCGCCACGAAAATTCGTGCCGGCAACGTGAAGTGACGCAGCGCCAGCACGTCGAGAGGCCCCGCCCCGGCTTCACTGCGCATCTGCACACTGAGCGGAACGCCCAGGCTCTGGTCCGGTTTCCACGACAGCAGATACCGCGCGCTGTCCTGCGGTGTGACGCTCGCGCGCTCGAGGAGGCGGATCAGACCGAAGCGGCCCTGCGTGTCGAGCGCCGAGCGCAAGCCGCCCTGCTCGGTCTGCCACTCCACGTGCGTGATGTTTTCCAGCGCATCGCCCGGCCAGACAAATGGCGTCCACTCTTGTTTCTGGTTGAAGTAGTGCAACTCCCGGCCCGACAGCGCGAACTTCAGGTCGGTCACGCCGGGCGTTGGCACTCCTCGCAACTCGTACCGCACATGTGCGTCGCCGGATGGAAATAGCACGGTCGAGACGCGCATGAGCTTGTTCAGCGCGGCAAGGAACGCCGGATCGACGGTCAGTGCGCCGTGGTTCGCCCCTTGCGCCGGCACCCAGCGGTCGCCCTGCCGTTCGACAATGCCGGCGAGTTGCGACGTCACGAACTGCGTGATCACGCCATTGTCCGGGCGCATGAACCGCGCCATCTCTGGCAGCGACGCATCGTTGTCGGAATCGGCAAATGGATAGCGGCCGCCAAAGGCCTTGTCCCAGTCGGCGACGATCGCCGTGCGCCATGTGTCATTCAGGCTCGACGATGCAGGCTGCAGTACCACCTGCCAGGTCTGGTCGAGCGGCTGCTCGAGGAGTTGCCCGAAGCCCGCCCACTGCTCGCCGAGGCTCGCGGCCACACGGCTCGCGTACTCGCGGCTGTCCGCGATATCGGATGTCTTGCCCTGCAGCACGGCCTGCGCCGCGGCGCGCGACATCGCATCCGGATCGTTGCTCATCATGATCTGCTGCAGTTTCAGCCGCATCGCGGTCACGCGTTCGAGAAAGCGCGCGAGACTCAGGTCGCCTGTGGTGACGAGCTGTGCGGCCGCGTTATCGCCGCGAGTGCCCCCCGAGGCCAGATCGCTGCCGCTCAAACGCAACAGCGGACCGAATGTGGTTGCAAGAGGCGCCATGTTCCGCAGCTGGGCGATCTTCGACGGATCCTGCGCCCCAAAGAAAGTCCCCCTGGCAGATTCGTCAGCGCCCACGAGATGCTGTGCCTTGCTGATCAGGGTGTCCGAGAGCGACTGTGTGGTTTCGCCGGCCCCCGCCTGATACACCACGACATTCATCAGCGCGACAAGCGGCGAGCGCTGCGGATCGCCCAGTAGCGCGAGCTGGTCGACCGTGCCCGGGAGCGTCGGTGCCGGTTGCCAGCGGATGCTGTTCAGGAACAATTGCCACGCCCGCGCGTAGCCGTCGAAATAGCGCTGCCGCAGTTCGGCTTTCAGCGATGCCACCGGCGTTGCGCCGGCGCGGGCCTCCCCCAGTGGGACTCCCTTCGGGGCGTCTGACAGTACCCAGTCTCCGGCCACGTTGCGCTGTTCGCTGGCATCGTCGATTGCCTTCGAAATACGTTCGTCCCACGCCGCGCGTGTGAATACCCCCGCGACTGTCGCTGTCGTATTGAACAGCCCCCGGCTGCTGGTGTCGCCCAGCAGCGTCGCAAGCGACACGGGCGGATACTTCGGCCTCGCTTCATCGAGGATCTGCTGGTAGAGCGCGTCGGTCGAGTTCTGGATTCCCCGGACGCCGATCACCGTCTGACGCGTGGCGCCAACGAGCAACGCGTCGGGGATGATCGCGAGCGACGTGCCTTCAGCCATCACGCGCTGCCCAAGATGATTCGCGTAGAAGGCGACGAGGTGCTGGCACAGGTCCAGCCACGTGCCCTCGTTCAAGGGCGAATCGAGCGGCAGCGCTGGAGCCGCTGTTGCGATCAGCTGCGGCGTGAGGAACGCCGCGTCGGCGCGTTCGGGCTTCGCGAGCATCAGGTAAGTCTTGAGCGTGTCATAGGCGGACTTGACCTGCGCGTCGCCGCCGCTTGCGATTTCCGCGTCCGACAGGGACGCGAGTTGCCGCAGGCGCTCTTCAAGCTTCGCGCGGATCGGGTCAACGACAATGCGGGCAGCACCACTTTCGTAGCCGGGCCACAGCGCGCCGAGAAGGTCGACATCGCGGTTCAGGCCGAAACGCGTGTGCCAGGGCGCCCCGTCACGCCGCCGCACCTCCAGGGTGTCCATCTGTTTTTGCAAGGCATCCAGCGTCAGTGCCGCCTGCGTGCGGTCCTGCAAGGCCGGGAGCTTTGCGGTCGTGTTTGCCGCTGCCTGAATCGTTGCACGGTTCGAGAAGCCTGACAGGAAAGTGCCGGCGATCCATAACGCGACCCCTGCCGAGACCGCCCATGCAGTCGCGGTCGAGAGCGAGAACCCGACGCGACGGCCGTGAATGCGCCGGCTGTGGTCAGCGATGGTTTGCCAGACCGTACGCGCACCGATTGCTTCACCTTCGCCCTCCTCCGCCACGGCTTCCGGCATCACCGCAGCGCGCTCCTTGAAAAGCGGTGTGAAAAGCACGCCATGAATTGCGCTGCGCCAGATACGCGACTGGCCGATCTGGGTCACGAGATCCGACAGTGCGCTGCCGTATTGCGCAATGTGGTGCGACAGTTCGGCAGGATAGCGGTCTGCCACGTTTTTCGTGAGGCGCACGACGCCGGCATCGGCCAGTTCATCGGAGACGCCGCGCAGTGAGGCGATAACCTGATCCGACCCAAGCCGTGCGTTCGACCAGGTGCAACCGATCGCTTCGTCCGGGTCGGACGTTTCGCTGCCGGCCTCGGTGACGTTGAGCAGGTACGCCGGAGCGGCCCAGCGCAACGCACGGGCGTGGCGAACCAGACGCTGGGCGGTGCGTTCCGCGTCGAACGGCCGATTGCCTGAGGTATGGGTTCGCACCACGGCCACGATGGCATCGACCGGTCGGCGGCGGCGCAGGCGACGAATCTGATCGAGCCAGATGGCATCCAGCTGGTCGCCGGTCTGCTTCGCGTAAAGCAGGACGGTATCGCCCGAGATCGTGTAGCCGTCTCGCACGAGGCCAGGTGCAAGACGCTTGACGATCGGCTCGTCGCCTGCGACCACCACCCACCGATCCCGGTATTTCCAGCGCCACCCATGACGCTCACGAAGCGCATTGCGCAGCGCATCAGGTCGCCCCAGACCGCCTTCCTGCGACGATGTGGCTTGTCCAGCGCCACCATGAGCTTGCCGCTTCCAGTCGTACTGCGCGAGCCACCTCGCTGCACGCATCGAAGCGATCCACAGCACGACAGCCTCGAAGTACTTCACGAGAATGAGCGATACAAGCAAGCCCGATAACAGACTCAACTCGATGATGATCCGTATATCGCGCGACCATCCACGTGCGGGTCCCTCGACCCAAACGGCGATGCCCAACGCAAGGAAAACGATGGCAATTGCGATACTGATGAAGATCGGTACCGACTGTGGCTTGTGTTCGTTCATATTTGCTTTCTGCACACGAGGGCAATCATGTCGCCGCCTTCCTGGGTAAGGACGAGTTGCGGATCGTCGGTGAGCGACGCGTGTTCCGCAGCGAGAGCCGTTGCGAGCCAGGCGCCCGCACCTTCACATGTTCCAACCGTTGCGCCAAGATCAACCCATCGCGTCTGCTCGCGGAACTGAGGCGACGATTTGACCGAACGAACGAGTTCTTCGGTGAGGCCGTGACTCCACACCGTCTTGATGTAAGTTGAATCAGCCTGTCCCCAGCGCGCGGCAAGTTCTAGTGGCTTGCTCACGGTGTCTGACACTCCGATAGCCGGGCGATACAGGCGTAGCGACATCCCTTTTGCAGGCATCTTCCGGACGATACCCGGATGGCCCAGAAGCAGCGCAACACCGGTCTCTGCGACGCCGTCCTGCAACCGTTCGCTGACCGCTTTACGCAACTGGATTGCGATCAGCAAATGCGCCTCGCCTGGTTTCAGGCCGTCATGCCACGCGTCCGCCTGAAAGAGCGACAGGTGCTCCCCACTCACATCGACCGTCACTCGCAGAGCCGGAGTCCTGGCTGCAATCAGTTCCTGCAAGCGGGTCCGCACGTCTGCCAGGTCCATTTCCGACTGGATGCACAGATTGACCTGAAGGGCGGTCCGACGAGGCAGTTCGGCGAGTCCCGTAGCAATCCTGTCGACTAACCTGTTCAGGAGCCAGTCGGACACCGCCCGATGCCGCGCGTGCTCGGTCAGTGCGTTTCCCGCGTAAAACGGTTTGCCCGGCACTTCGAGCCATCGGGCTCTGACATCGAACCCCGGCTCTGCCCGGCTGGGCCGGGCGACCATCTTCACACGGCCGCTGACCAGTCCCTCGAGGCCGTTTTCATCGTCGTCACCGGAGAAACACCACGCATGCCCGAGCACCGCGAGTGGCGCGCTGGCCAGCGTATGGCATTTCAGTTCCTCACGGTCGCTGATCCGGTTGTTGGCAATGGCTCCGCTGCGCCGGGCGTACGCGTATCCGAGATAGCAACACAGCAGGAACACCCACGCGAACATCGGATAGCCAATCACGCAGAACCAGAACCACAGGGTGTTCGTCGGCCTTCCTGCCGGCCAGACATAGACCGACAGCGCGGCGCCCAGACAGATAACCACACCGAGCAGGACAGCCCAGAGCAGTTTTGACGGGCGTGGCGGCTCCGGTACCGCGACTCGTGGCGGCACCCGTGCAAAGTCAACTGGCATCTATCGGACCGTCGCGCCGTCCGACGTGGCGATGAGGATGCTCCCGCACTGGGTCCGGTCACCATCCCGCGCCACCGGCACGCCGTTGTCTGTCATGCTCGTGCCACCCTCGACAATTTCGTTGTCGCCGTGGATCGGACACGACACGATGTCGCCGATCCGTGCGGCCCGGCGGCCCTTGATCCTGATGCGGTCCGAGCCGCTGAGGATCTTTCCGCCGTGGCTCGTGCTATCGCCTTCGTATGCCAGTTTTTTCATTTCGATGATTCCTTTCAACACTCAGAGCCGCTTCGTAAGTCGATTTCGTATGCTCCGCTTGCATGAATGATCACGGCTGCGGATGCCATTGGCGCAGTACGTCTAATAAGTGAGTCAAGCGTTCTCGGTCACGAGTTGAGACCGCGTGTACAGCATGCTGCGAATCGCTACGCATTACCGGACCGCGACTGGTATCGATGACCAACTTCGCATCCCCTAGCTTCAAATAGGTGACGTCATAGCAGTACGGGTCGTCATCTGCATCGGTCGGCCTCTTATCGTGCAGGAGAAAATCGCTCGCTTTGAGCTTGATCATGTCGATCGGATGACAAAGGTTCCGCGAACTGAATTTGTCTGGAATTTTCGAATTCGGATTCTTTTCGATAGCACTCTTTGTTATGAATCGACCGAAGTTCAGTCGACCAAAGAATTTCGCGCTCTGGTCAACAATCCACACGACGTTGTCTTCAGCTGTGTCTCCACTTTTGCATTGAATCAAGTATTTCCTACTTCCTTGAATCCATAGAGCCGAAAGATCAGTCGATTCGCACAGTCGATCTTGCGCAGCAGCTCGGTTTGTAAAAGAAACCACGCATTCCTGCGCCTCATTGCACCCACCAACCAGATTCTCATTACCCGCTCCGGTTTTTGCGAAACCAACTGATGACCCGCCTCAGATTAAAACAACGAATAACTACATATAGGCCGCAAACATAGGTGGACGCATCAGCCATCCCCATCCATCGATATCTTGAAAATTAGTGTGGCACTCGTTGATGCTATCCGCTTTTTGAGGAATCGATATCGGCTTACCCATCATTGAGAAGGCACGGATAATCTATCCAGTCGATTTCTCATCGAAGAAAGAATACACTTCGCATTCGAGCCACATTTATTTCGCAAAACCAACCACGAATTCTGATCGCGAATGAGTGAACCGACATTTTTGCCTGCATCATGGTATTGAGATATAGATAGCCTATAGGCTTCAGATACACTGCGATCAAATGCTGATAGTTCTATTGACTGACATATCTCTTTTTCCGTCTCATTACTTGATTTTGAGCAATTAAAAGAAGGTCCTGGCTTCTGGCTATCCGTAATCCTTTCTAAAACAAGGATCGTTTCATCGTACCATCTCAGTAGGATCCGATTGCCATCAGCAAGGAATAACCACGAGCCCTGCATGCCTCCGTCTGCCCCCAGGCTGCCATTCCACAATTTATCCTTACAATAGATTTGCATTATCTCGGGATTTTTATCCCGACCGACATCAAGCCGATAGGCTTTTGCATCTGCATGCATGACCGGATACCCATATCCAGCCATACTCTTCCTTATCAACTCCTGTGGATCGGCAGAAGTTATTCTGATCTGTGGTGTCACGCACTCGGAATTTTCCGGAGCATCGCTTGTTACCTGACCTGGTGCGAATGTAAAAATTCGCCCTACTAAACGAGGATCATTCCCTGCATAAAAAGGAGTACGGGACGCCTCCGTATTTATGTGAACTTCGGCAACCTCCCACCTACCCTGTACGGAATCGGGCAAGTCCTTTGCAATAACTGGGATCGCCAAAAATAAAAATAACAAAGTAAAAAAATATAATTTCATCCTTAACGCTCCGAGCAAACCAATGTATCCCGCAAAAAACCATGTTAAATTATTACTCATCTCGGCGGAAGTGGGTGACCATTGAATTCGTATCGGTTATTTTTGTAGAGGTTAACTTCATCTGAACGTCGATTTGTGAGCCCCGACATCACAACGCCTCCGGACGTATTTCCTTCTCTGATTTTTGACATCGCGCACTCTATCTGTCCATTATTTACAAAATTGGTAACGCTTTGCCACCGCCCTGCTGGGTTGTAGGCAAAACTCACGAGCGCATCGAATTCATTTTGGCTAATTTGAACTTTAATCGAATTACGCACCATATTTTCGTAGTGTCCAATAGTGTTACGAAGCAGCTGCACCTGTTGATTATCAGTTAAGTTAACTAAATTGTGATTCGTCGTGGCAAATGTGCTTGCTGCGCTACCTTGCAACCCTGACGCATGTGAGACAGCCTGTGCCGTTGCATCAGGAAGGCCAATAGAGTTCATGTCAGTAGAAATCTCACTTGGAGTTCTTCCTTTCATATCGTATCCCGCGCCAAGTGTTACACCGCTAGCGCCGTGAGGCCAATGCAAATGGTTAGTTACGTTTGCTTGCGCCTCGTGTGCGAATATGAACCATAATCCGTTGTCGGAAATCGCATGTGCATTGGCGTTCCGATAAAAATTTCCCACCAGTCCGATCGGATGAATATGGAAAACGTCTGACGCCGGCAGGTCAGTCAAGCCAGCCTTGACGTCATCCCACCAGACGAGCTTTTCGATCCGCTTCTGTTCCGCCTCGTGCTGAGCCTGTGGGCCGGTCTGCTTTTCGATTTCCACGATAAGTTGCTTCCACTTGTCTGGATTGGCCCACTCGCTCTCGTGCTTGATGATCAACCGCGACATGCGCAAGGCAGTCCACGGGTCCTCCGCGGCGGCGCAGAGATCGTCCGCAGCCCGGCTGCCGTCTCCGGTCGGATATAACGCTCGATAGATCGATGCCATCAGCGGACTGAGTTTGCCGAGCGCAGCCGGTTCCGGCACATCCGCGCCGCTTGCATAGTCGACAAACGCCTGCGCGGTGGCAAACATCGTATGCGCCGGGTCATGCGCATCATCCAGGGGGGGCTGAAAGTCCACCCATGTCTGCGCAAACTCGCGTGTCACCCGCCCACCCGCAAAGTTCTGTTCCCGCACCCAGCCATCGATGGCATTGCCCTGCACGTCCGCGCTGTCCACATGCCACCAGCACCGTTTCTTGCCGTCGGCATCCACGGTGGTTTCGGTTAGCGGATTGCCGCTCTGCTTCGCCAGCTCGGCAAACGCGGCGACCTGGATCACGCCCGTCGGTTTCACACCCTGCCCAGGCTGCGGATACTGCCCGGGCTGGCCTGCTGGCCGGTACAACGTCGTGTTTTTGTCGACGCGCAGGATCGTCGGATCGCCCGGGAGCCCCAGTTGCTGCCAACGGTCGGGATGCGCTCCATTAGCATTGACCCATGCCGCCCCCTGCTCCATAAACGACTTGACGCTGTCGTCACAGAACACCTCGATGTGGACCATGCGGTTGGACGTCTGCTGACTCAACGAGTCGTAGCGCCCAAGATGACCGATCAGGTCGCCCGCCTTCACCGGAAACGGCACGGGCGGCACGACCACGCAATCAATCGACGAGTCCGGCATGACTTCCTCGACAACGGAACCGCCGTTTTCCTTGCCCAGGAATATCCATCCACTGCCCGCATTCGCAGCGACAAGCCCGCCCGCCGTCGGCGCAATCAGTTGCGCGCCATGCGTATCCTTGAGCCGGCCCCAATCTCCATCGCGTTGGCCAATGCTGACCTGTGCTCCCTGTGGCAGGATGCCGAGAATCGTGCCGTGAGGCTTCGTCGCACGTATCCTGATCCCTTGCTGTTCCGTCGGTGCGACCTGGCCGTTCGGGCCGGCGTGAGGCTTGTCCTGAGCGAATTCGGTGACCTTGAACTGGGTCGACCAGTACGCGGGCTTTTGCTGTTTCGGCTGTGACGTGTCACTTTCATAACCCGCCAGATCCTGCAGGTGCATGTACAGGCTGAAAAACTTCAGCGTGGTACCTCGCGGAAACTCCATCGAGTGACGTACCAGCGCAAATCCCGTGCTGTACGGCGCGCTGATCGCCGGCTGGTCATTCTGGGCAGGCATATCGCTGACCGGGTAGGCGCGGTTGATGCGCCACGCCACGACTTCGCCGTCAGCCAGGCATCGAACGCCAAACTTCAGATCAAGCGATCCGCCCGATCCGGCCTCCGTAACGTGAATGCCGCCATGCCACATTCCCTTGCCGCTGACCGAATAGGAGCCCGATGGTTCCTGTTTCAATACCTTGTGAAAGTCGTGCTCATCGGTAAAGTCAGCGGATGAGCCCGCATTGCGTTGACCCTTCTTGCGAAACGGAAAGGCGAAGCCCAGCTGCTTCAGTGGCGGGCTCGCCGGTGCCGGTGTAGGCGTTGTGTTTGCCATGATTACGCTTATTCAGAAAACCCGAAATTCATATCTCCCTTCACATCCTTGAGGGGAACGTCGGACCAGTTGGGGAACGTGAAACTACCACTCGCTGGGTCGCCAGTATTCAGGTTGCCCTTGACTTCGATCTGCCCACTGGGGCTTGCGAGTTCGATCTTCCCGTTGGCGATCTTCACGTAGGCGCCGGAGCCGTCACCCAGCGTGATGCCTTTTGAACCGGTAATGATCACTTCGCCTGTGGACGAGCTGACAGCAACATTTTTGAGCGCCATCAGTTCCATCGCGTCACCTTGGGCCTGGATCTGGATTTTTCCCTTGCTCGAGAAAATCCGGATCCCCAGCGTCGCGGCAAACAGCGAAATCGCTTCGCCAGCAGCCATCGTGATTCGCTTCATCACACCGATATCCAGACCGTCCCCTGCTGTCACAAACATTTGTTTGCGCGTGGCCAGTTGCATGTGCTGGCCACTCACAATGCCTACGCCTTCGGGTGCGCTGGCGACGATCACGGGTTTCTGAAGACTTGTGAGCTTCTGCTCGATGAGCGCGCGCTGCTGATCGATCTCGGCAAGCCACGCCTTTGCCGCATTAGCCGAGTCGTTCAGGGAGCGCATCACGTCCGCTGCCTGACGGAGCGTGGCGTCAGCATCCTGCATGTCAAGTTGCAGGCCCGTCGCGTTGGGCTGAGCTTCTGCGGTAACCAGCACACCCTTTCCACCCCGCACAGCAACGTGACCGCCGGTGCATAATTCAGCCCCCTGCCCCCGTTCCTTCCGCTCGCCATCGACCATATGCCCGAGATTCAGCTCGCTGGTCTGGTAAGGCGTCGTCAGGTGACTGTGCTCGATGCCTGCCTTGTCCTCGATGCGCCACTCGGTACCGCCGGCCGTACGAATGATGTTCCGCGTATTGTTGAGGTTGTTGACGAGATCCGGATGCAGACTGTCGTGCATCGCGCCGATAATGACGGGCCGGTCAGGATCCCCCTGGGTATGGATGATCGCCACTTCCGCGCCGTCGATATACGGAAAATGATGACCGTAGTTGTCGCCGCTGTACGGTTTCGCGAGCCGCACCGCACGGCTCGTGCCGCCTGGGCTCCATTCGTCCAGGTCGAACGGCAGCTTGATCACATACCAGCCTTCCCCCGTCAGATAAGCGTATTTGTAATCCCCGGGCGACGTGATGCGCGCCGGCAGGATGCCGTCGATCACAGGGCGTGTGGCCAAATCGACCGGCGTGCGCCAGACACGGTCCGACGGGATCGCGGTGAAGGTATTCCAGTACGCCTCGCTGCGGCCACCGCCAGACTCCACCGACGTCAGGAGCAGCCCGTGCGGCGCATCCACGGGGTTCTGGTCGAGACGCAACACCTCGCCTGCCTCAATGGCAAAAGCATTGCCCTTACCCGCATAGGTGATCTGCTTCGACAGATGTGCTTCGTGACGCAGCCGTGCAATGCGCTGCCCTTCCTCGGGCGTTTCATAATGCTCGCCCCAGTGGTAGTCGACGGCGTTCGTCGTCCTGTCGTCTCGCGCCGCGTTTTCCTCGACGAGCAGCGACACGCCAGCCTGACGATGGTTATAGTCGTTCAGGCGCACTGCCTCGGGCACGCGTCGCATGCGTCGTTCGAGCGACTTGATGGCTTCGGCGCCAGCGCTCTCCAGCCCGGCGTCACTACGGAACGGCACCGTGCGCTGGTTACGCGCATACGCATCCAGATCGTCGCCAAAAACGATGATCTCGCGGTCCTTTTTCTGCCCGTAGCGAAACCAGATGCCTTCCTCCGCGGCGATGCGCTGGATGAACGCGAACGTAGTCTCGTGATACTGCGTGATGTATTCGTGGCGCTTGTACTTCGCGCGCAGGCTGAACATGAAATCAACGCCTTCGCGAAACCCGTAATGCTTCAGCGTATCCGCGATGATTTCCTGCACGGACTGCTTCTGGAACAACCGGCTCGTGACCGCGCGCGCGAGATCCGCGGTACGTGGCTCGATAACCAGCCTGTAACGGGTCTCATCAGCCGACGTACCGAACTCGTCGAACTGTGTGACGATGCCGTGGATCGTGCGTGCGGGCGGCTTGTCGCTGAATTGCTCCGCCCTCTCGCCGAACATCCTGCGCAAATAGTCGGCGTTCGGGTCGACGGGGTCGATGATGAACTTCGCGGGCCGCCCGAGTACCGCGTCCATCGGGATACCCGCGACGGGACTCGTGAATTCGATCTCGTATCGGTACAGCTCGCTGATCCGGTCAAACCCGCGGAACTTCACCACCGAGAGCGGCGCGGGATGCGGCGCGAGCTTCACCTCGTAAGCCTGGGACGGCAGAACCATCGAACCCATCGATCACTCCGTTGAACATTGACGCCACAGCTGACAAAGCCGGGGCGCGGCGTCGACCTCCTCCGCACACGCCCCGGCGTGCTACATGAGTTACAAGGAATTCACTTCATCAGCCCTTGGCCTTCGGCATCTGCGATACCAGCGACAAGCCGATGTCCATGCCCTCGACCTGGAAGTGCGGGATGATGAAAAGCTTGATGCGGAAGAACCCCGGGTTGTCCTCGATGTCTTCCACCGTGACCTTCGCCTCGCGCAGCGGGTGCGACGCCTGCAGTTCGTCACCCGGATCTTTCATCTCCGTCACGAGACCCTTGATCCAGCTGTTCAGCTCCAGTTCGAGCAGACGGCGGTCCTTGGTCGTGCCGATGTTCTCGCGCTGGATCAGCTTCAGATAATGCGCAATACGCGAGAGCAGGAAGATGTACGGCAGGCGCCCGTTGATGCGGCTGTTCGCAGTCGCTTCCCTCGTCTCGTAGATAGCGGGCTTCTGCGCCGAATTCGCCGAAAAGAAGCACGCGAAGTCGTGATTCTTGTAGAACGACAGCGGAATGAAGCCGAGATTGGCGAACTCGAATTCGCGCGTCTCGGGGATCAGCACCTCGGTCGGGATCTTCGGCTGGGCGCCGGTGCCAAGGTCATACAGATGAACCGGCAGGTCTTCTACCTTGCCACCTGCCTGCGGGCCGCGGATCTGCACGCACCAGCCGTTGCTGGTGAAGCTGCGCACCATGTTCGCCCCGAACGCGAACGACGCATTGACCCACAGATAGCGGTCGTGGTCCGGACCCTTGACGGCTTCCTCGTAGTTGAATGCGCGCACCGGTGTCGTATCCTTGCCGTACGGCAGGCGACCCAGTACGCGAGGCATCGTCAGGCCCACATAACGGGCGTCGTCGGTGTCGCGGAAGCTCTTCCACTTGATGTACTCCGCGCGGTCGAAGTAGTTGCCAATGTCCTGGATCGCCGCGACCTCTTCCATCGACTGCTTGCCGAAGAAGGCCGGCCCCACCGACCCGATGAACGGCATATGCGCGGCGGCAGCCACCTTCGAGATGTTACGCAGCAGACCGACATCCTGCGGCGCGTTGCTGAACTCGTAGTCACTGATCATCGCGCTGATCGGCTGGCCACCCGGCGTGTCGTATTCCTCGATGTAGGTGAGGCGGTACAGCCCGCTCTGGATGATTTCGGGCGTGTCCTCGAAGTCGCGCATGAGCGCCTCCTTCGACACGTCGAGCACCTCGATGCGCGCGTTCTTGCGGAAGTCCGTGCGGCTCACGAGCATTTTCAGGCCGCGCCAGCGGCCTTCGAGTGCCTGGAATTCGGGCGTGTGCATCACCGCGTCAAGCTGCCGGCCGATCTGACGGTCGATCTGGCCGATATGGAAATCGAGCAGCGACTTGTCCAGCCGGTCGACTGGCTTGCTGGCCATGGAGACGAGGTCGAGGAACGCGCTCATGCCACGCGCAATCCGTTCATCGGCGGATGACTCGGAAAGCAGGTCGTTGTCGCGGAACGCTTCGAGCGGACGTGCTTCGCGCACGGGATTGAGATTGATCTTGCTGCACAGCGACGCGTAGACGCTGTCGCTTTCCAGCACGGTGGTCTGCACCGCGCTGCCCTGCCGGATTTCATTCTGGTTCATTTGCTGTCCTGTCTGCGGTACTGGCGCTAGCTGGTTTCGGGATGCAGTAAAGGCGCGCGTGCTTTGAGACCCACCAGCACGCTTGGCCTTCACGCCTTCAGGCATGACCCTCGAGCTGGGGCGCCCCCGTCCCACCGGAACTACCTGCGGTCGTCGCGATCTGCGCGAGTTCTCCCCGCAACTGGTTGGAGAGGCCTCTGTTCCTCAGAATCTTCTCGAATTCGCGGCGGAACGTGCCGTTGTCGAGCAGATTCGACTTGAGATCGCGCAACAGATTGCGCACCGCAAGCAGCGCCTGCAGCTCGGGGATCTGGCGAGCCACCTGTTCCGGCTCGAAGTCCTTGATCGACCTGAACGACAGGTTCACCGGCAGCTCCGAACCATCACCCGCGAGCGTGTTTTGCGCGGCAAGCGTCAGTTGCGGCGCGTAGTCGGCGAGAACAGCATCGAAATTGTTCCTGTCGATATTGACCTTCTTGCGCCCGGCAACGGGCGTCTGCTCCTTGCCCGCGCTGAAGTCGCCCGCGACCAGCAGCTTGAGCGGCAACTCCACCTTCTTCTGGGCGCCGCCCGTATGCAGGTCCAATGTTATCGAGACGCGACTTTTCGGAATCTCGCGCTGAAAACTGTCCATTCGTCATCCTTATAAATGTGAATTCACTCAGGCGCATCGCCGAAGACGGTTCCACGCAACGTAGTGTCGCCCTTAGCGCCGCCGGGAAGCCGGGAAGCCGGCACAACCCGGCTTCCCGACAGCCTTTCGAGATACCTCATAGCGCACGTCTTCCTTCTGCAATTTTTAATGCCGGATCACATTAAACACTGTAGTCCTATTCAAAGTCAAAGGGTCTGGCATTTCACGTATCTCATGGATCGTTAATTTTTGTGAACGCGACAATATTTGACATTTTTTTCATCGCCATCGTGAGATGATCGAAAATGGTTTCAAGCTGACAATGACCTCTTCACCTTGTCGGTATTGGGTCTGTCAATCTACGCAAATACTGATTTCATGAGACCGTTTTGATATTCATCAACCAATATTGATTATTTATGACGGTTTTAAAGAGATGCAATTTTTATCCAAAAATAAACTCAACAAATATTAGATGTTTTGTATATCGAAATAGTTTTAAACGGTATACGAATCCATTTCACGCATATAGAATCCGCAACCGATAACAACCCGCAACACGGCACAAATCACATCCATGCGAATCGACAAACCGCTCTGGTCCGAGGGGGTTGGGCTCAGACATCACCACCTTCAGCAGCAGGAGCGCTGGATCAGCTTCGCGCACCGGCAGTTCGCTTCGGCCGTGATCGCGGAAGGTTGGGGCTCGCTCGGCGTCAGGCTGGATGAGGAAGCGTTGCGCGCGGGCCGCCTGAAACTTTCGCACCTTCAGCTGCGCTTTCCCGACGGCACACCGGTCGACACCGCAGTGGCCGATCCACTCCCTCCCGCGCGCGATCTCGCGCAGAGCGTGCCCGGCGGTGTCCAGCGTGTCGTGGTGCTGGCTGCGTTGCCACTTCTGAATGCGACGGGCAGCAACTGCCGCTTCGATGAAACCTCGCTTGCGCGTCCGCGCCGTTCGTATCGTGAGTTTGTGAACGTCACGGATCTGAATGGCACGTCAGAGGTCGAGATCGCCGCTGAACGCCATGCAGTGCGGCTCCTGTTCGACTTCGAGCCGCATGCGGACGACACCGTCTGTGCGATCGCGCGTCTCACGCGTGGCGCGAGCGGCCAGTTCGAGGCGGACCCGCACTATGTGCCGCCATGCCTGACACTTGCCGGCCATCCCCTGCACATCGAGCGCGTGAAGCGTCTCGCCGACATCCTGCTGGCGAAAAGCGCGGCGCTCGGCGCACGCAAGAGCGAGCGCATCGACGACGTAGCGGAATACGGCGTGGCGGACGTGTCGCTCTTCTGGCTGCTGCACGCCATCCACACGTACTGGCCGCAACTGCGATTTTTCTCCACGCATCCGAACCAGCCGCCCGAACGGCTCTATGGCGTGCTGGCGGAACTGGCCAGCGTGCTGATGACCTTCTCGACCGGCGCCCAGCTCACGGACATTCCGGTCTACGACCATGCGCGCGCGCATGAAGTTTTCGCGAAACTCGAGACCCTGATCCGTGATCTGCTCGACGCGATCATTCCGTCGCGTGTCGTGGCGATCGGACTTGCCCGCAAGAGTCCAACAACGTGGACAGGACAGTTTCTCGACGAGCGGCTGCGCTCCGGCGCCGACTATTACCTGTCGGTCAACGCGAGGCTTACGCCCTTCGAACTGGTCGAGCAGTTGCCGCGACTTTGCAAGATCGGCGCGCCCGACGATGTCGAGCACATCGTGAATTCCGCGCTCGCCGGCATTCCGCTGAAGGCTGTGCAGCGGGTACCCGCCGCCATTCCGGTGCGCCTCGACAACCATTACTTCGCGCTCGATGCGAACGATCCGGCACACGCGAGAATGCTCGCCGCGCATGCCTGCCAGATCTACCTGCCGACGACGGTGCCGGATGCCTCGCTCGAACTCTATGCGGTGCTGCGGTCATGACATCTTTCGTGAACGCGCTGAAAGAAGTCTCCTGGGAGGATCACCAGCCCGGCGGCAAGCGCACCCGGCAGACCGGCATACGTGACCTGTTGCGCGACACGGCGCTGCTCGTGACGACCCTCTCACAGGGCGGTAAGCCTGAATCCGTGACGGAGCTGCGCCAGCGTTGCCAGCAATTGATGGCCCAATTTTCTGCTGCGCTGGAACAACGGGGCGTGGCGGCGGACGTGCGTGACGATGCGCTCTATGCACAGTGCGGCCTGCTCGACGAGACTGTGCTCCGGGCGCTGCCGTTGGACGACAGATCGCAGTGGGATGCTCAACCGCTGCAGGTCGAGCGCTTCGGGAAGCACGACGCGGGTGAGCGCGTATTCGAGCGTCTCACGGAACGCATGCGCGAAGCGGTACCGAACGCGGATCTGCTTGAATGCTACGCCGCGGTGCTCGGGCTTGGTTTCATGGGGCGCTACGCGCGAGAGGGCGAGGCGCAGCACGCAACGCTGATCGCCTCGCTCGATACTCAGCTGCAGAAACTGCGCCCCGCTGCCCTGCACACATTCATCGCCGATCGCAGCGGCTGGCGTCTGGCGGACTGGCTCTACCGGTTCTCGCCGTGGGCGATCGCGGGGTTCGGCTGCGTGGCCGCGGCGCTCGTCTATCTGATCTGGAGCCAGACGCTCGACCTGCAGCTCGCGCATCTGACGCCATCGCTGCCAGCGAAGCCGTGATGGTCGAATTGCGCGCCCCGCAGGACGCCCCCTTGGGGGGCTTGGGTTACCCCTTCCGTACGATGGCGATCTTCGCGGCCACGCTCGTGATCGCCGTGCTGTTTCTTGTCCTGCCGGTCAGCCGCGGTGCTGCGTGGGGGGCGGCGGCAGCCGTAGCGGTGTTCGCCATTCTCCTCGTCGCCCGGCACAGCCGCCAGCTCGCGCGCGCCCAGGCGCAAAGCGCACGCGTGCTGACCGCGCTCGGAACGACCACCGCCGACCTTCCGGTGAGCCTGCGCACGCGGATGCCGCTCGTGATGGTGACAGGCGATGCGCTCACGCAGATCTTCGATCGCGGCGATGGAGAAGAGCGACTTGCTCACGTCGGCGATGGCGCGATCTGGTTGCGGGTTGAGCGGCCGCAGGATCTGCCCCGGCTCGCGGTGGCCGTCAAACAGTGGCGCGACGGCCGCGCACCGGATGGCGTCGCGCTCTCGATCGCCCCTGCGCTGCATGCTGGCGAAGCGTCGCTGACGCAGATGCTGCGCGTCGTGCGCCAGGCATCAGGCGATGCATCGCGCGTGCTTGGCACGCGGCTGCCGGGCTACGTCGCGGTTTACCAGCGGCTGACCGTCGCACCGGCAACGCATGACGTCCCGCAATGGTACGGCGTCTCGTCGGCCACGCGGATCACGGGCACGCAGCGGTTTGAAGAAGTGATGCGAGCCGCCGAACCGGAAGTCCAGCGGGCGCAGGGCGATCGCGAACGAATCCGGCTCGCGGCCGCCCGCGCCGCAGGCCTCGCCGCCGTCGCTGGCTGGACACAGCGTGTTGCGATCGGTGTCCTGACCGACCCACGGCAGCCCGCCGCTCCGTGGGTGCTGTTCGGAGCGGGCTGGATCGACTGCGGCCCGGCCAGTCATCCGGGCACACCGTGGTCGCGCGACGTCGAAAGGCAGACGGCAGTCGTTCCTCCCGCGATGGCCGCTTCCCCTGCGCCCTGGCCGTTGCCCCAGCCGTTGATCGAGGCAATGCCCCGCCGGTTCTGGGTGTCGCCCCGCGTGGCAGCGCTTGCACACGCAATCGCGCTGCTCGCCTGTGCGCTCGCGCTGGCGATGTGGGGCGCGGCCAGGAACAACCAGGCGCTGCTCGCGCGCATCGGCGCTGATCTCGACCGGTTTGCCACAATTCCGCCTGACCATGACACCGCGCGACGCGATGCGTTGCAGTCACTCGTGGCCGACCGCGACCAGATCGACCGCTTCTCGCGTACCGGCGTGCCGATGCGTCTGTCGTTCGGGATGTACCGCGCCGCGGCGCTGATGCCCACGCTCGACGACGCGATTGCCTCGTATCAGGCTCCCCTTCCGCCGCCGACGGTCGTGACGCTCGACAGCATGTCCCTGTTCGACAGCGGCCGCGCCCAGCTCAAGCCTGGCTCGATGCGTGCAATGGTGGGCGCACTGGAAATGATCAAGGCGCATCCGGACAAGCGGGTGCTCGTCGCGGGCTACTCCGATGCCAGCGGCAACCCCGGGTTCAACCAGAAGCTTTCGCTTGCACGCGCGGGTGCCGTGCGCGACTGGCTGGTCGACGCGTCAGGAATACCGGTCACGCAGTTCGCGATCCAGGGCTACGGCGATACGCGGCCCATCGCGGACAACAACACGGATAGCGGTCGTGCCAGAAACCGGCGCGTGGAGATCACGCTGGTGCCGGACGCTCCGTCCCACGGGGACACCCTCTCGTCGAAGGAAGTCCCCTTGCGCCCCGTCCCACAGGGACTCCCATTGGTCGAAGGAAGCGCCCCCGGGGCGACGGGCACCGCAGCCAGCGCCCCATCGACCCCGAAGTAGCACAGCATTTTTCAGTCCCCGAAGCCGGCCGTGCTTCGGGAATTCTAGGCTCGGGGACTGGCTCCGGGCGATTGTCGCAGTACCTTTGAAGGAGTAGAGAAGATGGCAATTCCGGCCTATATGTGGATCAAGGATGACGGCGGTGCGGACGTCAAGGGTTCAGTCACCGTGCAGGGCCGTGAGGGCAGCGTCGAACTCGTCGCGTTCGACCACAGCGTGAATATCCCGACTGACAGCAACACGGGCAAGCTCACCGGCACGCGCGTGCACAAGCCGATCAGGCTGACCAAGGAAACCGATGCGGCCACGCCGTATCTGTACAAGGCGGTGACGAGCGGCCAGACACTGAAGTCGGTCGAGATCAGGTGGTACAGGATCGACGACGCGGGCAAGGAGAAGGAATACTTCAACACGAAGCTCGACAACGTCAAGATCGTCGGCGTCACGCCGAAGATGCTCGACATCAAGAACCCGGCGTACGAGAAGCACAACCACCTCGAAGAGATCGAACTGCGCTACGAAAAAATCACGTGGTCGTACAAGGACGGCAACATCATCCACGCCGACAGCTGGAACGAGCGCGCTTAAACGAGCGTTCCGATGACCTGACGATGTACTCCGGAAGCCGGCACTGGCCCAACGCCCTCACACGTCTGTTGTGTGCCGGCCTTCTTTTCGCCAGTCCCTGCCGGTTCGCCTGCAGCGAGCCTGCGCTTTTTGTAACTGGCGGACCAGCGCTCCGCCGCGCCCATGACCGGGTTCCACCATGACCATGCGCGACGACCATCGGAAGTCCCCGAGGGACTCCACTCATCTGCTTCGCAAGCTCGACCCGCATTGCGCGGTCGCCCTCGAGGCGGCCGCGAGCCTGTGCCAGGCGCGTCTGGCCGGTGAGATCACCGCCGGGCACTGGCTGCTGAAGCTCATCGAGGCCGGCGATGGCGATATTCCCGCCATCCTGCGGCGCCATGAAATCGATATCGACGGCGTGTGGGGCGCGTTGCTCGCGGCAATCGACCGCGTACCCCGAGACCTGCGCGACAAGCCGGCGCTGTCACAATCGCTTGCACGCGAGCTGGAAAGCGCGTGGCTTCACGCGTCAACCAGCGACGCAGCGCAGCCGATCCGCTCGGCGAACCTGCTGCAGGCGATCGTGGATGCAGCGCCCCACAGCGACTTCCATTGGTCGAAGGATGACCCCTTGGAGGAACATGGCGCGCTCGCATCGATTGTGCGTCGGAAGATTGCGAGGATCGCCGAACGTCTGCGCCGTCGGTACGACATCGCGCTCACCGCGAATGCCCTGCCGGGCGCCGGCCATCCGGTTGCAGCAACCATTTGAGGGACCCGACGATGCCCGCCGGACCTTCGCTGTACGACATGTTGCTCGGCCACATCGGCGGCGAGCCGCTCAGCGCCCACGACGACAGGACACTCGAGATCCTGAGCATCCAGCAGAACATCCGCCGCATTCTCAATACGCGCGCGGGAGCGCTCAAGCACCTGCCCGATTTCGGTCTGCCGGATCTGACGAACATCTTCAAGGCGCTGCCTGCGTCGTCGCATCTGCTGAAAAAAGAGATGGAAGCCACGCTGCTGAAATACGAGCCGCGCATTCGTGCGATCGATGTCGACATTATCGAAAACGACGATCCCGGCGTCACCGTGAGCTATGTGATGACCTGTCATCTGAAGAAGGCGGGGCTCGTGCGGTTCGGTACGTATTTCGAGCCGCCGGGCCGCATGCGCATCGAGCGGCGAACCGAAACGAAATAGCCGCATTCAGGCGTAGCGATCCGCGTGGACGAACTCCGCATTTCCATCACATTTTCGCGTCAATACCGTGCTCAAGTGCGCCCGACGGCGCAACATCCCCGCGAAACCGACCGTCAGGTTACAAAAGGCATCGGCGCAAAACCAGGCACAAAACCTGGCCTCGTCAGGAAATCCGGCGTGTCGTACGATCGGGGCAGCGTCTGCTGGAGGGGACCCTTGCCTTGTTCAAGTCTGCTCAGGATCGGCCGGTCATGTGTGATCGCGTGGGTGGCGGCACTTGCCGCCTGCTCGACCGTTCCGCTGATGCCTGCGGCGGGCCCCGTGACCACGACCATCGTGGTGGCGAGGCGCGCGTGGCATACCGACGTCTGTGTGCGCAGCGAGGATGCGGGCCCGTGGGTATCGGCCCTCGCACAAGGGTTCGAAGGCGCTCGCTTCCTGTGCTTCGGCTTCGGTGAGCGGCAATACGTCGTCACGCGCGAGCACGGCGTGCTGGCCGCGCTCTCCGCCCTGCTCCCCAGCCAGGCGGCCGTGCTGATGACGGTCCTGCGCGCGCCGCCGGGCGCGGCGTTCGGCTCCCCCAGCGTGATCGTGCTCGGCGTGAGCGACGCCGGTCTGGCGGGGCTTCGGACGTTCCTGCAGCATTCGGTTCAAACCGATGCCGCAGGCGGACCGGTCCGGCTCGGCGACGGCCCGTATCCGGGCAGCGTGTTCTTCGCCGCCAGGGGCACCTATGACGCGCTCTATACCTGCAACACCTGGACGTCGGACGCGCTACGATCGGCTGGTTTGCCGGTCCGCGGCGCCATATTGTTCGCCCGCGATGTGATGGACGATGCGCGGCAACTCACACCTGAATCAGCCGCGCCGCTCCCGACATGCCGTACTCTGCACCACTAGCAGGGCGAGGGATTGCACACAGTCGCGGGGCTCTGTTCCGGCACGACGACGGTGGTCCTGTTTGGCGGCGACGGATCGCTGCTGCTAAACGAAAGACAGCCGGACAGAAAAAGCGAGCCGAGGAGTAAGACTAGCCAGGAGCGTTTCATGGTGGTTTCCCCCTATGACGGTACGCGCAGCAGGCACTGCTCATATCGTCAAGTGGACGCAAAAAGGATTCCCGATTAATCAGACCAGCCGGTGAGCACAATGACGGTGAAAGGTTCGCGGCAAAGCGTTGGACCAATGACGCTGGCGTTTCGTCGTATAAGAAACGCGATTCGCCCTCGGGTCAAGGTGTACAAGATGCCCCCCGGCATTCACGCGGACTGGAACGTTCCGGTGATCGTTCGTGACGGCACGACGCTACGCGTCAACGTTTTCCGCCCGGAAGGCGGCGCACCGGCGCCGGTGATCATCTCGGCTCATCCTTACGGCAAGGACGCAATCCCCGCGCGCACGCGAAGTGGCCGTGGCCTGAACCTGCAATACCGGCTGTTCCCGCAGCCGCATCCCATCGAGATCTCCGAGTGGACCAGCTGGGAGGCACCCGACCCCGGTGTGTGGGTGCCGCGAGGCTACGCGGTCGTCAACGTCGATTTACGCGGCGGCGGAACAGCCGAAGGCATCGGTGATTTATTCTCCGACCAGGAAGCCCTGGATTTCCACGACGTCATCGAATGGGCCGGAACTCAATCCTGGTCGTCCGGGCGAGTAGGACTTAACGGCGTGTCCTATCTCGCGATCAGCGAATACAAAGTGGCGGCGCTGCGCCCGCCGCATCTCGCGGCGATCTGCCCATGGGAAGGGTTTAGCGATCTGTACCGGGATTTCGCTCGCCCGGGCGGCGTTCGGGAGGACGGCTTCACGATCGTCTGGGACAAGGGGCTCAAGCGAGGCGGTGTGAGGACAAACACTGAATTTCGCAAGGAAATCGCCAGTCGTCCCGAACGCGATGAAGCGCTTTCGTCGCCGTCGCAGCCGGTACATCGCCATCGCATCAGCGAGCCGCTGCGTGCCGGCGAGATTGTTCCCGTCGATATCGCGTTGCAACCTCATGCCACCCGCTTCCTCAAAGGCGACGTGCTTCGCCTTGACATCAGAGGCACGTGGCATTTTCCCAAAGATCCCTTGCGCGGCCAGTTTCCTTCCGGCTACGAGGGCAGCGCAAAGGCCGTATGCGTGCTCCATACAGGCGGTCCATTCGATGCGTGGCTGCTCGCGGGAACAAGGCCGGTCAGCATGACGGCAGCGAAGAGCACAACCCCTCCGGAGCCGTCCGCCCAAGCCCGCGGATACGGCTAAACGCAGCCCTGCCCGGGGCCTCGATCAGGCCTCCGGCCAGACATCTGGCTGAATAGTCGCGGCCTCTGCTATTGACGATTCCAAACTCGTCTTAAAATAGTCGCACTTTCGACTACGGGCGCAACATGCCGGATAACCTCAGTATGCAAGGTGACTTGCGCGATCTCCCGCTCGCGAGCGACGACACCGAAATGTTCGAGCTGGCGCCGGTTTCGCTCTGGCTCGAGGACTTCAGCGATGTGCAGGCGCTGTTCGACGGCTGGAAGGCGGAAGGCATCACCGATCTGCGGGCGTATTTCGCGGAAGATATCGCACGCGTGGCGCAATGCTCGTCGTGCATACGGGTGATCAAGGTGAACCGGCGCACGCTGGCGCAATTCGAAGCGGCCGATCTGGGCGTACTGACCGACAATCTTGCCAGCGTGTTTCGCGACGACATGCTGAAAACCCACATCGAAGAGCTATGCCAGTTGTGGGACGGCCAAACCCACTTCGTGAGCAAGACGGTCAATTACACGCTGGGCGGCCGCCGGCTCGACGTGCTCGTGAAGGGCAACGTGTTGCCCGGCCACGAGGCGCGTCTCGACCGCGTGCTGGTGGCCGTCGAGGACATCACCGAACTGGAGGGTGCGCGCCGCCGCATCGCCGACGGCGAACTGTACGCGCGCGGCCTGTTCGAACATTCGCCGGTATCGCTGTGGGTCGAGGATTTCAGCGCGGTCAAGCGCCTGATCGATGGGGCGCGCGCGGCGGGCATCGTCGATTTCCGCGTGTTCACGGACGTGCATCCGGAGTTTGTCGAACGCTGCATGCAGGAAATTCACGTGATCGACGTGAACCAGCACACGCTCGAAATGTTCGCCGCACCCGACAAGAAAACGCTGCTGGCGCGTCTGCAGGATGTATTCCGCGACGACATGCGCCCGCATTTTCGCGATCAGCTGATCGATCTGTGGGAGAACAAGCTGTTCCAGCAACGCGAAGTGCTCAACTATTCGCTGGAAGGCAACGAGCTGCACGTACACCTGCAGTTTTCCGTATTGCCGGGTCACGAACACAAATGGGATCTGGTGCTCGTCGCGCTGACCGATATCACCGCGCGTAAAAAGGCCGAGGCGTACCTCGAGTTCCTCGGCAAGCACGATGTGCTGACGAAGCTGCGCAACCGCTCGTTCTACGTCGACGAACTGAACCGCCTCGAACGCAAGGGGCCGTTCCCGGTGACGGTCATCATGGCCGACCTCAACGGCCTGAAGCGCATCAACGACCAGCTCGGCCACGCAGCCGGCGACGCATTGCTGCGCCGTGCCGGCGAAGTGCTGGCGAAGGCACTTGAAACGCCGTTTCACGCGGCGAGGATTGGCGGCGACGAATTCGCGATCCTGCTGCCCGCCACCGATGAACGCGGCGGCGCGGCGATGATCGACACGATCCGGCAACTCGTCGACCTGAACAACCAGTTCTATCCCGGCTCGACCCTGAGCTTCTCGATGGGCACGGCGACGTGCCCGGAAGGCGAGCGGATCGAAGCGGCGGTGCAGCGCGCGGACCTGCTGATGTACGAGGAGAAACGCGCGCACTACGCGAACCAGAACGGTGGCACCAGCGCCACGATCTGAACGCTGGGCGACGCCGCTATTCAGCGGCGCGCGGGCGCCGTTACGTTTGCGGACCCGCCGGGCGGACTGCTTCACCGTAGGTGCTGACGATCCGGCGGTCCTGCTCCGCCGCGGAGAACAGCTCCCACTCGAGCCCGTTGACGTCCGTGCTCTTCGTGTAGCCTTCAAAGGCATCGTCTTCGAAGCCGACATGGCGTAACTGTCCGGCTTTTCCCGGCGTCTCGTTGATCGAGAAGTTGAGCAGGTCGGTGCGCCACATGGCGTAAAGGCCGGGCACGACGGCCGCCGGCGGCTGGCCGAGGCGCTCGCTGTAGTCGGCAATCGAAGCGTCGAGGCTCGCCACGGCGAGCGCGATGTGAAAACGTTTCCTGGTCATGGGGTCACTGTCTCCGGTCGGAAAGGCGTGACGCCATCGTATCGATGGTTTGCGACCGTAACCAGTTGTCGAATCATGCTGGTATCGGCATTACCCGTATTGCGAACGCGCGCTTACGCCGCCGTCACATGACGCAGTGCCGGCGTGGGCACGCGCGGCGGCGACACCTCGAACGTCGTGCGCAGGCGCCGTACTTCCTCGACAGGACTGCACCCGAACAGCCGCTTGAATTCGCGACTGAACTGCGACGCGCTTTCATACCCGACGCGCGCCGCCGCCGCGCCCGCATTCAGGTTGTCCTGCACCATCAGAAGACGCGCGTGATGCAGCCGCGTCGCCTTCACATACTGCATCGGCGATGTCGACGTGACCTGCTTGAACTGCGCATGGAACACCGCGAGGCTCATGCCGGCTTCGCGCGCGAGCATGTCGACGTCGAGATCGCCCTGGTAATCCACATGAATCAGCCGCAGCGCTTTCGCGATGCGGCCGAAGTGATGCTGATGCGTGAGCGCCGCGCGCAGCGCGTCGCCCTGCTCGCTTTTCAGCACGCGATAGAAAATCTCCCGCACGATCGACGCGCCCAGAATGCGCGCATCGAGCGGCGAGCCGAGCGCTTCGAGCAGACGCAGCACCGCGTCGCTTAACGGCTGGTCGAGCGCGGTCGAATAGATACCCTTCGGCTCGATACGCTGCGTGCCGCGCGTATCGTTCAACGCCATCAGCAACTCGGCGATGGTGGTGAGATCGACGCGAATCTTGATCGCAAGCATCGGTTCCTCCGCGCTTGCCTCGGTCTCGCTTTCGAACGGCAGCGGCACGGACAGCACGAGAAACTGCTGTGCGTCATAAACGAAAACTTCATCGCCGAGATAACCGCGCTTGCGTCCCTGGCAGACGATCACGACGCACGGTTCGTACATCACGGGCATGCGGGGAATCGACCGGTTTGAGCGCATGAAACTCACGCCTTCGAGGCACGAATGTGTGTAGCCTTCCGCGGGCGCGAGCGTGCGGAGCAACCCGACCATGCGCTTCTGCGCGGGGCTGATGAATCCGCCGCACGTGGCGGTTACCGGTTGAGTCGAGTTCATGGCGGTGCCTGTCCGGGTCAGTCTGCCGGGTTCGATGCCCGTCAGGAGAATAAGGCTCCAAATCTAGCACCAATCCACCGCCTATGTGTACGTCCAGGAGAATCAGGCAAACCTTCAAGACGATCAGGTCTATCCCCGAATGACGGCGAGCCCTACGATGGGAACCCTGCCGGCATGCCCGGCAAACCATCCGCACTCCCCCCGACACCTGCTGTCGCGCTTACATTTTTCCTGGAGGTCTTGTGAACACGACTTATGCCTACGCCGCCCCCGACGCCGCATCGAAGCTCGCTCCGTTCGAACTTCAGCGCCGCGCGCCGCGCGATCACGACGTGCAGATGGACGTGCTGTTCTGCGGAGTGTGTCACTCCGACCTGCATACAGCGCGCAATGAATGGAAGAACACCGTGTATCCGGCCGTGCCGGGTCACGAGATTGTTGGCCGCGTGACGGCCGTCGGTCCGCAGGTGTCGAACTACAGGGTCGGCGATCTGGTGGGCGTCGGCTGTCTCGTCGATTCGTGCCGCACGTGTCCGAGTTGCAAGGAAGGTCTCGAACAGTATTGCGAAGCCGGCTTTGTCGGCACGTATAACGGCCAGGATCGCGAGACCGGAGAAAACACGTACGGCGGCTACTCGACGGCACTCGTCGTCGATGAAGCCTTTGTACTGCGCGTGCCGAAGAATCTCGATCCCGCTGGCGTCGCACCGCTGCTGTGCGCGGGCATCACCACGTATTCGCCGCTGCGTCAGTGGGGCGCGGGCCCGGGCAGGAAGGTCGGCATCGTGGGCCTCGGCGGGCTCGGTCACATGGGCGTGAAGCTTGCGCATGCGATGGGTGCTCACGTCGTGCTGTTCACCACGTCGACCTCGAAGATCGAAGACGCGAAGCGCCTCGGCGCCGATGAAGTCGTGATCTCCCGGAATCCGGACGAGATGGCCGCCCATGCGAACAGCTTCGATCTGATCGTCAACACGGTGGCCGCGCCGCACGACCTGAACCCGTTCATCAACCTGCTCAGGCGTGACGGCACGATGACGCTGGTCGGCGCACCGGAGCACGATCATCCGTCGCCGCAGGTGTTCAACCTGATCATGAAGCGCCGCCGTCTTGCGGGCTCGCTGATCGGCGGCATCGCGGAAACGCAGGAGATGCTCGACTTCTGCGGAGAGCACGGCATCACGTCCGACATCGAGATGATCCCGATGCAGAAGATCAACGATGCGTATGAGCGCATGCTGAAAAGCGATGTGAAATACCGCTTCGTGATCGACATCGATTCCATGCGCAAGTAAATGCGCAACTAAAGCGGCAGTCCTGCAGTTCGATGCAGGCCGCGCGGTTCGATCCGCGCGGCCTGCTGCTTCTGGCGGTTGACGGCTGGCGGTCATTCGTCGCCGGATGACACCGTTGTCCCTTTGCGTTCCGAACGCATGCGACGCATCCGCATCGCGTCTTCGTCTTTGGCACTTCAACGCTGTTTCTCCTGAATCCAGGAGAAACAGGCAAATCGTCCGGAGCCCCTGCCATTCCCTGAACGGCTGCTGGTCCGTACGATATAAACACTGCCCAGGCATCCGTATTGCGTCACACGGCTCGCCTTTGGCGCGTCTCTAGTCCGTCCTTGACCAGGAGATTGCCCGTGATCGATCGTATTCAGGCGATGCGTACTTTTATTCGCATCGTAGATACCAACAGCTTTACCCGCGCGGCCCAGTCGCTCGATATGCCGCGCGCCACTGTCACCACGCTTGTCCAGAACCTCGAAGCGCTGCTCGGCACGCAACTGCTCGTGCGTACGACGCGGCGTCTCAGCCTGACCGTCGAAGGCGCCGCCTACTACGAGCGTTGCGCGCAGATTCTCGCCGACATCGACGAAATGGAAGCGAGCCTGCATCAGGCAACCGACAGGCTCAGCGGCCGCCTGCGCGTCGAAATGCCGGGCACCGTGGCGACGGCGCTCGTGCTGCCCGCGCTCGACGATTTTCATACGCGCTATCCGAACGTCGATCTCACCATTGGCGTGAGCAATCGCACGGTCGATCTCGTCGGCGAAGCGGTGGATTGCAGCATCCAGCTCGGCGAACTGCCGGACTCGGGTCTCGCCGCGCGCCGGCTCGGCATGCTCGAACACGTCACGTGCGCAAGCCCGGCATATCTCGAACGCTACGGCATGCCGGCGAGCCTCGACGATTTCGACCACCACGTCGCGGTCAATTGCATGTCGGCGCATAACGGCCGCGCGGTGGATTTCGATTTCGAGGTGGGCGGCAAGGCGCTCAACGTGAAGGTCGACGGCTTCGTCAAGGTCACCGACGAGCTGGCGTATCTGACCTGCGGCCTGCGTGGGCTCGGCATGATCCAGCCCGCACGGATCGCCGCTCAGCCGTATCTCGATTCCGGCCAGTTGCGCGAGGTCCTGCCGCAATGGAAGCCTTCGTCGATGCCGGTTTCGGTCGCGTATGTGAAGAACCGTCAGGTGTCGCCACGCGTACGTGCATTCGTCGACTGGCTTGCCGATCTGTTCGAACGCACGGAGCACGCGAGCGAGGACATGTCGCGCGTGCGCCAGCTATTGCGCGGCGTGTATCCCGACGAAGTGAGGTAATGAAAGACGAGGTAGCCGCACGCATGGCGGCGCACCGCAAGTGCGAAACGCCATCGCTTTAGCGAAACGAAACGTGTCTGCATCGATCGCCGGACTGCCGCATGCGCGGGCAGTCCGGCGTTTTACCGCGAGCTTTACAGCGATTACGACTCTTCCGACCACGCGTTGTTCTCACGCGCCATCAACGCCGACGATGCCGCCGGCCCGAACGTTCCCGCCGTGTAGTTGCGCGGCTTGTCGCCCGAGCGCTTCCAGCCTTCGATGATCGGCTCGACCCACGACCATGCGGCTTCGAGTTCGTCGCGCCGCATGAAGTGCGTGAGGCGGCCACGGACCACGTCGATCAGCAGACGCTCGTACGCTTCCGCGCGACGCTCGGTGAACGCCTGTTCGAGATCGAGATTCAGGTTCACCGGCAGCATCTTGAGGCCGCTGCCCGGCTCTTTCGCGAGCATCTGCAACTGGATCGATTCGGCCGGCTGCAACTGGATCACGAGACGGTTGCCGTAGTTGCGCGGGCCGGGCGGAATGATCGCGAACGGCAGATCGGCAAACTCGATGACGATTTCCGACACTTTCTTCTGCATGCGCTTGCCGGTGCGCAGATAGAACGGCACGTTCGCCCAGCGCCAGTTGTTGATATGCGCGCGCAACGCGACGAAGGTTTCCGCGCGGCTGTCGGCCGGCACGTTGTCTTCCTGCAGATAGCCCTTCACCGGCTCGCCGCCGACCGCGCCCGCGGTGTACTGGCCGCGCACCGTATCGCGTGCGATGTCTTCATCGGTCATGCGGCGCAGCGAGCGCAGCACCTTCAGCTTCTCGTCGCGCACCGCATCGGGGTCGAGCGACACCGGCGGTTCCATCGCGACGATGCACAGCAGCTGCAGCAGATGGTTCTGCACCATGTCGCGCAGCGCGCCGGTTTCGTCGTAGAAGCCGGCGCGGCTGCCCACGCCGACGTTCTCCGCCACCGTGATCTGCACGCTCTTGATGTACGGCGCCTGCCACAGCGGCCCGAAAATCGCGTTACCGAAGCGCAGCACCATCAGGTTCTGCACTGTTTCCTTGCCGAGGTAATGATCGATGCGATAGATCTGCGTTTCCGCGAAGTGCTGACCCACCGAATTGTTGATCGCCTGTGCCGAAGCCAGATCGTGACCCAGCGGCTTTTCCAGCACGACACGCGAATGTTCGTCGACGAGGCCAACGGCGGCGAGGTTGTCGCAGATCGTCGTGAAGAGCGCCGGTGCGGTGGCGAGATAGAACACGCGGCGTACGCCGGGGCGCGACGCTTCGGCGAGACGCGCGTAGTCGGCCGCTGAATCGACATCGATGCGCACGTATTCGAACAGCGACAGGAATTTGTCCCATGACGCCGGCTCGAGCGCCTTGGGCTCGACGAACGGCTTCGAATGCTCTTCCATGAACGCGAGATATTCGTCACGCGTCCAGTTTTTACGGCCAATCGCCAGAATGCGCGTGTTCGCGGGCAGATTGCAGTGCTGGTGCGCCATGTACAGCGCAGGCAGCAGCTTGCGGGCCGACAGGTCGCCGCCGCCGCCGAAGATGATCATGTCGAGCGGCAAATCGGGCGGGGCCTGGGTAGTCTGGGTCGTCATAGCGCATACACCGGTAAGAATGTCGGTCAGAAGCGGAAAAAAGCACGGCGCGCCGGGCGTTTTTTCGCGAACGCCTATGGTGCAACGTTTTGAGATTGTTTGCACGCGCGGTGCGCCCGGCCGTGGTCCCTGATCCACGGTCCGGCACGCGTTGCCGCGATTCCCGCAAGCGCAAACGGGATCGCGGACGCAGGGCGTGAAAGATTTGTCAGCCGTCGCCTAATGCGGCCCGCGCGACGCGGCACGCGGCCAGATCCCACGCCGCGCAGCCCACCGTCTTGAACACCACGGGCGTGCCGCGCGCGAGCAGAGAAGTTTTAGCGGCCAGCACGGATGCGATCGGCGTCACCGCGTTCCAGTCGACACCGGCCTGGATGTAATCGCCGGCTTCATGCTTCGCGCCCGCGAGGTCGTCGACGAAAAGCGCGCTGCCCAGCACCGTACGTGCGCCGATTTCCACCGCATCCGGTGTGAACACGCCGACGCCGATCACGAGCCGGTCCGCGCGCGGCGCTTCGTCGTAGACCGCCGTCTTGCTGGTGGTCAGCGTGATCACGAGGTCGACGGAGTCCGGCACGCGCGTGTCCTGCTGCGGCTCCGCGCGCGGCGCCGCGGCGCGGTGGGCGTCGCAGAACGCCTGCGTGCGCGCCGCGGAACTGCCGCGCACGCGGATAAGCGCATCCGGAAACAGCTCGGCGAGCGCTTCCAGATGATTCGCCGACTGCGTGCCCGCGCCGATCAGAAGCACGTCGCGCGGCGCGGCGGCCAGAAACGTCTGAATGCCGAGCATCGTCATCGCGGCGGTGCGGCGGCCGGTGACCGTCGGGCCGTCGAGAATGAAGCGTGTCTCGCCCGTATCGGCGTCGCTTGCCATCACCTGGCCGTGAATGGTCGGCAACGCGCGCGCGCGGTTCGTCGGGCACACGTTCACGAGTTTGTGAATCGCGAGGTCGGGCGCGGTGGCCGGCATCGACAGCATCACGCCCCCCGCGTTCAACGGCACGACAAGCCGTTCAGGGCTCGCGATGCGGCCCTGCGCATAATCCGCTGCGGCGAGCTTCAGCGCATCGACCAGCGACGCGTACGGCGTAAGCCGCGCGGTCTGCGCGGCATCGAAAATGCGGGTTGTCATACTCGTGGGGTCCTTTGCGTCGAAGCATGCGGCGCGCGTCAGCGCACCAGGAAGCCGTACGTCAGCGGGTCACGTTCGTCGATGATCCAGTTCGCGAAGCCGCAGATATAGGCGTCGCCGGCAATCTCCGGAATCACGGCGTCGAAGCGGTCGAGTTTCGTTTCGGACAGCACACGCCCGCGAAAGATCGTGCCGATCACCGATTCGTTGACGAGCGTTTCGTCGCGGCCCAGCTGCCCGCGCAGATACAGTTGCGCGACGCGCCCGCCCGTGCCGGAGCCGGTCGGCGAACGATCCACTTCGCGATCCGCGAACACGCAGCAGTTCGCCTGCGTCGAGCCGGCGAAACGCGGTTCGTTGTCGATGATCGTGCCGTAGATGTGATTGATCTCGGGGATATGCGGATGCTCGACCTTGAACGCCTCGTTCGCCGCGCGCTTCACTTCCGCGCCGAACTGGATCAGCCGCTCGACCCCGGCCTCGCGCACCGCCAGCCCGAACGGCTTGCCGGACGTATAGAAATAAAATGCACCGCCGAACGCGATATCGCCCGTGACCGCGCCGAACGACGGCGTGTTCACCGTCACGTCGCGTTGCCAGATGAACGAGGGCACATTGACAAAGCGCACACCGCCCGCATGATCGCCGTCCCATTCGACGAACGCTTCGATAAAGCCGCACGGCGCGTCGATGCCGACGCGCGTCTCCGGCTCCGTGCGCTCGACCCAGCCCAGCGAAACGGCAGCTGTCGCGAGTGCGATCACGCCGTGGCCGCAATGATCGCTATAGCCTTCGTTATGAACGAAGATGATGCCGAAGTCGGCGCCTTCGCTCACCGGCCCGGTCAGATAACCGCCGTACATGTCGGCGTGGCCGCGCGGCTCGAACATCAGTGCGCGGCGCAGCGGTTCGCCATGTTCCTTCAGCCACGCACGGCGCTCGACGATCGTCTTGCCGGGAATCTTCGGCAGTCCACTCGTGACGATCCGGAACGGCTCACCGCCGGTATGAACTTCAACGGTGCTGATCACACGATTCAACTTCATGATGCAACGGCACTCCTTTTTGCAATCAACGTCTGTTCAACTGCCATCCTGCTCTCCTCCATGCTGTTTTTTCAATGTACTGAATCTTCCGCCTGAACCTGCGGCTTTAGCTCTGCGCGCGGGTCGACTGAATCAGGAACAGCAGATCCCCTATCTCGATCGGACACGGCGGATCCTCATAAAACGACCGTACGTGCCCATCGCGCGCGAGGCCGATTACCAGCGCGCCGGGCACCGCGTTGCTCTGGCATCCCACTTCGTGCGGCCGCGCGAACCGTTCCACCAGATTCACCCGCCCTCGCGACGACAGCAGGTCGTTCACGAACGGCACGATGTAATTGCTGCTGACGGCGTCGGCCATCAACAGGCCGCCGATCTTTGTCGATGAAATGATGACGTCGGCGCCGGCCTGACGCAATTGCCGCTGAAACGTCTGCTCCTGGATGCGCACGACGATCTTCGTTTCCGGCGCCACGCCGCGCACGGTCAGCGTCAGCAGGATCGCCGTAGCGTCCTCCTGCACCGCGACGATCACGGCTTTCGCGAGACGCGCATGCACCTGCTGCAGCAGATCCTCGCGCGACGGATCGCCGAGCAGTCCCGCCACGCCGAGCGCGGTCGCGGCTTCAAGCGCCTGCTGCTGCGGATCGATCACCACGATCGAATCCGGATCGACGCCGCTTTCGAGCAGCTCGCGTACCGCCACCGACCCGCTCAGGCCAAACCCGCACACCACGATGTGATCGCGCAACTGTCTTTGCAGGCGTTTCATGCGGTATTCCTCGATGACGCGTTGAATGACGAACTGGTACGCGGTGCCCAGAAAGATAAACCAGATGACGATGCGGATCGGCACGATAAAGAACGCGTCGATCAGCCGCGCGCGAGCGGTCACGGGCACGATGTCGCCATAGCCGACGGTCGCGACGGTGACCATCGTGAAGTACATCAGATCGACGATGCCGAGCACTTCCTTGGTCGCATCGCGCAGGCCGCCGCGATCGAGATACAGCACGACGAACGCGAGCACGCAGAGTGCCGCGACAAGGTAAAGCCGCCGCACGAGCACGCGTTGCGGCGAGGCGGCCGGACGTGTGAAGAGCGTGCGGGCGCGCGGCGGCTGCCACGCGAGACGGGCGCGCCGCGACAGACGGAAGCGGGATGGGTTGCGTCGCTCTTCGGGCATGCGGCGCTCCAGAACCAGGGACACTGATTCTACGACGACTGCCGGCTCAAACGGTGAACCCGGGGCCCGATCGCTGCCGGGGATCACTCTCCGCTGACTTGCCGGCGAAGCATCAACCGCCAGGGGAACAGGATTAAACGTGAGCGTTATTGATCGCTTGTGTCCTGCTTTTTGTCTTCGCTGAACATCGCCCTGCACCCGGGGCTCAATTCGGACATGTGCTGCTTCATGCAGGCGATGATCTTCTGCCGGTTGGGGATTTCCGCCTTGCAGAAATGAATGGCGTCGCCGCGACAGGCTTTGTCCTGATGGTCGCTCGACGCAGCGGCGGCCCGGTTCACGGTGCATAGCGTAACCAGCACGAATACGCCAGGACTCAGCAGGATGGAATGTCGATTCATGTTCTCGTCTCCTGATTCCTGATTCCTGATTGCCGGTCACGGTTCACGTCGGGCGTGCTGTTGCCGGAGCAGCAGGATCCAGACCCGATCCGGCCACGCACGCGACGGCCAGCGTCGCGCGCATGGACGACGTATAATGGTTAACCCCTACTCGTTAACCATTAATTACCCGATCATGTCGACCCAGTCCGTTTCCTCCCGTTCCACGCCTGCTGCCCGCCCTGCCGCTTCGTCGTTCAAGGCGGCGTTTGTGAGTTTCGCGCAGGACATGTGGCATTCGTATATGCGTCACAGCCAGTATCAGGTGCTGCTTTCGTCCGGCAACCCGCATCGCGTACCGCGGGAAATCGCCCGCCAGCGTTGAGCGGCGTTGCCGGTTCAGTCTCCGGCCCGGGCCGGGCGCCTGAGCGTCAGGCCACGCCCGGCGTAGAACCGGTTCACCGTATCGAACGGCAGCCAGACGTCCGCCTGAAACGGCGCCACGCCCGACGGATTGTGAAACCACACCCCACGCTCGTCCCGTCCGTGCAGGAGGATCAGATGCCCTCCGCGCGTTTCGTTATGCCGGTCCGGGTAGCGAATTTCCGGGCTGACGGAGACGATCGCCAGCGTGTCGGCATCGATGCGCGTGGCGATCTCCTCGATGCCAATCCGCGGCAGCACATCGACGTGCAGCCCGAAAGCCTGCGCGGTCCACTGCGCAAACGGACGATATATCAGGCCATCGACGCCGCCATCGTCGCGCATCCGGTACACGCCGTGACGCAATGCCTCGTCCAGCAATGCCGCCCGGCATGGGTGCCCAATTCCCCAGAAGTCCAGCGCCGATTCGAGGCAGGTCAGCCCGCATAACCGCTTCGCCCAGAACCGGTAGCGCTCCGGCTCGGTAAAGCCGCCGCGGCGCCAGGCGGGGTCGTCGCAGGGATCGGCGGCGTCCTCGACGATCGCGCGCACCCACGCCGGATCGCCCCATTGCGTGTAATACGGCACACCAGAATGGCGTAATGCCGTTAGCGGCTTTTCATTCATTCGCATGATTCCCGTATTCAGTAGCGGATTTACCCGATATTAGCCGTCGCCACGCATCCTTGATGATGCCGCCCGGAATCACAGACAGGCGGGCGTGAAGCAACAGGCGGCGCGCGCAGCGCTTCAAAGCATGCTGCGCGGACGTTTCATCGTCCCGTCGAAGAACCGCCGCAGGCGGAATTCCGCGAGATCGAGCGACGGCCTGCCTTCGTCGATCCACTCCGCCAGCAATTTGCCGGCAATCGGCCCCATCGCGAAACCGTGGCCGCAGAAGCCCGTTGCGATCATCAGTCCGCTTACTTCCGAAGGCGCATCGATGACGGGAATGCCGTCTGGCAGCACGTCGATGAGACCGGCCCATGCCTCGGTGATCTGTGCGTCTTTCAAGGCGGGAAACAGCGCCTTGAGCTTGCGCAGCGCACGCGGCGCATGACTGCGCTCGGGCTGCGGCTGCGGATCGCGCGGATGCAGCATGCGTTCGGCGTCCGGCACGCCGCCGGGCAAACGCTCGCGCAGATCGCGGAACATCGCGCCGTTCAGATGAAAGCTGAATTTTTCGCGCTGCTTCCACAGTTCCGGCAAAAACCACTTCAACGCCCGCAGATGGCCGAACGTCATGTCGACGTCGACCTGCATGTCGTCGGCGAGATTGATCATGCCGTTCGCCCGCTGACGAATGCCGAGACCATGTCCCCAGAACGTCGACGCCGTCACCTGCGGCAGCGCGTTCGTGCGCATGCAGGTGCCGCGCACCGCCTGCTGCGGCAGTTCCAGACCGAGCGTTTTCAGGAGCCGCCAGCTGCTCGCGCCTGCCGCGCAGATCAGCCGCGACGTGCGGATCGTGCCGCGTTCGGTCACGACACCCGTGATCGCGCCCGCCGCCCGTTCGATCGCCACCACGCCGCAACCTTCAAAAAAACGCGCGCCGTCTTCGATCGCGCGCGCGGCGAACGCCGCCGCGACGCGTCGCGGTTCAGCCTGGCCATCAGTCGGCGTGTAGAGGCCGCCCAGCACTGCGCCCTGCATGCCGTGTACGTGCTCGTCGATCTGCGCGCGGTTCAGCACACGCGTATCGAGCCCGTACTGGCGCGCGACGTCGGTCCATTGCTGGAACGACGCCCAGTCGCTCTCATCGCTGGCGACGTACATGCATCCGCCCTGCCGCCATTCGAGGTCGAAATCGAGTTCACGTTCGAGCTGTTCCCATAGACGCATGCCAGCCATCATCAGCGGAACTTCGGCGGCTTCACGCCCCTGCTGGCGCACGAATCCCCACGCACGCGACGACTGCTGGCCGGCGATACGGGATTTGTCGAGCACCATCGCCTTCAGGCCGCGCCGCGCAAGGTAATACGCCGCCGCGCAGCCCATGATGCCGGCGCCGGCAATCACGACATCGGCTTCGGCGGGAAAGGGTTCATCGGCGCGGGTCAGCCCCGCGTGCAGCGGATAGGTCGTCGTCATCGTATGGATCGGGGAAAAAAGGGCATGCGGCGGCATCTTCGCAGGCGCGCCGCCCGGCGGCAACCCTGAACGCGTACCGGCATGGCCTGCGCGACTCGCCTGGTTCTTCCAGTGCAAGCGAGCCGCCGGCGCATCCCGGCGACCACGAAAAGTGCCGCCTGACACATTACATTTATGCGGCTTAGATACTTTCATCGGTAAAATAGCGCCCTTGACCGGACCGGTGGCAAGGTTCGGCAAGGGCGTGCGAATTACCGGAACGCCTCGTTTTACGCGGTGTCCGAGGATAGCGGATACCCTCAGGCCGGCCGCGCGTGACGGTCGAGGCGCACCCAGGCAGTCAGGTGGGCGAACCTGACAGTCCCCGGCCACGCCGTACGTCCACGCGGTATCCGCACCGTAATCCCGCCGGACTGTCTGGCGCCTGTAGCGTTCATCTCCAGTTACGACAACTCACATCGACGGACACGCACGCAGTATGGCCAACGAAGCAACCTCTCCCGACTCGATCGCCGTCGCCGAACGCGTGCGCGAGCTGATGAGCCGGCACGGCATTGGCAAGCGCCAGCAGACAACCGAACTGTGTCGCATCCTCGATCTGAGTTTTTCGCAGGGGCACCGCAAGCTGCGCGGCAACAGCCCATGGACGCTCTCGCAGATCAAGAAAGTCGCCGAGGCCTTCGGCGAGCCGGCCGCGCAGCTGTTCGGCGCGCAGTCGCTCGATCCGGGCATGGTCGGCGCGATCGCCCGGGAAGCGGTGTTCTCGATCGGCGCGATCGATCTCGCGTGTACCGCGTGGGTCGGCGCCGCGCTCGAACCGGGCAGCCGCCCGGAGTTCATCGCGTTTTCGAAGCTCGGACAATGGCGCGTCATGCGGCACGACGGTGCGCTCTATCAGAACGCCTTCGAGGTCCACAAGATCGAGATCTACCCGCGGCGCGCGGAAACGGACAAACCGCTGATCGCGGTCGTCGACGACGATCAGGCTTCCGCCGACAACCTGCGCGACTATCTGGAGCACAGCGGCTTCTGCGCGGCGGCGTTTTACGGCCTGAGCGCGTTCGCGGAAGCATTGCAGACCCAGGTGTTCGACGGTGTCGTGATCGACTGGCTGTTCGGCACGCAGACGTCCGCTGCGGCGATCCGCGCGGTGCGTGCGTCGGAAAACCCGGATGCGCCGATCTTCGTGCTGACGGGCGAACTGCTGACGGGCAAGGCCAGCGAATCGGAAATCAGCGACGTGATCCGCAACTTCGACGTGGCCTGTTACGAAAAGCCGGCGCGCATGGCGATTCTCGTCGCCGATCTGTCGAAACGCCTGAACCGCATCTAGGCCGGCAGGCACGGTGCATGGCCCGTGCGCGTCACGCCGTGCTTCACACCGTGTGACGCATCGCCAGCGCGCGCTGCACCGCGGCGCGCAACTCCTCGAAGTGCACGGGCTTCGACAGGCAGTCGAAGAACGGCCCGCGCGCATCGGCGGGCGGCACGTCGGCGCTGACCGCGATCACCGGTGCGTGACCCGCGGGCACATCGCGCGCGGCGAACGCTTCGACGAACGCATATCCATCCTTGCCCGGCATCGACAGATCGAGCAGGATCACGTCGCAGCGGTGCGTGTCGAGCCAGATCAGCGCGGTGTCGACGGTCGCGCGGGAGGCCGCTTCGCACTGCATGTGCACGACCATTTCGCTCAGCGAATCGCGCACGAACGGGTTGTCGTCGACGATCAGCACGCAGGCCGGCGCGCCGCTGGCGGGTGCGCTGACTTCGGTATTGGCCGCAGCGGCGGGCCCAACGGAAACGACCGGAATCGCCACGCGAAACGTCGTGCCCTCACCGACGCGGCTCTCGACCTGAATGTTGCCGCCAAACAGGTCGACGAGCCCCTTCACGATCGACAGCCCCATGCCCGCGCCTTCGAAACGTCGCGCGCGCGAAGCATCGAGCTGCGTGAATTCCCTGAAGATCCGCGGAATCTGGTCAGCGGGCACACCAGGCCCGGTATCGCTGACGAAGATCGACAGCAGTGTCGGCCCCTGCACGAGCTGCAGGCGCACACCGCCCGTCTCCGTATAGCGGATCGCGTTGGCCACGAGGTTGTTCACGATCTGCCGGATGCGATGCGGGTCCGACTCGACGAGCCCGACATGGCCGCCCGCATCGCTTTCGAGCGTGAGACCTTTCGCGCTCGCCGCGGGGGCGTTCTGGTCGGCGATCGAACTGATCAGCTCGCGCGGATCGAACTGCTCGTGCCGCAATTCGAGCTTGCCCGCGCCGAGGCGCGCGTAGTCGGTCAGATCCTTCATCTGCGCTTCGAGTTGGCGCGCGGCGGTTTCGAGCCGGCGGATCACCTTGCGATCGGCCTCCGAATGAAAATTGAAACCGAGCAGCTCGATCGACGACACGATCGCATGCAGCGGCGTGCGCAACTCATGGCTGATCATGCCGAGAAACGTGTCTTTCGCGAGACTCGATTCGCGTGCGGCGCGACTCGCCTGATGTTCCGCGGCCAGCGCGGCGTGCTGCTGACGGATCAGCCGCGTGCGACGATAACCGTTCAGCACGAGCAGCACTGTCGCCGCCGCCGAAAGCAGCAGTAGCACCATCCCCGTGGCAAACAGCAGGCGCCGTTTGGCGAGGAAATCGTGATTCATCGCCTCGCGGTCGTAGACGTCCGCGTCACGGCGACTGAGCGCAAGATCGTTGACCTCCTCCCAGTGCGCGCGCAGGGTGCTCACGATCGGGTCGGCGCGGCCCGGATCATGTTCCAGCGCCTCGATATCCGGATCGAGCAGATCGAGCAGCGCCGTGATTTGCTGGATCTCGTTCTTCTGGCGCGCGGCGAGCGCGGGCCGCGACGCGAGCATGCGCGTGGAGCCGGCCATCACGTGCAGCTTCGACTGCAGCACCTGATAGCTCAGCTGGAGTGCCGCGTAATCGGGGTCCGCGCCGCGCTGGTAAAGCAGCAGTTGTGTCTGGAAGCGCGAATACGCGATCTGCAGTTGCGCGGCGTCCCAGTAGAAACCGTCATACGTGCCGGTTGTCTGAAGCGTGATGCGCGGATCGAGCAGGTTGACACCGAGAAAATAGCCGACCGCCGCGATCGGCGGCGCGAGCGCGGTCAGCCAGATCAAGACGAACAGGAAATGGCGCAACGAACGCCCGGGCACGGACAGGTCATCCGGCGGCGGCGTTTTCATTTGACGACGATCGACTTGATCTGCCATGCGAATTTCGCGTCGCCGCCCGCGCCTTCGAGCTCTGCCGGAAACGCATCGCGCGGATAGATGAGGAACAGCGGACCGAAATCGCTGACCTTCAGACGTTTGCCGTTCATGCTGTACGCGACGATCACGCCATATCTGGCTGCGTCCGCCACGGGAACCGTGCAGATGTAATCATCCAGCGTGTGGATTTCCAGCATCGTGCCGTGCGCGCCGACCGTCGCGAGAACGTCCGACAGCGACGGGCCGGTGAACGTGGATTTCGGCGTCCATGCGGTGGAAGTCGTGATGGAACGCGCCGGCAGCGCCAGCAGTTGTGCTTCCGAGAAATGAAAGACGGTGTGCGCGGCATCGTTCGTCTGTGTAATCGCGCCCTTGACGTCGAGCGTCAACGGCGCGGCCCATGCGGTGTCCGCAACGACAGCCAGTGCAAGGAAGGCCCACAACAGGGCTTTCGGGTAACGCATGTTCAACGGTCCTTTTGTCTTTTTATGGTTCCAGCCGTATACGTCAACGTTCGTCGGCCGTCAACGCCCAGTCGGCCTGCGACGCACGCAGATGCCGCGCCGCGCGCCCTGTCGCGACGACCATCAGCTTCATCGTCGCGCGCGTCGCGCCGACGAACAGCTTGCGCGCGATGCGTTCGTCGAACTGCTCGAAATCGACTTCGGTGAGAATCACGCACGGCGCGGACTGTCCCTTGAAACGATAGATCGACTCCAGCAGCACGTCGCCCTCGCGATACTCCGGATTGCCGAACAGGTCGTATCGGCCCGTGAAACTGCGCAGACGGTGCGGGCCGAGCTGATCGAGCGACGTCATCGCCGAGCCTTCACGCCCGCGAAACGACAGCACCGCGATGTCCTGCCTGCGAAAGCCGAGCCCGAGCGCATGCGTGATCGCGCGTTTGGTCGCGTCGATGCTGCCTTCGGTTGCGTTGGCTTCGTCGTAGGTGGAAAACGAAATGTCCGAGCCGTCGAATGGACTGCCCGCCGTCAGTCCAGCCGCGAGCGGCGTCGTCGCACCGACGAGTTCGCGCACGTAATCGAGGATATCGCGCGGGCTGCGGTAGTTCGTGGTTTCCGTCAGCGTCGTCCAGCCGGGCAACTCGACAGACGCGCGCATATACAGGTTTTGCAGCGGATCCTCGAGCCACCACCAGGCGGCACCCGGGCGCAACAGACGTTCGAGCGCCGCGACCCACGGCTGCTGGAAATCCTGCCCTTCATCGACGATCAGCACGTCGAACTGCCAGCGCGCGTCGACCGGCGATTGCGCGAACGTGGCTTCGAGCTGTTCGAACACGTTCGGCGCATCGAAGTCCGGCGCGCGGCCCGCGTCGCGCGCGATCCAGTCGCAGAGCTGATGGTAGTTCGCGACCTTCGCCCCGGGCGGTGCCACGCGCGCGATGTGATCCGCGAGCGGCCGGTTGAAGCACACATACAACGTGCGTCTGCCTTCGGCGATCGCGTCTTTCATCACCTGCACCGCGAGCTGCGTCTTGCCGGAACCCGCCGTGCCCGTCACGCGTAGACGGAACGGCGTGAATTCGAGCCGCCGGGCCCACGTCGCGAGTCCGCCCGCGAGACGCGTGACAAGCGTGCCCGCCTGGCCGACGAGCGCGCTCGCGTCGGGAGTCAGCGCGAGTTCGTCGGCGAGAAAGTGGTGGATCTTCGCCGCGCACGCGAGACGCGGCTCATCCGCGGGAAGCGCCTCGCGGATGATCGCGGCAAGGCGCTCCTTGCGCGTTGCGTCGACGATGCGGGCCGGGTTCACGCCGGCAATCGCGGCGTCCTTCACGACGTGGTCGGGGCAATACAGCAGTTCCTCGATGAAAAACGAGTTCGCGCCGAGCGCCGCGGTGAAACGGCGGTGCATGCCTTCGACGGTGCGCGCCAGCGCGATCGCGACGTTGCGTTCGGTCTGCATGTGAACTTTCACGAGTCCCTTGGGCGTCTCGCGCAGAAAGCCGGTTTTCTGCTCGACGATCATCACGCGGCCCGACGGGCTGACGATCACGAAATCCGCTTCGCCGAACACCGAAAAGCCCTGGTTCAGACGCGTCCAGTGCACGCCGTGATACACGGTGTAATCGTCGGACAAAGCATGTTCGAGCAACGCGAGCGTTTCGCGCTCGCGCGAGGCGGCGCCGGTGGCGGCGAGATTTTTCCAGTTGTCGGGGACTATGCGGGCCATGCGATGCCTCGTCACTTTGAAGTGGGTATATTGTACGCAGCGATGTGGCTGTGGCCGGTAAAAACCGCCTTCATCGTGTATCGTTCAGGGTTCGACGCCGCGGCCATGCGCGGCGCTTTGCTTTCCAGGAGAACCGCCGAATGATCACGATCTGGGGACGCGCCAATTCCGTGAACGTCCAGAAAGTCCTGTGGTGTTGCGATGAGCTGTCGCTGCCCTACGAGCGCATCGATGCCGGCATGCAGTTCGGCCGCAACGATGCGCCCGACTATCTGTCGATGAATCCGACCGGCAAGGTCCCGACGCTCGTCGATGGCGATTACGTGCTGTGGGAGTCGAACTCGATCCTGCGCTATCTGGTGATGCAGTACGGACCGCCGTCGGGCTTTCTCTATCCCGCCGACCCGAAAATCCGCGCGCGCATCGACCGCTGGCTCGACTGGGCGCTGAGCACCCTGCAGCCGGCGGAGCGCCCGGTGTTCTGGTCGATCGTGCGCACGCCGGCCGCCGCACGCGACCTCGCCGCGCTCGAACGGGATGTGCAGGCCGTCGGCGTACTGTGGAAGCAGCTCGACACGCACCTGGTGGGCCGCTTCTTCCTGGAAACCGACAACTTCACGCTCGCCGATATCGTGCTCGGCGCGTATGCGAAACGCTGGTTCGGTCTGGAAGGCGTCGAACGCGGCTCGATGCCGAATCTGGAGCGCTGGTATGCGCGGCTCGAAAACCGTCCCGGATTCCGGAAGTACGTCGATCTGCCGCTGACATGACTGGCCGGGGCGGCCCGCCCCGGCTGCCTGACCGATGGAAAACAGAGCGCTGATGGAGCCTCGACGGGGCGTTCGATCGAAGTTCGCGATGCCCCGTATAATCGACGCATGAAGAACGCTTCCCCTACGACCGCACACCACCACGACGACGACCATGGGCCCGCCGGCACGGGGTCGTCGGAGGCTGCGCTCGCGCTGGCAGAAGAATATTGTCGCGAACGCGGCGAGAAATTGACGCCAATCCGCCGCAAGGTGCTGGAACTGCTGCTTGCCTCAGGCCGGGCAACGAAGGCGTACTCGCTGCTCGACGACATGCGTCAGATTCACCCCGGCTCCGCACCGCCCACGGTGTATCGCGCACTGGATTTTCTGCTGTCCGCCGGGCTGGTCCACCGGATCGAATCGATCAACGCGTTCACGGTGTGCCATGATCTGACGCAATGTCAGCATGGCATTCTGGTCGTCTGTCAGCAGTGTGGCAACGTCACCGAGCTGCATCAGCCGAAGCTGCGTCAGGCGCTCGTCGCGCAGATCGAAGACGCAGGCTACAGTCTCGCCAGCGATGAAATCGAACTGAAAGGCCTGTGCGCTGCCTGCCAGGCAGAAAACGCAGCGAAAAGCGCGTCACCCGAAGGCAAACCCGCGAAGAACGCGGAAGTCGCGCGCGGTTAATAGCGCATCTCATCGATCACGCGCGGGCTTCGCGCGTGATTTCCTTCGTACACAGCGGCGGCGCACCCGCGGCGCGGGTCACCGCATCGCCCGTGTACATCTCAACCCCACACCACACCCTCACTTCAGGATTCAACCTGCCGCGCGCGCCTCGATCGCGTCGCGCAACAGCGTGACGAGCGCGTCGGGACGTGCCGGTTTCGTCATGAAGTGCTGAAAACCTTCGCCGATACTTCGCAGGCGGTAGGCGTCGTCGGTGTGGCCGGTGAGTGCCACCGCCACCGAAGGGGCGTGGTCACCGCGAATCTCGTGGTCGCGCAGTCGCTGGATAACGTAGAAACCGTCCATGGCGGGCAAATCGATATCGCAGACGATGGCGTCCGGTAACAACCGGACCGCCGCCTCGACACCTTCTTCCGCGTCCGCGACCGCGATGACGCGTGCCCCTTCCGATTCAAGCAGGCTCGCCAGCGATTCCCGGCTCTGCGGGTCATCCTCGACGAGTACGATGGTTGCCTGATCGAGTCTCAACTCTCCGTTCATTTTGCTTTGCTGCTTATAGAAAGGTTAGGCGGTCACGCGCAGCTGTTATCTGGGCGAACCGGTGCGCTACGTTCGGGTAGACCCCGTTTTGCGCGACGGGTTGCAGTCATTTTGCGTTGCGCGGCGTGCGAGCCTCATCGCGTTGTCCTCCGTTGCAGGCACTGCACCGCTGTGTCAGGCACAGCGGACGATAACGCGGGATCAAGACGAAGACATGAAAACGCGGCGGAAAAACCGCGCGAAAAAAGCGCCCTGCACGCCTTTCTTACAGGGCCTCATGTCGTCGTGACATCCCTCTCACGGATTGCCGTCGTGATTATCCGGCTGTGCAAAAAGGCACGGCCGGTCTCTTTCAGCGCGACGACCGGTTCGAACTCCGCGCCAGCCGGCATGTGCAATGCGGGCCTGAGCAAACGGCCGCCAGGTACGCCCCGGCGCCATCCGGATCGACGTTCTGAATTCAATCGTGTTGAGCACAATACGTGCCGAATCGCGCGCCGGATCCGGCGACAGGTCTGCGGTGCGCCCGCACTCAGCGTGCGGCGCCGTGTGGCCCGACACCCTGCACAAGCAGCGCAATGGCATGACGCGCGATGTCGTCGGCGCTGATCTGACGATGAATGGGATCGTTGCGCCATTCCCTGGAAGTCGCGAGCGGGAGGATCGTCAGCCCGAGTAACGAAAGAAACACGAGCGACGGCTCCAGACCCGCATTGAGCCGCCCCGCTTTCTGCCACTTCGCGATGCAGTCGATCAACGCCAGCCGGTGGGCGTTGCCAAACCGTGCATACATGCGCTGCTTGAGCAAGCCGCCCTCGCTGATCACTTCGCGCACCCACAGTGGCGGAAACCACGGATATTCGATCGCAATGTCCACGAGCCGCCGCGCCAGTTGCGTGATAGCCGCGACGGGATCGTCCGGATTGTCCTCGAACGCACCGCCGAGCGCTGCGCGCAGCGGCATGAAGCGCTCGTCGATCAGCACGTCGAGCAACTGGTCACGCGTCTTGAAGTAGTAATGGACCATCGCCGGCGTGACATCCGCTTCACGCGCGATGGCGCCGAGCGTCGTATCGACGATGCCCTGGCGTGCGAACAGCGCGAGCGCCACGTCGAGGAGCCGCGTGCGCTGGTCAGACCCACGCGCGCTGCCCGTGGGCCGGCCAGGACGACGCGGCGCGGCGCCGGCTGCCGCCGGACGGTCATCGGGTGTTGCCGTGACGGTTGCCCCCGCCCGCGACGTGCCGCTCGCTCCCCCACTATCCGGTTTTCTCTGTGCCATATCCGTTTCGACGATTTCCGTTTGACGATTCGTTCTTCATCGCATATATTAATCTTCTCATTAATTAATATCAAGCAACCCTACTCTCACATGGATCAGCCCCCTTCACTGAGCGCGGACCCAGGCGACTTCGGCGAATCCCGCATCGATTCGCCTGCGCCCGCGCATCCGCCGCTGCGCATCCTGTTTACCGCGCTGCTGCTTGTCATGCTGCTGGCCGCGCTCGACCAGACGATCGTCTCGACCGCCCTGCCAACCATCGTCGGCGAACTGGGCGGTCTGGATAATCTCTCGTGGGTGGTCACGGCGTATCTGCTCGCCTCGACGATCGTCGTGCCGCTGTACGGCAAGTTCGGCGACCTGTTCGGCCGCAAGATCGTCCTGCAGACGGCCATCGTGCTGTTCCTTGTCGGCTCCGCGCTGTGCGGCGCCGCGCAGAACATGACGCAGCTGATTGTGCTGCGCGCGCTTCAGGGTCTCGGTGGCGGCGGTCTCATGGTCGTCACGATGGCCGCCATCGGCGACGTGATTCCGCCGGCCGACCGTGGCCGCTATCAGGGCATGTTCGGCGGCGTGTTCGGTCTCGCGACGATCATCGGTCCGTTGCTGGGCGGCTTTCTCGTCGAGCATCTGTCATGGCGCTGGATTTTCTACATCAACCTGCCGCTCGGCATCGGCGCGCTGCTCGTGATCGCAGCGGTTTTCAAACCGCATACGAAACACATCAAACACGCAATCGACTACATGGGTGCCGGGTTCCTCGCGACCGCACTGGTCTGCATCATCCTGTTCACCAGCCAGGGCGGCACGCTACTGCCGTGGAGTTCGCCGCAATTGTGGTTCACGCTCGCGGTCGGTCTCGTATGCATCGGCGGCTTTATTTATGAAGAACGTCTTGCCGAAGAGCCGATCATGCCGCTCGAACTTTTCAGGGACCGCACGTTCCTGCTGAGCTGTCTGATCGGTTTCATCGTCGGCGTGTCGCTGTTCGGATCCGTCACGTTCCTGCCGGTGTACCTGCAGGTCGTCAAGAATTCGACGCCCTCGGAAGCCGGCATGCAGATGCTGCCGATGATGGGCGGGCTGCTCGTGATGTCTGTCGTCACAGGTCGCGTGATCAGCAAGATCGGCCGGTACCGGATATTTCCGATTGCTGGCACGTTTCTCGTTGCCGTCGCGATGACCCTGCTGGCGCGCATCCAGATTTCCACGCCGCTGTATGTGATGTATCTGTACATGGGCCTGCTCGGCTGCGGCCTCGGCATGGTCATGCAGGTGCTGATTCTCGCCGTGCAGAATGCAGTCGAATTCCGGCACATGGGCGTGGCAACGTCCGGTGCGACGCTGTTCCGTTCGATCGGCGGCTCAGTGGGAGTGGCGGCGTTCGGCGCGGTGTTTTCACGCCAGCTTCATTCACGCCTGAGTGAACTCATTCCGGCCGGAACGGAGTTGCCGCAGTCGCTTGGGCCGGCCACGATCCACCAGTTGCCCACCGCGCTTCGCGACGATTATCTGCAGGCGTTCGCGGGCGCGCTGCACACGGTGTACTTCGTCGCCGCGTGCGTGGTCGTGCTGGCGTTCGTGCTCGCATGGATGCTCAAGGACATCCCGCTGCGCAAACATCACTGACGCACGCAGATCCTCTGCTTTCCTGACTTTCGTACGACTGGACGCACGCCGCGTCCAGTCCTGCAGTCAGTCGACATTCATCTGACCAGACAGAAAAAACCTGCCGCATTGCGATGTGGCGCGTACAAAAAATGTCTGTCTGAATCGTTCTCCTGACGTGTCCGGAACCAATGTGTGCGTTAGACGAGAACGCGATTGACGTTGGCGCGGAAACGACACATATTGCATTCAGGCGCCCTCCCGAAACTGCTTCGGCAAGTCCGCTGACCAGTGCGTATGTCCCCTGAAGTACCGTGAATTACGCAGCTACTGCGGTTCGCCGTGATGACGATCCGTAACGTGCCGTTCAAAGGCACCGCGTATAACTGGTGGGTTGAACGCATGTCCACCCAGACGAGTCCCGGCCGAACGTTCCCGACACCCTGCAAACGGTGCGGCGGCGCACTGTATCCGCCAGATGAAACGTGTCCGTGGTGTGGTGCGAGTCATGCCGTCGCTTACGGCGTGCGGTTGAAAGCGGCTTCCCATCCGCAAGTCCACGCGCAGACCCACGCGCCGGCGCCATCCGGCATTCCGCCGACGGGCATGCCCGCCGATATCGCGCAGCCCGCTGGACACGCGCAGCCGCTCATGTTGCCCGATACGCCGATTCCTCCGCTCGATATGCCCGAGCCCGTCTGGCGCAGCGTGGGCCGCTGGATTTTCAGCAAGGGGCTCGTGCTGACATTCTTTCTTTTTTCACTCGGCTACGCGGGCTATACGCTCTTTAGCGAACACAAGTCCGATACGGTCGCCGACGAACCGGCCGCCAGCAGCGCGAGCGGCAGCATCCAGCCGTATCCGGGAGCGCCGGGAGCGCAGCCATCGCAAAGCGTCACTTCGATCGCTCCTGTTACACCTGCACCCGTGGCGCAGACGCCGCCGACGCGGCGACAGGCCGCCGCTGCTTCGCCATCGATACCGCCCATCCCAACCTTGCCGCCATTGCCCGGCGCGGCGCCCGCCGCTGCCGTCGCGGTGGCGCCCGTCGTGCCGCCGGTTCCTCCGTTACCCACGCGCACGCCCACACGCCATCGCGATGTGCCCGAAAGCCTGCAGGCAGCGCACGCGAGCCTGCAGGCAAACGATCTGACGGGCGCGCAGGCGGCGCTCTCTGAAGTGCTCGCCACACGGCCCGACAATGCCGACACACGACTCATGCAGCAGGATCTGCTTCAACGCCTGCTCAAGCGCGATGCGTTGGTACGCGCGGCGAACGCCTGCATGCAGGACCGGCTGTGGAGTTGCGTGCGGCACAACGCATCCGGTGCACTCGCCGTCGATTCATCCAGTAACGACGCGAAGACCCTGCTTGAACGTTCGATCCGCGAGGCCGGCTGGAACTCGCCCGCACTGCCGACCGCGCGCGGCGGCGCACAGGCCACCGCACCCGGCGCGGCGGTCGCGGCCGCGGCGCCCCGCGCGCACGCCCCGCGTCCCGCTGCACCGCGTGTGCCCGCAAACGCGGTCGTGGCGCCGGCGGATGTGCCAGCACCCGCAATGGCACGGACACCCGCATCGGCGAATGTTTCTGCATCACCCGCGCCGCCGTCGTCTGTCGCGACCCAGGCAACGGACGCGAACAGCATCGACGCACGGGAACGCGCGATTCGCGAATCCGGCTGGAGCCATCCGGCGACGAGTGGCGCGGCGGCAACCTCGACGGCTTCGCCCGCGCATTGACGGACGCATCGACGCGATCACGCCATGACACGATGCACCCGACACATCAGACCGCACGCATCGATCAGGATGCCTCGCTGATCACATAACACACGACATCACAAACCTGATTCAACACCACGCGCGACGCTGCGCGAGTCTCAGTTACAACCACACAGAAAAGGTGGAGACCATGTTCAAGCTCATTCTGGCGGGATGCATCGGCCTGGCGCTGGCGTCGTCGGTGGCGCTGGCGGACAACGCGCACTACAAGATCGTCACCGGACCGGAACGCGGCACGTACATCCAGATCGGCGCGGACCTCGCGAAATGGGTCGCGCCGCAGGCAGGTATCGATCTCGAAGTCATGCCGTCCAAAGGCTCCGCCGAAAACGTGCAGCGCATGCGTTTCGAACCCGGCGTGAAGCTCGCACTCGTACAGTCGGACGTGTATCAGGCGTACGTCGACATGGCGAACAGCGGCAACGCCGACGCGGGCACGACGATTCGTCCGCTGCGCCTCATCATGCCGCTCTATGACGAAGAGATCTATTTCGTCGTGCGCGCCGATTCTCCGCTGAAGACCATCAACGAGATCAAGAACCAGAACATGAGCGTCGGCCTGATTGGCAGCGGCACCGCGCAATCGGCAACCACGCTGTACCGGCTGATGTTCGGCGCACCGGTTCCCGATCAGTACGCGCAGCATCTGTCGAACGAAGATGCGCTTGCCGCGCTGATCGTGAAGAAAATCGACGTCGCGGTGATCGTCGCGGGGCAGCCGGCCAGGCTCTTCACCGACATGAATCCCGAACTGCTGCAGCAGATCCGCGTACTCAGGCTCGATCCCGCCGCGCCCGAAACCGCGCGCGCGAAACAGACGTATTTTCCCGCGACGATCCGCGCGTCGAACTATCCGAACTGGCTTAAGGAAGACGTGCAGACGCTCACCGTGAAAGCCTTCCTTGTCACGTACGACTACAACCTGCGCGACACCGTCGGCAATCTCAACCGGTTCGCGGATTCACTGTGCACGAATTTCGACAACCTCCAGGAACACGGCCATCCGAAGTGGAAGCAGGTGAAGATGGAGCTGCCGAATCTAGGCAAAGGATGGAAGTACTATCCGCCAGTGGAAAAGCGCCTGCGCGCGTGCTTCGCGCACAAGACCGCGGTCGCGGCAACGAATGGCCCTGGTCCCGCAACGGATGATCCGGCGAAGTCGCCGAAGCGCCCATGCACCGACGAGGAGCGGCTGCTGCTCCTGTGCGGAAAGCAGTGACACGCGACGCTGCCCGCGCGGGCAGCGTCCCCCATGTCACGTATCGCGTGACGCACGCTCCATCGCGCGCTGCAATGCTTCGTAGACCCTGGGCCGCGTGCATTGCGACGCGTTGAAGCGCAGAAAACCCGCCGCCGACTGCGATGCGCTGAACACGTTGCCCGGTGCGAACACCACGTCCTCCGTGAGCGCATGACGCGCGACCCGCGCGGCATCGAGCGAATCCGGCAACTTCGCCCAGATGAACATGCCGCCGCGCGGTCGCGTCCAGATGTGCAAGCCTGCCTGCGTGAGACGCCGCGCGGTATCGCCCATTGCATCGGCGAGCCGGGTGCGCATGGTTTCGAGATGGCGCCGGTACGTGCCGTCCACCAGCAGGCGATGCACGACACCCGCGGCGAGTTCACCGTTGCCGAACGATGTCGCGAGCTTCAGGTCGATGAGCGGCTCCACCCAGTCGCCGCGCGCCGCGATATAACCGCAGCGCACCGCCGCCGACAGCGTCTTCGAATAGCTGCCGATCGACACCACGCGCGCAAGGCCGTCGAATGCGGCAAGCCGTGGCGCGGGTTCGTCCTCGAAGTCGGCGAAGATGTCGTCCTCCACGATCAGCAGATCGTGCTCGCCCGCAAGCTTGAGCAGACGATGTGCGATTGCCGGCGCAAGCGTCGCGCCAGTCGGGTTGTGGATCGCGGAGTTCGTCACATAAAGCCGCGGACGATGCTTCACCAGCGCCTGCTCGAACTGCGCGAGATCGGGCCCCGACGATGTATACGGAACGCTCACCATCTGCACCCGGTGCGCCCGCAGTTGGGCCTGAAAATTGAAGTAGCCGGGATCGTCGATCAACACCGTATCGCCTGGTTCGAGCAGGAAGCGACACACGAGATCGAGCGCATGCGTGCCGCCATCGGTGAGCACGATCTGCTCGGGCGGCGCGTCGACGCCATGTTGCGACAGCCGCCATGCGATCTGCTGGCGCAACGCAGGCAGGCCGCGCGGCGACGCGTATTCGACGAGCGGCCCATGCGCGTCGCGCGCAACGGCACGGAGCGCGCGACGCACACCCTCTTCGGGCATCCACGCGGCCGGCATCCAGCCGCAGCCGGGTCGCAGCGCTTTCGCGTCGCTTTCGAGGGATTGACGCGTGAGCCACAACGGGTCGACATCACGATCGCGCGGCGGCCCGATATCGGCGAGCGCGAACGGCGGCGCGTGGCCGGAGACGAAAAACCCCGAGCCGCGCCGCGACACGATCGCGCCTTCTGCGACGAGCCGGTCATATGCGTCGACCACCGTCGATTTCGACACGCCGAGCGTGTCGGTCATCGAGCGGATCGACGGCACGCGTGCGCCCGGCATCAGCGCGCGGCTCGCGATGCGCTCGCGCAACGTGTTCATGACCAGCGCGACGCGCGTGCCCGTGGCCGCCGAACTCATCCTGTCATCTTCCGCCATCCGTACTGCTCCCTGACCGGTACAGTTTGTCTGAATTGTACTGATCCGTAGCTTACGCTTTATCGTGCGACAGAGGATGCTCGACGTTTTCATGCAGCATCGGACACTCTCCATGACAAAAACAGGCAACGGCTGGCTGAGCGGACTGGCTGGCGTACTTATTTTCAGCGGCTCGCTGCCCGCGACGCGCATCGCCGTCCAGGGTTTCGATCCCTTCTTTCTGACTGTCGCGCGGGCGTCGATTGCCGGCACGCTCGCGTTCATGTTGCTGCTGCTGTTTCGCGAAACCCGCCCTGCCCGGCGCGACCTGCTGCCGCTCGTGGTGGTCGCGCTCGGCGTGGTGGTCGGCTTTCCGCTTCTGACCGCGCTTGCGCTGGAACACATCACGGCCGCGCACGCGATAGTGTTCATCGGCCTGCTGCCGCTTTCGACGGCGATATTCGGCGTGCTGCGCGGCGGCGAACGGCCACAGCCGGCGTTCTGGCTCTTTTCCGCACTCGGTAGCGCATCGGTCGTGGCGTTCGCGCTGCGCAACGGCATTCATGCGTCACCGCTCGGCGACACGTTGATGGTGGCCGCGATCGTCGCCTGCGGACTGGGCTATGCGGAAGGCGCGCGACTGTCACGTCATCTCGGCGGCTGGCAGGTGATTTCGTGGGCGCTCGTGCTGGCGTTGCCGGTCATGCTGCCGCTCATGTGGTGGGCATGGCCCGCATCGTTTGCGGGTGTGAGTCACGCGGCGTTCTGGGGGCTCGCGTACGTGTCGCTCTTCAGCATGCTGATCGGCTTCGTGTTCTGGTATCGCGGACTGGCGCTGGGCGGCATCGCAGGCGTCGGACAACTGCAGCTCCTGCAGCCGTTCTTCGGGCTGATGCTCGCCGCACTGCTTCTGCACGAACAGGTGCCGCCCGCGATGATCGCGGTGACGATTGTCGTGGTTGCATGCGTGGGCGGCGCGCGCCGCTTCGCGAAAAGCGCGCCGGTGCCGCAGCACGCAACCTGAGCACGCATCGCGCGCCGTCTCAGGCTACGTAGTCACACAGCTGAAGCGTACCGTCGACGCGCCGGATGCTAGTGACGCGGCGGCGGCGGACGATGTGGCCGGGGAGGCGGCGGTGGTGGGCGCCGGTAAGGCCGGTGGTGATATGACGGTGGCCGGTTCCATCCCGGCCCGTAATAGCCGTTGTAGACGACGGGCGGCGGCCCGTAGTTCCCGGGCGGCACATACACGACCGGCGGCGGCGACACGGCGACCAGACCCGGCAGTCCGATCACGACGCTCACATCGGTGCGCGCCCGGGCACCCTGAACGGCTGCCAGCATGCTCAATCCGACGATCACCGCAGCAGCATGATGTTTCATCGCGAGCCTCCGTGATCGCGGGTGCGGGATGACGCAGCCTGTACGCACGTCCCGTTTCGTAACGTGTCCAGCACGCTACGCCCGCTCACTTCTTCTTCGACGACTTGTGCGCCGGACGATGCGTGTCGGGACGCCGGAAAACCCGATCGGCGATTTTCTTCTGCGCGTCGGGCATGCTGTCATAAAGCGGCTGGAACGCGGCGAGCAGCGTTTTGTTGCCATCGGCATGCGCCTGCGCGATATCGCCCCACGACTTCAGGTTTTCGACCGCCGTTTCGTTCGCCATGCTGTTATGCCGTGCTTCAAAAAGATCGTGCATCGTGCGCGCATTGTCACGCATCGAGTCCGCGACCTTTGCCCATTGCGGCTCCTGGTCCGGTGTGATCTTGAGCTCTGAATGGAGTTCGCTGATACGTTCCTCGACATGACTGTCGCGCGCCGCCGGCTTCGTGCTACCCGCGCCCGAGGCCATGTTGGAACTGGCTGCACTGGCAGGCGATGCGGCCGGTGTCTGGGCGCCTACGTTCGTTGCAAGTGCAAGTACTGTTAAGGCAATGACAGATTTCATGCATGCTCCGTGTCAGGTTCAGGAATTGCATCACGTACGAAGATATATACCACGCAGATGACACACGCAAACGCCGCGTGTCCTGCTGACGATGCGCCGCAGCTTACATTTTCATGCACAGGCAGGCTCATCGCGAGCCGTGCTGTTTTTTTGAGCGGCTTCAAATTCGTGCGCACTACGGGCATAGTAAAAGCTCGCACGCCAGCCTCCCCCCTCTCTTTCCAGACACGCATGAATACCGGATCCCATACCGAAGCGAACGCCGCGCCCGGCACCACGGCGCCACACGTGCGCGACGCCACCGAAGCCGATCTGCCCGCGATCCAGGCCATCTACGCGCACCATGTGCTTACAGGCGTCGCATCGTTCGAGGAAACGCCGCCTTCAGTCGACGATCTTCGCGCCCGTCGCGAATCGGTGCTCGGGCATGGCCTGCCTTACATGGTGGCGGAAGTCGACGGTGTCGTGGCCGGCTACTGCTACGCGACGCCGTACCGGCCGCGTGCCGCGTATCGCCACACGATCGAAGACTCGATCTATGTCGACGATGCGTTTCGCGGGCGCGGCATCGGCCGCATCCTGCTCAAGGCGTTGATCGAACGTTGCGAGTCGGGACCGTGGCGGCAGATGATCGCCGTGATCGCCGATGGCGGAAGCGGCGGTTCGATGTCGCTGCACGGCAGTCTTGGCTTCGAGCTGACCGGTACGCTCAAGGCCGTCGGCTTCAAGCACGGCCGATGGCTCGATACGACGCTCATGCAACGCACGCTTGGCCCGGGCACCGATGCTCCGCCACGGGACTTCAGCCGCAAGAATTGAACGCCCGCCCGTTAAACCGCGAAAGAACGCGGAACGTCGAACGTGTTGAAATCGCGGCACGCCGGCTCTTCTTCCGGCGCCGCGTGATACGTGGATTGCACGCGGCTTTCAGCGCAGTGACTGGCGATCAGGCGCAGGCAAACGTCTGAACAGCGACGGATAGTCGATGACGAGACCGTCTTCGTCGATTGTCATGTTCGCGGCGAAATTGCGGAAGATGCCTTCGTAGCGATACTCGCGATCGGGTTCGATACACGTGTACGCCTGCTCGACGCGGCTGACCGCGAGATCCGGCGTCGAAATATAAGCCACGGAAATCGGCTGACGCGCACCCTTTGCCAGTTTCAGCCGGCGGATGGGCAACGTGTTGGTGAACGGCGTGGCGGCGATGTCGATGTCGATACAACCTTCGATTGCGTCCAGTGCACGACCGCTGCCGTCGCGCCAGTGACCCGCGCCATCGCCGCGCAGTTCCACTTCGCCACCGCCCGCGATCTTCAGCCACGCATGCGTCGCGCGCCATTGCACGTCGCAGGTCACGCTGTAGAACAGACCGTAGGAACGCCCATATCGCTGCCCGACGACGGCGCTCTCGACATGAAACCCGTCACCGCGCGCATCGAACGCGAGATGCTCGATGCCGTCGCCTTCTTCCGATGTCCAGCGGACTTCACGCATATCGATACCTCCTTCAGGTCGATTTCAGCGATGACGCTGCAAATAGCCACTATCGATGCTGGCACATGCCGGGTGAAGGGCAACTGACCTATGCTCGCGGTTTCAATCCGCCAGTCGCGCCGGGTGCTTCGCGCGATCTTCTCTTCATCCTGTATGCACGCGACGACCACCCCGACCGAATCCGCGGCGCTACGCACCCTGCTGCGCAGTCTCGGGCAAATCGTCCTGCAAGGAAACGCCGCGACGGGCGCGTGCGTGCTCGCGGCACTCGTCATCTGCGATCCCCGGCTCGCCTGCGCGGCGCTCATGGGTGCCGTCAGCGCGAACATCAGCGCCGTGCTCGCGGGTTATGACGAGCAGGATACACGCGCCGGCCTGCACGGTTTCAACGGCGCGCTGGCCGCACTGGCCGCCTTCACGTTCATCGCCGACGATGCGACCGCCGCCGCCATCGCCATTCTTGCCGCGACCGCCACGGCATGGATACACGATCCGTGGTCGCGTCTCCTGCAAAGGTTTCATGTCTGCTGCTATTCGAGCCCGTGTCTGATCGTGACGTGGGCGTGGCTTGCGCTGGTCGGGTCTGCCGCGCACACCGATGCACCGCATGGCGTCATCAGTGCCGTGGGCGTGATTTCGTCGATGGACGTGCTGCATGGCGTGTTCGCCGGCGTTGCGCAAACGACGTTCGCTTCGGGCGCGTTACCGGGCATGCTGATCGTCGCGGGCATCGCGGCCTCATCGCGACGGCACGCGTGCTGGGCGCTCGCAGGCGCCGCGCTCGCAACCGGCGGGCATCTGCTATCCGGCGCGACACTCTCCTCGTTCGACGCGGGTCTGCTGGGTTTCAACGGCGCGCTCGCCGCGCTTGCGGTAGCGGACAGCGCCGCCATAGCGGCAGTCGCGGCCATCGCGTTATCGGTGCTGCTGCAACAGCTTGCTAACCACCTCGGCTGGACCTGCATGACCGCGCCATTTGTGATCGCGGCCTGGTGCGCGCATGGGATTACACGCCTCACGACCGGCCACGGAAGCACTTCACGCATCACGTCGATCTAGTGCGACGACCCGCGCCCAAACAGCGCGGTCGATTGCCGCACATCCCCCTGCGACAGCACGCCGCGGCGCACAAATCCGCCGCGTGAAAACTCCGATACTGATCAACGGCTTATCTCGATAACGTCCGTGCGTGCTGCCCTGCACGTGCCGTCGCGCCCTGTTCCGCGACGCAGCAAATCCGCGCGCATTCCCCTACGCTTGCGTCCATCTGCACATCGCAGTGCGTTTCGACAGCGGTCGACGCGCGTAGTCTGATTTTCGCAACCTGCTCATGAACACTGCACTCTCGGCATTCGATCTCGCCCGGCTTCAGTTCGCATTCACGATTTCCTTTCACATCATCTTTCCGGCGCTGAGCATCGGGCTCGCCAGTTTCATCGCCGTACTCGAACGGCGCTGGCTCAAAACCGGCAAGGCGTACTACAAAGACCTTTGTCTCTTCTGGTCGAAGATCTTTGCAGTGGCCTTCGGCATGGGCGTCGTCTCCGGCGTCGTGATGAGCTACGAGTTCGGCACGAACTGGTCCGGCTTCTCCAGTTTCGCGGGCCCCGTCACCGGCCCGCTTCTGATGTACGAGGTGATGACCGCCTTCTTCCTCGAAGCGGGCTTCCTCGGCATCATGCTGTTCGGCTGGCAGCGCGTCAGCGCGCGTGCGCACTTCGGCGCGACGCTGATGGTCGCGCTCGGCACGCTGATCTCGACGTTCTGGATTCTCGCGTCCAACAGCTGGATGCAGACGCCGCAAGGCTTCGAAGTCGTCAACGGCCAGGTCGTGCCGCTCGACTGGTTCAAGATCATCTTCAACCCGTCGTTTCCGTACCGGCTCGCGCACATGTCGATCGCCGCGTTCATCGTCGGTGCGCTCGTCGTCGCGGCCGTGGGTGCGTGGCATCTGCTGAAGGGCCGGCGCGACGCGGCCACGAAAAAGATGTTCTCGATGGCGCTCTGGATGCTGCTGGTTCTCGCACCGGTTCAGGCGCTGGTCGGCGACCAGCACGGCATCAACACGCGTGAATATCAACCGGCCAAGATTGCCGCGATCGAGGGCCTGTGGGACACGGAAAAAGGCGGCACGGCGCTCAACCTCTTCGGCCTGCCCGACATGAAGGCGGAAACAACCCGCTACGCGGTTTCGATTCCACACCTCGGCAGCCTGATCCTCACGCATAGCTGGGATGGCGAGATTCGCGGACTGAAAAGCTTCGCTCCGCAGGACCGGCCGAATTCGACGATCGTGTTCTGGAGTTTTCGCGTGATGGTCGGGCTCGGCGTACTGATGATCCTGATGTCGCTGATCGCGTGGGCACTGCGACGCGGCGACCGCCTCTATGAATCGAAGTGGTTCCTGCGCTTTGTCGTCGCGATGGGGCCGACGGGTTTCATCACGCTGCTCGCGGGCTGGATCACGACCGAAGTCGGACGCCAGCCGTGGGTGGTCTACGGCGTGATGCGTACCGTGCAGGCCGTTTCGCCATTGACGGCGCAGCAGGTCGGCATCTCGCTGATGGCATTCGTGATCGTCTACTTTCTCGTGTTCGGCACCGGCGTCTATTACATGCTCAAGCTGATGCGCACCGGCCCCACGCTGCCGGGCGACACGCATGACGCGTTGCCTGGCAACACACCCGGTCACACCGCGCGCCGGCCGCTTTCCGCCGCCGACGCGATGATCGACGCTGCATAAAACCCCTGTATTTCAAGGCGAAAACGAAATGGACGTTACCGTAGTGTGGGCCGGGATCATCGCACTGGGCCTTTTCATGTATGTCGTGCTGGACGGCTTCGATCTCGGCATTGGCATTGTGTTTCCGTTCTTCCCGGACGAGAAGGAACGCGACCTGATGATGAATACCGTCGCGCCCGTGTGGGACGGCAACGAAACGTGGCTCGTGCTCGGCGGCGCCGGCCTCTTCGCGGTGTTTCCGGTCGTCTATTCGACGGTGCTTTCGGCGCTGTATCTGCCGCTCGTGTTCATGCTTACGTGCCTGATCTTTCGTGGCGTGTCATTCGAAATCCGCTCGAAGGCGAACCGCACGAAGCATCTGTGGGACCTGGCGTTCATCGGCGGCTCGACGGGCGCGGCGTTCTTTCAGGGCATCGTCCTTGGCGCGTTCCTGCAGGGCATTCCGGTCGTGGACGGCAGCTTCGCCGGCGATGCGTTCGGCTGGCTCACGCCGTTCAGTCTGCTGACTGGCCTCGGGCTCGTCGTCACGTATGCGCTGCTCGGCTGCTGCTGGCTCGTCGCGAAGACCGAAGGCGATCTGCAACGGCGCCTGCATCGCGTTGTCTGGCCGCTCACCGTGGTGCTGCTCGGGTTCATCGCCGTGGTCAGCCTGTGGACGCCGCTGCAAGACCCGGCGATCGCCGCGCGCTGGTTCCATGACGGGCTCTTCTATCGCCTGCTGCCGGTGCCGCTCCTCGTCGCGATCTGCGCGTTCTTCATGCGGCGTGCCGTGCGGAATCGTCACCACAATACGCCGTTCGCGCTCGCGCTCGGACTTGTGCTGCTCGGCTACGCCGGCTTGCTGGTGAGCCTGTGGCCGTATGCGATCCCGTCGAGCATGACGCTCTGGGAAGCCGCCGCGCCACGTTCGAGCCAGGTGTTCACGCTCGTGGGCGCCGCGGTGATCCTGCCCGTCATCCTCGCGTACACGACGATGGGATACTGGGTATTTCGCGGCAAGGTTCGTCATGGCGATATCCATTACCACTAAGCCGCTGAAAACCAGCAGCCATCGCCGGATATCCACTGAGGAAACCGGAACGCACGTCGCACACATCATCGCCAACCCTATGCGCCTCACTGCCCTGACCCGTTTCCGCGCACGCAAGCGCGGTGCCGCAAGCTTCCGTCTGCCTGGCTGGCTCTGGTTCGTGCTGTTGTGGGGCGGCGGTGTTTCGGCGGCCGTCTCGCTCGGTTTCGCGTTCCGGATCTTCATGAACGCGACGCTCTTCGCGGTTTCGCGTTAACGCGATCACGCCGGAAAGCGGGCTGCGAAGCCCACAAGAAACACCCGTTTGAACCGTGCCGCATATTCTGCAATGCCAGGTGTGGAACGGTTCAAAATCGCTTCAATCCACTCGTCTACCTGGTAAGCCATGCAAGGATGTCTGCGTGGCCTGCTGCGGTCGTTGCCAGGGGTCACGCCTCGCAGCGAGGCAACCTGGCGACACAGGGAGAAGACGGACGCGCATCGGCTCGCCGCATCGGGCAGAATAGCCACACTGCGGCGCTGACCGGTTCCGACCGTCAGACAACAAGAGTAGCAGGACAAACCGGCAGGGCCCACACGCGGAGACATCATGAAGTTTCTTGTGGCCGACGACCATGAACTGATCCGCCAGGGCGTCAAAGGCCTGCTGCGCGGACTCGATGCCGATGCCCAGTTCGACGAGGCCGATACGTGGGAGACGCTCGCCGCCGCCGCGCGGCCCGATGCCAACCATGACCTCGCGATTGTCGATCTGCACATGCCCGGCATGGAGGGAGCGGGATCGCTGGAAGTCCTGCTCAAGGCGAACCCGGCGTTGCCGGTGGTCGTCCTTTCCGCTGAAGAATCGCCCGACGAAATGCGCGCCGTGCTCGCCGCCGGCGCGCTCGGCTTCGTGCCGAAGCGCCAGCCCGCGAGCGTGATGTTGAAGGCGATCGAACTGGTGCTGTCCGGCGGCGCCTACGTGCCGATGGAAGCGCTCAGCCTGCTCGGCACGCGCGACGCGGCCGGCGCGGCGGCCGCGCGCGCTCCCGCGGGCGCCGAGACAGCCGTCCTCGAAACCGTGCCGCCCGCGCATCAGTTGCAGCCGCATCAGCGGCATCTGCTGGAAAACCTGTCGCCGCGCCAGCAGGACATCATGCGGCTCGTGCATCGCGGCTGGACCAACAAGATGATCGCGCGTGAACTCGGTGTCGCCGAAGGAACCGTCAAGGTACATCTGTCGGTGATTTTCCGGGCGCTGGGCGTGCATAACCGGTCCACCGCGATCGCCGTGATCAACGGCTGGCTCGAAGCCGGCAAAACGCTTTAGCGCGGAGATTGCACGTATCGTGTTGCGGGCAGTGCGTTCAATGCTGTCCGTCGATGGCGACAGGCGGCTGCGCACCAGCCGACTCGCCACCTGTCGTACCCGATTCGACGCCGCTTTTCGCCGCGTGCTGCTGCCACAGGCTTTCAAGCGTGCGGCGCAGACGCGCCGGCGTCACCGGTTTGTGCAGCACCGGAATACCCTGCGCGGAGAGCGCCTCCAGATCGGGCGAAGCCATGTCGCCGGTAATCAGCAGCGTGGCGACCTCGCCGTGCCCCGTGTGGCGCAGCGCATCGCGCACGGCGTACAGCGCCTGCGCGCCCGTTCGATGGTTCGACAACTGGTAGTCGCAAAGCACCGCATCCGGCACGAACCCTTCGTCGACCGCCTGCAGCGCCTGGATTTCGTCCGGTACGCCGCGCACGACGCAGCCCCAGCGACCAAGCAACGCCGACAGCCCTTCGAGAATCGATGGATCGTCGTCGATGCATAGCACACGCCGCCCTTCGATCGCCGGACTGTTCACCACGGTGTCGCCGAGACTCGACACGATCCGCGCCGGGTCGCCCGGCTGAACGAGGAACCGGAACGTCGAACCGCGCCCCGGCGCCGAGTTCATCTGCAATTCTCCGCCCAGCAGTCCCACCAGCCGGCGCACGGTCGGCAGCCCGAGGCCGTGCCCCTGGCGCGCGTCGCGCTGCGGATTGGCGACCTGATAGAACTCCTCGAAAATGCGCTCCTGTTCAGCGCGCGGAATGCCGATACCTGAATCGCGCACTTCGATATAGCCGCCCGCGCGGCGCCCCGCGCGACGAAAACCCAGCCAGATCGCGCCGTCCTCGGTATAACGCACCGCGTTGGACAGCAGGTTGCTCAGCACGCGTTCGAGCAGCACCGGATCGCCATGCACCACGACGGCAGTCGGCGCGATCCGCAGCGCCAGCCCTTTCGCGGCGGCCTGCGGCCGGTACTGGCTACCGACGCGCTCGAACAGTTCGTCGAGCCGGAAATGCAGCCGGATCACCTGCGTCACCCCGCTCTCCAGCCGCGCGAGGTCGAGCACCTGGTTGAACAGCTGGTTGAGCGCCTCGACGTTGCGCACGATATGGTCGGCGGTCTTCGCGTGCTGCGCGGGCGCGACGGTGCCGTCGTTGAGCGACGCCGCGAGCAGCCCGATCGCATGCAGCGGCTGCCGCAGATCGTGGCTCGCGGCCGCGAAAAACCGTGTCTTCGCGAGGCTCGCCTCTTCGGCGACCAGCTTCTGCGCGGCCAACGATTCGGCCAGATACTGCTGGTCGACGCGCGCCTCGACGACCCGGCGGAACAGCTTCCGGTAGCTCAGCGCATACACGTTGATCGCGCAGAAGAAAAACGCGAGGACGATCGCGAGAATCGTGCGGTCGAACGTGTGGACGCTGAAATGAAGCGCAATGGCCGGCAATAGCAGGAACGGAATCGCGGTCACGAAGTTGAGAAAATCGAAACCGTTCGACATGAACACGCCGGCTGCGAGCGTGACGAGCATCACCGTGTGCAGCAGCGGCAGGTCGACATGGACGCTCTGGAACGCGAACCAGATCGCGGCACCCGGCGCCGAGTAGAGCAGCGCACCGCGCAGCGCGTGCAGATTGATCCAGGCGCGCGGCGAAAGCGCCGTGGGCCAGCGGCGATTGCACAGCCACAGCGCGAGCCCCGCGCAGTTGGCGAAGCCGTAAAAGCCGAAACACAGCGCGAACAGATGGGGGAACGGAATATCGGGCCAGTAGATCGCGACCAGCACGACGATCGAAAACCAGTGCGATACAAAGGCAATCGGATCCTGCGCATACAGGACCGGCACGAGATCTTCGTCAATGGCGCGCTGGATGGGATCGGCCCGCATCGTGCGGTCTCCTTGCCGGAAGCCGGCGGTCTGGACGGCGAACCGTGCGGGTTGCACGCGCCGTGATGTCCGTTCTGCCCGTTATGCCGTTTCGTCGCGATGGTTTACCCGGCAGTTTACCCATCAGCTAACACTTAATCCATATAGGCGAAGCCGCCGGCAAAAACCATACTGGTTGCAACTTACCAGCGCGGCCGAAGCCTTTCGGGGCTTTTCAGACAGCCAGCTTCAAGGCTTCCCGGCGGATTATCCGCTTCCCCCGCGCTCCATGCCTCAAATTAACCGACGGAGGCTTTCATGGGCGCCATTGCGGGCCGCGAACTGGCACGACACCTCGACGACGCGATCCTGCCCGATCTGTGGCGGCGTCGCACCCAACTCTCGCACGACGAAATGGCGTCGATGTACGATCTCGTGCGGCGCGCGCTGCGGGCCTATCATCCCGTCGAGCTGCAGGCGCTCGGCGAAGACAAGGAAGAACTCGTCGCGCAGTTCATCTACACGAAGGTGCTGCGTCTCGCGCCGGGCCACACCGGATCGCAGGCCTGCCCGGAAAGCGCGCCGTCGAGCAGCTACGCGCTCTGTGCGTACTTCCGCCGTTATCTGATCGACTGTCTGCGCAGTGCAAGTCATCAACGTAACGTCTCCATGGAAAACGACGGCATGGAACAGGAAATCGACCTGCACGCGCAGGCGCTCGAAGACCCCGTCGACAGCGTGCTGACCGATTACGGTCTCAACGAGCACTGCGTGCGCCGCGCCGCCCGGGCCTTTATCGCCAGCCTCGACGAACCCGAGCAGATCGTGCTCGCCGGCAGCCTTGGCTGGTGCTCCGAATGCAAGGGCGGTCTTTCCGCGGTTGCCGCGCAGTTCAGCGTGCCGTCGTATCACTATCGCGCCGTCAAACTCGGCGTCACCATGAAAAAGACGGCCGACGCCGGCGATTTTTCCAATACGAAGATCGGCTGCTGGCTCACCGACGTACTCGGCATCGAGATCAGTCTCGACAACCGCGACGCGATTCTCGTCGTGCTGAATCTGCTCGCCGCCGAATCGAACGCGCAGGAAATGAATGAAGCAGCCGCCTGACTGAAGCGCAGCTGGGTGCAGTCCTTCGTGTGCGGACCGGGCGCACGGAGGACTGCGTTTTTTGGCATCCGGAAATGCAGCTGCAAGCTATCTAGTGCGCGAGCATCGCGCCGAGATTGAGTTCATCGGCAACTTTCTTCAATCGCTTATCGCGCGTCCAGATGGTGATGCCGGGTTGGAGACGCGCGGACGCCAGCAGTGAAGTGTCGACGTATCCGATGCCGCGGTTGAACAAACCCTCGTGCTTGATCAGGTAAAAAATTTCCTCCGGTGTTGCGACTGGCGCGCGTGGCAGGTCGAGCAAAGCGCCAGACACGGCGTCACGATTACGTAGACTCCCGAGCAAAATCTCGCCTGTCACATAGGGATGAGCCAGCACACGCTCCTCGTTAAGCAGGCTGACCAGCATGGAATCGGAGGCACTGATATGGTCAATCCAGACCGACGTGTCGACCAGAATCATTCAACGTCCTGCCGGCGCCGTGGCGCGCCCTTGATACCCGGTTGGCTACCGCCAAGATTCGCGAGTCGTTTCGCGGCTTCACGCTGGATCAACGCCTTTAGCGCTTCGCGCACGAGTGCCGTTTTTTCCTCTACGCCGGTATAGGCCTGCGCCCTGGCGATCAGGTCGTCATCGAGCGCGATAGTTGTACGCATGGGAACCTCCTTAAACGAGAGCATCAATTATAACATCGAATGATGCCTCTAATAGTGCATTACGTTCCACAACAAAGATCCGTACTTTTATATATCGCTGGCTGTTCGTCGCTGCCGGTGATTTCCTTCATCGCAGCGACCATGTGCATCAGCACTTGCCCCGATTGCGATTCCGGAATGACTTCGTGTATTTGTATATACAAGATCGGATCGGGGCACAGTTAACCGCCATTCAGGGATGTTGTCCAGGTAAAAAACCAGCCAGCGATTTTCCGGCGCCGCGCGAGATTGAAGCCAGCGATCTGCGTTGTCGTCCCAAGGTAGGTGTTTGCCCGCATCGTAGTGATAATTTCTTGATTGACTAGACAACGCGGTTTATCTTGATTTCTTGTATATACAACCATGCAATGCGCCAGATGCCGGCGTCCGGATAAGTCGCAGGTTGGGGGACGGTCAAGGGTTGTTCTGTCGAATTGCATCACCGCTACAGTCTCAGTTTCTTTGGAGAGCCAATGTCTTCAGCCGATTATCTGCAGGGTGCATGTGTGTGGAGTGGCGTCGAAATCCAGCAGAACCCTCGATGGGTCAAGGTGTTTCCTCCGGCAGTGCTGGACGGGATCGACGCCGCGGTCGACAAGTTGGGAGAGATCGACTGGAGCGAAGTCGACCGCGATAACTTTCCGCTGCCAGGCGCCGATGCATTCTTCGACGACGTGCGCGATGAACTGGAGAACGGCTCCGGGATGGTGAAGATCCGTGGCCTCGATGTCAGTCGTTATAGCCAGCAACAGTTGCGCCGCATCTGGTATGGATTGGGTCGTCATTTAGGGACGCCCATGTTTCAGAATCGCCGCGGTGAATTGATGCGGGAGATAAAAGACGAAGGTGCAGGAGTGGGCGTCAAGCTCTACGGCGCGACGGTGGACGCAGCGGGCAAGGAATTTCTTTCGTCGGGCGCGCGGACACTCTCGCCCGGAGAGTTGCGCTTTCACACGGACCGCTGCGACGTCGTGGGTTTGCTTTGTGTGCGTCAGGCGTCGGAAGGCGGCGTCAGCAAGCTCGCCAGCAGCGCGACTGTTTACAACGAGATGCGGCGGCTTCGGCCAGATCTCCATGCCCTGCTTTGCGCACCCATTCCGCGGAGCCGGTTTGGAGAGGAAGCGGGAGGGCAGCATGTGACTTACGATCTACCGGTTTTCGGTGTCCGGGACGGTAAGCTGACGAGTCACTTTTCGCTGACCTACATCGAGAATGCGCAACTGCTTTCCGGCGTCCGCAGATTGACCGGTTCCGAGCATGAGGCTATCCGGATGATGCTGGAGCTTGCCCAGAAACATTGCTTCGAGATGCGATTTGCGCCTGGCGACATCCAGCTTCTCAACAACCACGTCATCTATCACGGGCGCACGGCCTTTAAAGACGATGTGAGTACCGGCCAGGATCGAATGCTGATGAGGCTCTGGTTATCAGTGCCCAATTCGCGCGCGTTGCCTGAAGATCATGCGGTCCTTTGGGGGGATGTGTCGGGTGGCATGCCTCATGGCGGCATTGCGCAACCGGCGACGCCGTGCATGAGCTGAGCGGAAGGTACATGGATTTCGCACCGCTGTCGGGGTGGACAATCTGCAAGAACGTGTAGTCGGTCGTTGAAGGCGCTTCATTCCATAATCGAGGAGACAAAGATGACACAAATCAGAGGTCCTGGCGCAAAAGCACATGCAGGATGGCTTAATCGGGCTGCGGTTGCCTTCGTCTTGAGTGCTTTCACAGTCACCGCGTTCGCTGCATCGGACTTTGGGAAGTGCGAGGTAACGGGAGAAAAAGGTTCGGTCAAGTTGACGACCGTCGTCCCTGGAGCGCTTTCGGTACGACCGGTTCTCGGTGTGCCTGGATGGTGGAATGGCGATTCCCTCGACACGATCAAAGACGGATTCGAGTACTGCATGGCCGCTAACATGGCGTATCGCGCGGGCCTCGATCGAGTGATTCTTGTCAGTCGATCCTTTCAACAGATTCTGACGGGACAATCCCAGGGCTTTGATATCGCGTTGAGTGAAATCACCATCACCGACGCACGCAAGAAGGTGGTGAATTTCACTGAACCGTACTTCGACTCCGATCAGGGGATTCTTGTTAAGGCCGGCACCAAAGTCGACAAGAAGAGCCTGGGTACTCTGCGTTACGCGGTTGAGCGGGGAACCACGGCCTACGATTACATCGTTGAAAAAATCAAACCCGCCGAGCAGCCCAAAGTGTTCAACGATCCTCCTTCCATGTATACGGCACTGGCTGCGGGGCAAGTCGACGCAGTGATCTATGACACGCCGAACGTCCTTTTGCGCGCGAAGAACTCAAACGGCGCGCTGGAAGTTGCCGGGCGCTTCGACACAGGTGAAAGATGGGGCGGACTGGTTAACAAGGATTCTCCTAATCTCGCGGCATTCAACCAGTTGATCGAAGGTCTCAGGAAAGACGGCACGCTCGCACGACTGACCAGCAAATATCTGACTCCGGAGCTCGGCATGGATCCCACCAAACTGCCCGTGTTGACCCCTTAAGCGAGCCGAAACCATGAGCAACACAACGCAACAGACGAGCGACATTTTGCCGGGCGCTATCGGGAGCGGGCGACGTCTGAAGATGGGTGGCATTCCGTGCGTGCCCGTGTCACTGCTGCTTGCGTCAGTGTTGGCGGTATCCGTCGTCGTAGCAGGAAGTGGGTACACGATTGCCGTATTGCGTACCTTCTTCCTGTCAATCCAGTTCGATGGCGCCTCGACCAACGCCATCACCGTATTTCTGGCGCTGCTGTCGATAGTGATCGTCCTGCCGCTGGTTCGGGCACTTCGATGGTCCAGTGGTATCCGCGCCGCGGCTGCGCGCCAGGATCTGGTGCAGGCACGCGTTGCCCGCTCGGCGGCCAGAGACCAGTGCTTTATCACCCTGGGATATGCATTGGCGCAACTGGTCATGATTTTTGTGTTCCAGTTCCTTCTGGTCAACCATCAGGCGGTCGCCAGGACGTTTTTCCAGGTACCGTTGATGGTCAAGACGTTCCCATTGGTACTTTCCGCTTTCTGGATGAACGTGAAGATCTCGGTCGTAACAGAGATCCTGGTCCTGATCTGGGGATTGTTCGTGGCGCTCGCGATGTTCGCGCCGGGCATAGCGGGCAAACCCGTGCGTTTTATCGCAACCGCTTATGTCGATATCTTCCGTGCGGTTCCCGCGGTGCTGGTCATTTATCTGGTTGGCTTCGGGATTCCATTGACCGGTATACCGGTGCTTAAAGATCTTTCCCTCACGATCTTCGTCGTTGTCGCATTGACATTGACGGTAGGTGCCTACGTCGCGGAGATTTACCGCGCCGGAATTTTGAGCATCCACGGGAGCCAGCGTGCCGCGGCCCGCTCGCTCGGGTTGTCCCACTTTCAGACTTTGCGTTTCGTGATCATTCCACAGGGGATTCGACAGATTATTCCGCCACTGCTCAATTCCTTCATTTCCTTGCAGAAGGATACTGCGCTGGTTTCTGTCGTCGGGGTTATCGATTCATTCAACCAGTCGATGTTGATTGCGTCGAATTACTACAACCTCTCTGCTGTCAGCACGGTGGCTCTGCTTTTCATCGTCGTATCAATTCCACAGACCAGATTCGTGGAGCGGATGATGCGGCGCGATCGTGCACGTATGCGCGCCAGCGAAGTCTGAGGGAGACGATTCTGATGTCGTTCATTGACATTCGTGGCATCTCAAAGTCGTACGGTGAGGTGCCCGTTATAAAACGCCTGGCGATGACAGTCGAAGAGCATGACGTCGTCTGCCTGATTGGGCCGTCTGGTTCCGGAAAATCGACACTGCTGCGCTGTATCAATGGCCTTGAGTCGATTGACGATGGCGAAATACTGGTCCATGGAGACCGGATCACCGGTCCTGGTGTAGATGTGAACGCATTGCGTCGAGACATTGGCATTGTGTTTCAGGGCTATAACCTGTTTCCACACATGAGCGTCCTCGAGAACGTGACGCTAGCCCCGATCCGCGTTTTGAAGCAGCCCAGGGACGAGGCCGAAGAATGCGCCATGGCTCTGCTCAAACGCGTTGGCCTCGCACACAAGGCAAAGGAATATCCGGATCGGCTGTCAGGCGGCCAGCAGCAACGTGTGGCGATCGTGCGCGCATTGGCGATGGATCCGATGGTGTTGTTGCTCGATGAAATCACTTCCGCACTGGATCCCGAGCTTGTTTCTGAAGTCTTGAATCTCGTCCGGAATCTTGCGAGTGAAGGGATGACGATGCTGCTCGCAACGCACGAAATGGGTTTCGCACGAGAAGTATCGTCGAAGGTATGTTTTCTGTGCGACGGCTCCGTGTATGAAGAGGGATCGTCGGAACAGATTTTTGGCGAGCCTGAGCGTGACCGGACTCGTGCGTTCCTGAAGAGCATTCGTGAAGCGAAGCGTATCTAGCCGGTCTCCCCGGTCCGTTGTGGTTCAGGTCTCTCAGGCGCTGGGGAAAAGTATTGCGCGGAACAGTGCGCCCAGCGTGCGGTCGAGCCTTGCGCGTCGACGCAATTGCCACTTTGGCATCTGCCAGTGCTGCATTTGCCGAATGCAGAAAGTATTGGCGAGGCGCCCCTGAGGGCCAGCGCCACGCGGGCATGCATGGCGAACGTCAACCTCTAACTCCGGATACCTGCATTTTTTTAATTGTGCGGACGTGTGCCGTCTAAGATAAACAGACGCGCCGCGTGTCCGCCGTGTCGCGCCGCGCCTTCCCGTCCGTTCCGTCCAGTCCTGCCAGGGTTTTCCCACCCTGCGCACGTGCATGCGAGGTGATCGTATGAACCGCTTGTCCAGCGCCATTGCCGCGATAGAGCCGCATTACGAGGTCGTTGTCGTCGGGTCTGGTTACGGCGGCGCCATTGCCGCGAGCCGCATGGCGCGGGCGAAACGCAAGGTGTGCCTGCTCGAGCGCGGACGTGAATTCATGGCGGGCGAGTTTCCGGCGACACCGCTCGAAGGGATCGGGCAGGTGCAGTACAACACCGCGTTCAAACAGATCGGCTCGCCGCTCGCGCTACTGGAAGTACACCTCAACGCGGAAGTGAATGCTGTCGTCGGCTGCGGGCTTGGCGGCACGTCGCTCATCAATGCGAACGTCGCGCTGCATCCCGATCCGCGTCTGTGGGACGATCCGCGCTGGCCGGCCGCGGTGCGCAACGACAGGGACGGTCTCGACAAGGCGTACGCCCGCGCCGTCGCCATGCTGACTCCGTCGCCGGTGCCGCCGGACTATCCGCGTCTGCCGAAACTCGATGCGCTGGAACTGTCGGCGAAGGCGCTGGGCATGGAAGACCGTTTCTACCGGCCGCCGATCACCGTCACGTTTACGACCGGACCCAACGCGGCCGGCGTGCATCAGGAACGGTGCATCGGTTGCGGCGACTGCAATTCAGGCTGCAATCACGAAGCGAAGAATTCGACGCACATGAACTATCTGCCCGATGCCGTCGCGCACGGCGCGCAGATCTTCACGGGCGCGGCCGTACATTCCGTCGTTCGTGACAAGGCAACGCAGAAATGGATGGTGCGCTACCAGGTGGTCGACGTCGGCCGGGAAATCTATGATGCGCCCGATCTCTTCGTGCTGGCCGATCATGTGATCCTGTCGGCCGGCACGATCGGCTCGAGCGCGATTCTGCTGCGCTCCAAGCAGGCGGGGCTCAGCGTGTCGCCGCAACTCGGCCATCATTTCACCGGCAACGGCGACGTCCTCGCATTCGCGTTCAACACCGACACGGAAATCAACGGCGTCGGCTGGGGCACCCACAAGCCCGGCGACATCCCGCCAGTGGGCCCGACGATCTGCGGCATCATCGATCATCGCGACACGCCCAACGTGAAGGATGGCTTCGTGATCGAGGAAGGATCGCTCGCGGCGCCGATCGGCGGCATGATGATGGGCGTGCTCGGCGTCACCGCTCCGGTCGCCGGCGTGCGCGTGCCGGATCTGCCCGGAGAAGGCGCGCTCGACAGCGAAGCGCGCATTCTCGAAAGCGTGCTGCGCGGGCCGTATCGCGGCGCGATGCGCAACACGCAGACGTATCTCGTGATGGCCCACGACGACGAAAGCGGCGAGATTTCGGTCGAAGACGGCCGGCCGCGCATCAGCTGGCCGAATGCGGGCAAGCAGCCGATCTATGCGACCGTCGAACAATCGCTCGAAGACGCGAGCGTCGCGCTCGGTGGCGAATATGTGCGTAATCCGATCTCGCTCGATGCATTCAAGGACCGGCTCGTGACCGTGCATCCGCTTGGCGGATGCGGCATGGCCGAAGATGCCGCGAACGGCGTCGTCGATCAGGCCGGCCGCGTGTTCAGCGGCGCGGCGGGCAACGCGGTACACGACGGGCTCTACGTGATGGATGGCGCCGTGATGCCGATGTCGCTCGGCGTCAATCCGCTGCTGACGATTTCCGCGCTGGCCGAACGCAACTGCGTGCAACTGGCTACGTCACACGGCTGGACTATCGACTACGAATCGGCGGGCACGTCCGCGCCGCCGTCGCAACCGAAGGTCGGCATCCGCTTTACCGAAACGATGATCGGCGACTACACGCCCACTGGCGCGAAGAATGCCGTCAGGATGCAGTTCACGGCGACCATCAAGTCGGACGATCTCGACGACATGATGAAGAATCCGCAGCATCGTGCGGGCATCGCCGGCACGATGACGTGCGTTGCGTTGTCGGCGCAACCGCTCACGATCAGCGAGGGACGCTTTAACCTTTTCGTCGTCGACAAGGACAATGTCGACCGGCGCGACATGAATTACCGGATGACGCTCCAGTCCCTCGAAGGCAAAACGTACTACTTCTTCGGCCAGAAAATCATCACGCACACCTCGCTGCTCGAACTGTGGACGCAGACCAACACGCTCTACGGCCAGATGCGCGAATCGCCCGCCGAAGACGCGCCCGTCATCGGAACGGCGACGCTCATCATCACGTTCGAGAATTTCCTGAAACAGTCGCGCACCTACGACATCACCAACGCGCCCGACGCCGAAACGCGGCTCGCGTGGGCGGTGAAGTTCGGCAAATTCTTCAGCGGCGTGCTCTTTAACGAATATGGCGGCGTCGCCGCGCCGCTGCAATATTTCGACCCTGACGCGAAGCCGCGCGTGAAGCGGGCCTTGCGCGCACCCGTGCCGCAGGTTTCGTTCTTCAACACCGAAGACGGCAAGACGCTGCGGCTCACGCGTTTTCACGGCGGCAACAACGGGCCGGTTCTGCTGGTTCACGGCTCGGGTGTGTCGAGCCGTATCTATTCGACGGATCTCATCGATACGAATCTCGTCGAATTCCTGTGCGCCACGCAGCACGATGTATGGCTCGTCGATCTGCGCGTGAGTATCGAGCTGCCGGGTGCGCCCGACCCCACGACCGCCGACGCCGTCGCGCGATACGACGTCCCCGCTGCCGTCGCGAAAGTGCGCGAGCTGTCGGGCGCGGACAGCATCCAGATTTTCGCGCACTGCTTTGGCGCCGTGGCCTGCACGATGTCGCTGCTGTCGGGGTTGAAGGGCGTGCGTTCCGTGGTGCTCTCGCAGGTCTCCGCGCATCTCGTGCCCCCGCTGCCCGCGCGGATCAAGGCGGGCCTGCACCTGCCGGACATTCTCAAGCACATCGGCATCAAGGACATGACCGCGTACACGAAACGCGACACGTGGCCGAAGAATCTGATCGACGACGCACTGAAGTTCTATCCGGTGGAAGACGATGAAGAATGCACGAGCGCCGTGTGCCATCGCGCGACGTTCCTGTACGGGCTGCTCTACGAACACGCGCAACTCGACGACCTGCTGCATTCGAATCTGCAGGAACTGTTCGGCGTACACGACGTGGAACTCTTCGACCAGCTGGCCGAAATCGTCCGCAAGGGACACCTGGTTAGCGCCGATGGCGACGATATCTACATGCCGAATATCGCCCGCATGAACCTGCCGGTCGCGTTCATTCACGGTTCGGAGAACCGCGTTTATCTACCCGAGAGCACGGAGAAGACCTACAACCTGCTGGTCGACCAGTTCGGGCCGGATAACTTCGAGCGCCACATCATCAACGGATACGGCCACATCGACTGCATATTCGGCAAGCGGGCCGCGATCGATGTCTACCCGGTGATTGCACGGCATCTGCTAGCGCATTGAGCAAAATGCCCGATGCGCGAGCCGCGCTCGTGTCTAAAGAAGTTTGCCCGGATTCAGGATGCCGTTCGGGTCGAGTGCATGCTTGATCGCGCGCATCGCCGCAAGCTCCTCTGGCGAGCGCGAGATCGGCAGAAACTCGCGCTTGAGAAGCCCGACGCCATGTTCCGCCGACACCGAGCCGTTCAGCGGCCCCAGCATCTCGTAGACGAACGCGTAAATCGCATGATGTCCGACGCCCGGCACCGAATGACCGTCGACGGTCACATGCAGGTTCGAATCGCCGATATGGCCGAAGAAATATGAACGGTTGCCCGGCCATTTTCTGTCGAGCGCGGCACGACACTGGTCGACAAAGCGGCCGATCTCGCCGATCGAAAGGCTCACGTCGAAATTCACCGGGTCAAGCCGCGATGGAAACTCCGCGGTGCATTCGCGGATCGCCCACAACGCGCGCGCATCGGCGACCGATTGCGCGATCACCGCGTCGCGGATCGCGCGCGATTCCAGCGCATCGCCGAGCGCGGATGCGAAGCGCTGGCCGTCGTCGGCGGCATCGAAACTTGCATGTTCGATCAGCGCGTAAAGCGGATAAGCCTGCGCAAACGGTGAGCGCGCTTCAGCGGTCAGCGACACGCCAAAGTCGAAGAAATCCGGCCACATGATCTCGAACGCACCGATATCGTTGCCGAACCGCTTCGTCAGACGGCGCAGCAGGTCGACCGCCGCGTCGTAGCCATCGAGCGCGACGAGCGCCGTATGACGCGACGCACGCGGCGGATGCAGCTTCAGCACCGCGCGCGTGATGATGCCAAGCGTGCCTTCCGAGCCGATGAAAAGATGCTTGAGATCGTAGCCCGTGTTGTTCTTGACCATCCGGCTCATCGAAGTCAGCACCGTACCGGTTGCCAGCACGGCTTCGAGCCCCAGCACCTGCTCCCGAGCGGTGCCCGACTGGATCACGCGATTGCCGCCCGCGTTCGTCGCGAGATTGCCGCCGATCTGGCATGAACCGCGCGCGCCGAGATCGAGCGTCAGTTCGAAACCCGCCCGCGCCGCGGCATCCTGCGCGACCTGCAACGTGGTGCCCGCACGCACGGTCATCGTCGCCGACGCGACATCGACGTCCTCGACGCCGCTCATGCGGTCAAGCGAGATCGCGATATCGGCCGCGCGGGGAATCGCGCCGCCCGCAAGACCCGTCATGCCCCCTTGCGGCACGACGCTCTGATGCGCGTCGTTGCAGATCATCATCGCGCGCGCCACCTGCTGCGTCGTGCGCGGCAACAGCAGCGCCGCGGGACGCATCGGCGCGTGGCGCGTGTAGTCCGTCATCGACCGTTCGCCGATCTCGTCGCCGGTGCGTACCGCGTCGTCGCCGATTGCCTCGCGCAGCGCGTTGAGTGTCGCTGCCAGCGCTGCGTCGTGTTCCATCGTCATGCCGGTGTTCCCTGTGTTGCGTGTTTTTTCCGGTAGCCCATCGAATCGTTGATGCGCCCAAGGATGTAGTCGCCGGCTGCGACGGGTTCATACCGGCGTTCAGCTTCGCTCACACCCAGATCGTGCGGATCGACCCGCGCGCCATACGTCGGATCATAGAACGTCGCGATCGAATAGCGCTCGCGGCCCGACGCGTTGATCACGCGATGCAGCGTCGAGCGAAAGCGGTCGTTGGTCCAGCGTGCGAGCAGATCGCCGACATTGACGACGAAGCTGCCCGGAACCGGCGGCGCATCGACCCACGTGTCATTCGCGATTTCGCGCACCTGCAGGCCGCCCACCTGATCCTGCCACAACAGCGTGATGCAGCCGTAGTCGGTGTGCGGAGCGACGCCGAACTGGTCCGCACCGGACTGCGGCGGCTGCGGTGGGTAATACACCATCTGCGTGCGCTGCATGCGCTTCGTATAGCGCGACGCAAAGAAATCCTCGCTGATTCCAAGGCCGGCCGCCACCGCGCGCAGCAGGTCGGCGCCGCATGCGGCCACCGCCTCGTAATAGCCGTACAACACCGGACGCAGTTCCGGCATGAAGTCCGGCCAGTTGTTCGGACCGCGCAACGCCTGCCCCGCGCGCACATCGGGATCGTCCTCCGGCAACTCCAGCCCGATGCTGAAAAACTCCTTGTAGTCGGGCCGTTTCGCCTGATACATCGTGGCGTCGCCCAGCGCATTGAACCCGCGATGCCGCTGGTTCACCGCGGCGCGCCGCTTCGTTTCGACAGGAAACGCAAAGAACGTGCGCGCGGCGTGTTCCGCAGCATCGATCGCGGACTGCGGCACACTATGGTTCACGACGTAGAAGAAGCCGATCGTCGTGCAGGCGTCGTAGATCTCGCGGCCCACGCGCGCGAGTGTCCGCGGATCCTTACCGCCATGCAGGCCGGCGAGGTCGATGACCGGAATACGGGTGACAGGTGGCATCGCAACGCTCCGTGTAAGCCCGGCACGCACAGGCTGACGCCCAGGCGGGAAAAGACATCATGACTTCATCGTTGTATATACCGCCAAAAGCGCCTTCGCAAGGTGCAGCGCAATGCCGGGCAGCGGCCAATGATCAGACCTTCACACCGGCATGCGCTTTATTTTTTTCGCGCCAAAACTGCGGTATATACTGCCTCGCATGGCTCGCGTCGACCATCATCGCGCGACACCGCTTTGCCCACCGGAGAATCTCATGAGCATCCTTGCAGGCTGGAAGTGTCGTCTGATGGCGTTGACGTTGTGTGCCGCGAGCATCGGCAGCGCGTATGCGGACGATCAACTCGCGAAAGTGAAGAAGGCCGGCGAACTCGTCGTCGGCACGGAAATGCAGTTCGCGCCGTTCGATTTTCTCGAGAACGGCCAGCAGGCAGGCTTCAACAAGGACCTTTTCGCGGAGGTCGGCAAGGAACTCGGTGTGAAGGTCCGCTTCATCGACCTGCCCTGGCCAAGCGTGCTGCCGGGCCTCGAAGCCGGCAAGTTCGACATGGTCGGCGGCCCGCTGACGGTGACGAAAGCGCGCATGGAACGCTACACGTATACCCTTCCCATCGCCGACGCCACCGACGCGCTGCTCAAACGCGCGAACGACACGAGCCTCAAGCAGTCGTCGGATATCGCCGGCAAGACCGTCGGCGCGGGCAAGGGCTCGGCGCAGCTCGACCAGCTGAAGGTCTATGTGGCGACGCTGCCGAAGCCGCCTGAAATCCGCGAATACGTCGACAACAACCAGGCTTACGCCGACCTCGCCGCCGGCCGCATTGCGGCGGTCGCGAACTCGATGACGAACATCGCCTACGTCGCGAAACAGCGTCCGGAAGCCTTCGCTGTCGTCATGCCGCCGTTCGGCGCGAAAGTTTACTTCGCGTATTGCCTGCGCAAGGACGCGGACAGCAAGTCGCTCGCCGATGCATTCAATGCCGCGCTCGTGAAGATGCACGGCGACGGCCGTCTCACCGCGCTGCAAAAGAAGTGGTTCGGTGTCGCCATGGATGCGCCGACCACGATGCCCACGCCGAACTACTGATGCGCTGACGCAGTGCGCGGTGCGTGTCCGGGTCAAAAGACACAACGACACGGCACGCACCCCGCAACCAGACTTCGCTTGCAGGTGACATGTTCAGCACAACCGTCTTTGCACAGGGCCTGCCGCTGCTGCTTCATGCGGCGCTGGCCACCGTCGGAATCTCGCTGACCGGACTTCTGACCGGCTTCTTCGTTGCCGTGGGCGTCTGCTCGTCGCGGCTCTCCGCCCATCGCGCGGCCCGCATGTTCGGCGGCGCCTACGTGTTTTTCTTTCGCGGCGTCCCGATGCTGGTGCAGTTGCTGCTCGTCTATTACCTGCTGCCGTTCGTGGGTATCAACGTATCGCCGCTCGTCGCCGCGATCAGCACGGTCTCGCTCTGTTCGGCCTCGTATATCGCGGAGATTCTGCGCGGCGGCTTTCTCAGCATTCCGCCCGGACAGATCGAGGCCGCGCGGATGCTTGGCCTGTCGCCGCTCGACATGTTGCGGCGTATTCAGGTGCCGCAAGCGTTCCGCCTGACACTGCCTTCGCTCGTGAATGAAATGGTGCTGCTCATCAAGGCGTCGTCGCTGATCTCGGTGGTCGGCGTCGCTGAAATCACGCGCACGGCGCAGAATATCGCCGCCAGCACGTACCGGCCGCTCGAAGCGTACGTCGCTGCCGGGCTCATCTACTTCGTGATCTGCGGTGCGCTGTCGCTCGTCGCACACACCGCCGAACACCGTTTGCAGCACGCCTGAGGCCATCGCGATGCAGCAGTTCGATCCCACCGTCATCACGCACAATCTCCAGCCGATCGCAGCCGGGCTCCTCACCACGCTCGGCACGTGGGTCGCGGGCGTGCTGATCGGCCTCGTGCTCGGATTTGTCATCGCGGTCCTGCAACTCTTCGGCGGGCGCTGGATGCGTGGCGTGCTGCGCGCGTATATCGAACTCTTTCGCGGCACGCCGTTTCTCGTCCAGCTGTTTCTGCTCTATTACGGTGGCCCGTCGTTCGGCCTCACGCTCGAACCGATGACCGCCGGCGTGCTCGGTCTGGGTCTTTACGGAAGCGCCTATTTTGCAGAAGCTTTCCGCTCCGGCTTTCAGTCCATTCCGCGCGGCCATCTTGAAGCGGCATCTTGCCTTGGGCTTTCGCGCTGGCAAACGGTCGTGCGTATCCAGGTGCCGCAAATGCTGGTGCTGATCGTGCCCGCGCTGACGAATCTGATCATCGTGCTCAGCAAGGAAACCGCCGTGCTGTCGATCGTGACCGTGCCCGAACTCACGTTCGTGCTGACCGGCATCGGTTCGGCCACGTTCGCATTCGTCGAGACACTACTGGTGCTGTGCGTCTCCTATCTCGCGCTGGTCGAACTGACCTCGCGCGCGGGCATGTGGGCCGAGCACCGTCTCTCCCGTTTCATGGCATGAAACCTGGCGCGACACTGGACGTGAACATGAATGCAATGACCGACATGCCCTCTTCTCTTTCTTCGTCCGGTTCGTCACACACCACCGCCACGCCGCTCGTCCAGGTGCGCGACCTGCGCAAGCGCTTCGGCGAAAACGAAGTGCTGCGCGGCGTCGATCTCGACATCGGTAAATCCGAAGTGGTCTGCATCATCGGGCCGTCGGGTTCGGGCAAAAGCACGCTGCTGCGCTGTCTCGCCGCGCTCGAAACCTACGATCACGGCGACGTGCGCATCGAAGGCGAACTGCTCGGATACAGCGAACGCAACGGCAAACGCGTGCGCGCTTCGCAGGGCGAGATCAATCGCGTGCGGCGCAACGTCGGCATGGTGTTTCAGCAGTTCAATCTGTGGCCGCACATGACGGCGCTCGGCAACGTCATGGAAGCGCTGCGGCGCGTGCGCAACCTGTCGGGCGACGTGGCCCGCAAGCGGGCGCTCGCGATGCTCGACACGGTCGGTCTCGCGCACAAGGGCGACGCGTATCCGGCGAAGCTCTCCGGCGGCCAGCAGCAGCGCGTGGCGATTGCGCGCGCGCTCGCGATGGAGCCGCACATCATGCTGTTCGACGAGCCGACCTCCGCGCTCGATCCGGAACTCGTCGGCGAAGTGCTGCAGGTGATGAAACAGCTCGCGCGCGACGGCATGACGATGGCTGTCGTCACGCACGAGATGGGCTTCGCCGCGCAGGTGGCGGACAAGGTCGTCTTTATCGATGAGGGCCGCATTGCCGTCGAAGGCAATCCGCGTGACGTGTTCCATGATGCGCGGCAACCGCGTCTGCGGCAGTTCCTGCAGAACTACATCGACCGCAACGCGTTCTGGACTCAGGGCAGCACCGATGGAGAACCCGCGTGAGCAGCAACGCCTCGCGTAGCGGAAGCGCAAACGCCGCGGGCGCCACGGCCACGCGCTACGAACAGGTGAAGCGCCATATTCGCGACACGATCGAATCCGGTGCGCGCCAGCCAGGCGACCGCATTCCCTCGGAACTCGATCTCGTCGCATCGCTCGGCGTTTCGCGGATGACGGTCAATCGCGCGCTACGCGAACTCACGAGCGAAGGGTTGCTCACCCGTGTGTCCGGCGTCGGCACGTTTGTCGCCGAAGCGAAGCCGCAGTCGACGCTCCTCATGATCGCGCACATCGGCGACGAAATCCGTTCACGCGGCCACGACTACACCTGCGACACGCTACTCACGCAACGCGAGACCGCGCCGGCCGGCGTATCGAACGCGCTCGGGCTTGCGCCGGGCGCGTCGGTGTTTCATGTGATCTGCGTGCATCGCGAGAACGGCCTGCCGGTGCAGCTCGAAGACCGCTACGTGAACCCGGCGATCGCGCCTGACTTCATCCAGCAGGATTTCTCCGCCGTGCGGCCTTCGGAATATCTGTACGCGACCGTTCCGGCGCACGACATCGAACATATCGTCGACGCCGGACTGCCGACGCGCGCCGAAGCCGGGCTGCTCAAGATCGCGCTGGAAGAACCGTGCCTGACGCTCGTGCGGCGCACGTGGTCGAGCGGTATCGCCGTTACGTACGCACGCTTCGTGCATCCGGGATCGCGTTACCGGCTGGGTTGCCGGTTCACGCCCGATACGTCGCTACGTCAGGGATAAACGCTTCACACGTGCCCGGCCAGATGGAAACGCGAAGCCGGGTGCCACAGGCGCACCGACGTCGCGACGTCGTCGCCGACCCACGTCCTGCGCCACAGCATCAGGCACGGCTCGCCGATTTCCATCATCAGATGACGCCGCACGTTGGCATCCGGCTTTTGCGCGTAGATGCGAAACTCGGCCCGCTGGATCGGCGCGATGCGCACCATGTAGTGATTCGGCGTTTCGAGCGTGAAGTCCTGTTCGAGATACGCCGGGAACACCTTCGGGTTCACGAAGCGGTCTTCATACTGGATCGGCTCACCCTCCTCGGCGTGCACGATGCAGGAATGAAACGCGGGGCCCTCGTCAAGGCCAAGCGCTTCGAGCGAAAGCGGATCGTCGCCCGGTTCGAGCATCAGGAGGCGCGCCGTGTGACGGTGGCCGCGCGCGGCAATCTCGTCGGCGATATTGCGGATTTCCAGCACGGTCGATTCATAGCGCTGCGGCGCGACGAATGTGCCCGAGCCCTGCACGCGCGTGAGCACACGCTCGGTGGTGAGCTCGCGCAGCGCACGCGAAACCGTCATGCGCGCGACGCCGAATTCCTTCACCAGTTCGGTTTCGGATGGAATCAGCCCGCCCGGCTTCCATACGCCCTCCGAGATGCGCTTCACCACGTAACGCTTGATCTGCTCATAGGCAGGCAGCGCCTTCATCGATACGGCTGCGTGCGCGCTGTCCGTCCGGTCCTCTTTTAGTTCTGTGCTTTCGTTCAGATTCACGTCGACCTCGTGGGTTGTACGCAAGTGCCGGCGGACGAGCCGGTTGGGCCGCCGCCATGTCAATCCGGTGGCTCACGACGGGCTCTATCAGCCCGCGCTAGCCACCGAATGAGGATCGTTCGCCGCGATGTTAGCAGTGTCGGAGGTGGCGATGTCCGTATTGCTGGCAAACGTGAACGCAGCGTCGTCCGTGGGCGGCGTGGCGAGTTTGCCCGGCGTCGGGAAAAGCGGTGGTGCGGTCTCCGCGATCAGGTGGAACGCGGCAGCGATGTCGCCGGCAAGCGGACGGTCGTCGCGGTACGTCGGCACGAGACTGCGTACCCGGCGCCACAGCGCGTCGGTATGCGGCGCGCGGGCGGCGGCGATGGTTTGCAGGTCGTAGGCCTGCGCCGCCGCCAGCAGTTCGATCGCGACGATACGGCCCGCGTTGTCGACGATTTCCAGCGTCTTCAGCGCGGCCGGCGTCGCGTGACACAAATGATCCTCCTGCAGCCCGGACGTAATGCCGCCGTCGAGACTCGCGGGTGCCGCGAGTCGCCGGTTCTGCGCGACGAGCGAAGCCGCCGTGTACTGCGCGATCATGAAGCCGGAGCACGTGCCGCCCGGCTCCGCGAGAAACGCAGGCAGACCGCTTACGAGCGGATTGACGAGCCGGTCGAGACGACGCTCGGCCATCGCCGCGACCTGCGCGATCGCGGTGGCGAGGCTGTCCATGGCGAGCGCGATCGAGGCGCCCACCGCGTGCGCCTGCGAATACACGCGCGGCGCTTCGGGCGTGCCGGCGACGATCGGGTTATCGGTGATCGAGGCGAGTTCGCGATTGACGACATCCGCCGTGGCAACGAGCACGTCACGCGCCGCGCCGTGCACATGCGGGATGGTCCGCATGCTGAGCGGATCCTGCGTGTGCCGCCCGATGACCGCCGCGAGAATGCCGCTGTCGGCGAGCGCATTGCGCATCCGTTCGCCGACGACGTTCAGCCCCGGCGAAACGCGCAACGCGAGCGAATCGGCGTCGAACGCGGCGAGTTGCCCATGCAGGTTCTCGAAGCTCATCGCCGCGACGGCGTCGGTCCAGTCGAGCAGACGTTCGGCCCGTGCAAGCGCCAGCGCGGCGAGACCCGTGACGCAGGGCGTGCCGTTGACGAGACACAAGCCCTCTTTCGCTTCGAGCACGAGCGGTTCGCGCCCGAGCCGGCGCAGCGCCTCGCGGCCGCTGATGCGCTCGCCGCGATGCCGCGCGTGCCCTTCGCCGATGCACACCAGCGCGATGTGCGCCATGTGGCTCAGATAACCGACCGAGCCGAAAGCCGGCACTTCAGGCAGGCAGTCGGCATCGAGCAGCGCGACGAGCTGGTCGGCGACTTCGAGGCGAATGCCGGAATGGCCGTGCGCGAAATTGTTGACGGCCGCCGCGATGATCGCGCGCGTTTCCGCGACGCCGAGCGGTGCGCCCACGCCCACTGCGTGGCTCATCAGGATATTGCGTGACAGCGTGCGCTGCTCGGAGGGCGAAACGATCACATCGCACAACGCGCCGACACCAGTGTTCACGCCATACGCGCGAATCCCGCGCTCGACGATCTGCTCGACGAGCACGCGCGCCGCGGCAATGCGGGCGCGCGCATCGGCGGAAAGTACCAGTGGCTCGCCGGCGGCAATCGCGGCAACCTGATGCCAGTCGAGAGGACGATCGGAACGGATAACAGCCATGATTTCGCTCAGTTTGCAGTACGGTGATGGTGGCTCGAAACGAACTGCTTGAAGCGCTCGGATTTGAGTTCGCCGAAAACTTCGTCGGGCGTGCCGTCGGCTTCGACCTGCCCTTGATGCAGGAACATCACGCGATTCGACACGTGCCGCGCGAAACCCATTTCGTGCGTGACCACCAGCATCGTGCGACCTTCTTCAGCAAGTGAACGCATCACGCGCAGCACTTCGCCGACCAGTTCCGGATCGAGCGCCGAAGTCGGTTCGTCGAACAGCATGACCTTCGGATGCATGGCGAGCGCGCGTGCGATCGCGACGCGCTGCTGCTGGCCGCCCGACAGGTGCGCCGGATAGTGGCTGCGCTTTTCCGAGAGACCCACCTTCGCAAGCAGCGCCTCGGCCTCTTCGACCGATTCGGCGCGCGTGCGCTTCAGCACGCGCATCGGGCCTTCGATCAGGTTTTCGAGCACCGTCATGTGCGACCAGAGGTTGAAGTTCTGGAACACCATGCCGAGCTGCGAACGGATCCGGTCCACCTGACGCCGGTCGCGCGGCTGCAGTTTGCCGTCGCTGCGACGCTTCATTTCCAGTTCTTCGCCGGCGAGCGATACCGAACCGTCGTCCGGTGTTTCGAGCAGGTTCAGGCAGCGCAGAAACGTGCTCTTGCCCGAACCGCTCGCGCCGAGGATCGAGATCACGTCGCCCTCGTGCGCATCGAGCGAGATGCCCTTGAGCACATGATGCTCGCCAAACGACTTGTGAATGTTCTTGACCGACAATGCAACGGGTGCCGTAGCGTTCATGTGATTCTCCAGAATGACTGCCGTTCAGGGTGCGGCACTTCAGGGTGCGGCACGGCGGGCTTCGCTGGTGGCGGAAACCGGGCGCGGCGCGGCTGCGGCCGGCGCCTCGCGCAGATGGTGCGACAGGCGGCGTTCAAGCAGACCGAGCAGACGCACGATGACGAAGTTAAGGAACAGATAGATCAGCGCCGCGCAGATGAACACTTCGGTCGTTCGGTAGGTCTGCTGGATGATCTGCTGCGCGACGCCCGTCACTTCCCACACGGTGACGAGACTCGCCAGCGCGGTCGACTTGACGAGCAGCACGGCTTCGGTCGAATACGCGGGCAGGCATTGACGCAGCGCGATCGGGCCGATCACGCGGCGCAGCAGCGCGAAACCCGAGAGGCCGATCGAATAGCCCGCCTCGATCTGTCCGACCGGCACGGCGATCAGGCCGCCGCGAATGATTTCCGCCGTATAACCCGCGGTACACAGCGCGAGCGAGAGCACCGCGCACATGTATGGCTCACGCAGCAGCGGCCAGATGAAACTCTCGCGGATCACGCCGAACTGGCCGAGCCCGTAGTACACGAGGAACATCTGGATCAGCAGCGGCGAGCCGCGAAACACGAGGATATAGCCGCGCGCGAAACGGTTCGGCAGCCAGTGCGACGACACGCGCATCGTCACGATCACGAGCGAAAGCAGTCCGCCCAGCACGAGCGACGAAAAGAACAGGCCGAGCGTGACCGGAACGGCGCCGAGCAGCTGGCGCAGCGTGTCGAAAAGAAAATCGAAGTCGAGATGCATGATGGCGGCGTCCTGTCAGTTGCGCGCGAAGTTGCGCTTGAACGACCGGCCGACCCGCGCTTCCGCACGGTTGAAGACGCGGTTCGAGATGCCTGTCATCAGCAGATACAGCGCACCGCCCACGACGAAGAACGTGAAATATTGATGTGTCGATCCCGCTGCGATCTGGCTCGCGCGCAGCAGTTCGGCGAGCCCCGTGACGGAGATCAGCGCCGAGTCCTTGAGGCTCAGCTGCCATACGTTGCCGATGCCCGGCAGCGCGAAGCGCAGCACTTGCGGAATCAGGATGCGGCGCGCGACCAGCGCGGTCGGCATGCCGGTGGCGCGGGCCGCCTCGAGTTCGCCCTTCGACACCGCCAGCACCGCCGAGCGGTAGACCTCCGCCTGATACGCGCCGGAAATCATGCCGACGGCCAGCGCGCCGATGACGAACGGCGGCACGCCGACGAAGCCTTCCGCGCCGAACCACTGACCGATTGTGGTGACGAGCGTCGAGCCGCCGAAGTAGAACAGATAGATGACGAGGAGTTCGGGCACGCCGCGAAACACCGTCGTGTAGAAATCGCCGGTCACGCGCAACGTGCGATAGCGCGACAGTTTGGCCGCGGCGACAAACCCGCCGAACACGGCGCCCACTGCAAGCGCGGCGAGCGTCAGCGCGACTGTCATCAACGCCGCGAGCAGCAACACGCCGCCCCAGCCCTCCGGCCCGAAGCCGAGCATTCCGATCAGAGCCATTCGCTACTCCTCAACCTGTACCATCGATGAACCGGTGGTTCGCGTGCCACACCTGCCGGGCGAACCGTTACAGCGATACTGCATGCGGGCGCCGCCCGCCGTGACCGAGGCGGCGCGGCGCGGTCATGCCGGCCAGGAACTCAGGGCGTGACGTCGGTCTTGAACCATTTTTCGGCCAGCTTTTTCACCGTGCCGTCCGCGAGCGCGGCGCTGATTGCCGTGTCGAACTTCGCTCTCAGGTCGGCGTCCTGCTTGCGGAACGCGAGGCCTTCACCCGGACCCCAGATCGGGCCGCCGATCTTCGGTCCAGCCAGCATGATCGATGCGTTTTCTTTCTTGTCGCTGTTCGCGACGTAGTACGTCACGTCGTCAAACGATGCGTCGATGCGGCCCGCGACCAGATCCAGATCGCGTTCCGGCGAAGTCTTGTAGACGCGGATCGTGGCGATGTCCTTGAAGCCGTCGTTGATGAACTTCGTATAGACGGTGCCCGACTGGATACCGATCGTCCTGCCCTTCAGCAGCTTGCGCAGTGCGTCGACGGTCGGCTGGTCGGTTTTCGGGTCGCCCGTCAGCTTGATGGCCGCCGCCGTGGGCGATGCCTTCGGCAGCACCTTCGGGTCGGTCACGGCGAACGTGGCGGGCGTCGCGGCGTACGGCCGCGAGAAGGCAAGGATCTTTTCGCGCTCAGGCGTGATCGAGATCGCGTCCATCAGCACGTCGAACTTGCCGGCCTGCAGACCGGGAATCATGCCGTCCCAGTCCTGGGCGACGAGGTTGCATTGAATCTTGACGCGGGTGCACAGGTTCGCGACCAGTTCCGGTTCGAAGCCGCCCAGCTTGCCGCCTGGCAGCGTCAGGTTCCACGGCGCGTAACCGCCTTCGAGTGCGACCGTGACGGACTTCCATTCCTTCGCCTGCACGGGTGCCGCGATTGCCGCCGCGGTGCAGAGAACTGCGCCAACCAATGCCTTTGCCAACGTAGTGCGCTTGACCTTCACGTCGAATCTCCATGGATTGAGGAACCACCGGCTCACCTGACAAGCGATTACCCGCCCGGCGAATTTGTATAGACAAGTCTGCACGAGACAAAAAGCAGTCGCAAGAAAATTTGTCGAAAAACCGCCAGATGTTCGGGTAAGCCCTATATATCAAGGCTTTCAGAGGCGCTTCCAGGAGGAAATCTGCCTGCGGGCAGTGAGGATATTCGCGCTGCAATGGGGCATTTTGTCTAGACAGGTTGGTGCAGGCTCACTCGCCCGTGCTTCAAGCTGGCGCACCCGCGCGTGCGTCTTGTCGTTCATGCCGACGCCAGCGCAATCGCTACCGATTCACCGGTTCACCATACGCCCGGCACCAGCCGGTATCTGACGCGCGCGGCGTAGTCCGCATAGCCGGGCAACTGCGTGGCGAGCGTGCGCTCTTCCATCACGGCGCGCCAGCCGATGCCGGCCACCAGCACCGGCAGGCACGCGAGCCCGCACCAGGAGCCGAGTAGCAGTGGTGAGCCGACGAAAAACAGGATCGCCGCCGCATACATCGGGTGGCGCACCCACGCATACGGGCCGGTGTCGCAGACCCGATGTCCGCGTGCGGCCTGCACCTTGACGACGGGCGCGGCGAAGCTGTTCGCACGGAACACGTACCCCGTCATCCAGACGCACAGAAACATCGCGATCGCGCCGGCAACGTGCAGCCATGCCGGCATGGACGACCACTGCCAGCGTCGTGCATCGAGCGCCATCAGCACGAGCCACGCACACCACACGATCGCGACGGCGGCCATGAAGCACTTGTCCCAGGCGCTCTGGTCGTGCTGCACGAACGGCTTGAGCCGCTCTTCGAGCAGACCGGGATCGTCCCGTGCGAGCCGCAGGCCGATCCACAACCCGAGCGCCCCCATCTCAACCAGGTAACACCATGCCGCCGGCCACGCCCACGTGCCGGCCGCGACGAACATCAGCACGCCCATGCCCACGAGCCACAGCACGGTCTGGACAATGAGCCGCGTGATCATGGTTTCAGGCGCCTATGTGCGCGCCGCGCGCCCTTTCACGCGCCCGAACACGGCCGCGATATCGATATCGCCCGTATCGATGCCGAAAAGGCCGCGCAGCACGTCGGCGAGCTCGCTCGCATCGCCGATCTGCCGTTCGGTCACGTGGCCCGTTTTCGTGCGCACAGTCAGGCGATCGTCGAAGAGATTCGCGCGGCCTTCCGGCACGACCCGCGTCACCACGAGATCCGTCGTGAAGAACGACGTCGGATACGTCGACGTGTACCAGTTGCCTACTTCGTAATCGATCCATTCGACGCGGTTCAGATCGAAGCGATACACCTTCGCCCAGGTGTCGCCGGTTTGCAGTTCGAGATCGAACGCACCGTGCGATGCATTTGCGAGCCGGAACGCTTCGAGCGTGGTCTGCTGCACTTCGTCCGCGATCAGGCGCAGCGGCGACGTCAGTGTCGCCGAGCCGAAGCCGACATCGGCTATCCACGGCTCGCCGTCGAGATCGACGCGCATCAGCATGTGCGTGCGCGCCGGCACGGCGTCCGGATCGCGGCCCCACAACACGCGCGCGATCAGCGGTGTCACGGCAAAACCGAGCTGCATCAGCGCGTGCGCGAACAGCCGGTTCTGCTCGAAGCAGTAACCGCCGCGACGGCGCACCACCAGCTTGTCGACCACGTCCTCCAGTTCGAGCGAGACACGGCGGCCCGTCAGCGGATCGAGGTTTTCGAATGGGATCGCGTGCGCGTGCAGACGCTGCACGTCGCTCAGGACATCGAGCGTCGGCGTTCGCGGGCCGGCGTAGCCGATCCGCGCGAAATAGCGGTCGAGATCGAGTGAAGGGGTCATCGAGGGCTCCTGCCGGGTCGCATCGAAATCAGGATCAGAACGTAAGCGAAAGCCACGCGGGCAGAGTCGAATGGACGCGCTGCGCAAGCAATCTTAACGCCGCGCAACGTCGCGCGCTGGGCGGTTTTCGATACGCACCGCGCGCCGCGCGTGCCCTCGCACGCGATCGTGGCCGCACGCTCATCCCATTGTGCCCCGCGAATATCGACGATTCGATGCGCGGTTATCCAGCCATCCTTGTCGATAAATCGAACATATTCTTTCAATGTAATTACGTTTGTATTTCTTAACAATTACGCGCAAATGGTTTTTATCGGAGTCCGTCAATCTTTTGTATATATAAAAGTAATGTATATGCGAATCATTCTCATTTGTGTTGACTGCGATATACGGGATGCGTACGATTCGTGACATCCGCAGTGCGTCATATCACCGACCTCTGCCGCGACCTGATTTCCGGCTATTGCATCTCTCGCCTCGAAAATCGTTACGCAAATACCAACAACAAGGATTTCGATGAAGCTCGCCCGGTCCACCCGACTCGCTCGTACAGCGCGTCCGCGTGCGAAGACCCCGTCGCGTATTCGCGCGATGCGCGTTCCACCCCTTCGCAGGGCGGCGTTCTATACAGCGTTCGCATTGGCGAGCATGGCCGGCAGTGCGGCTTACGCGGCGGCAAGTCCCGATGCCACGCCCGAAGCACCCGAAGCCGATCTGAACATCAAGGCGCAGCCCGCGGATCAATGGACCGGTGTGTGGACACGTGAAACGCTGCTGGGCGATATCGGCGGCATACGTCCGTGGCTCGGCAAATACGGCGTGACGTTCGGCCTCACCGAAACCAGCGAATATCTCGCGAACCTGCGCGGCGGTCTCGCGCGCGGCGGCGATTACGACGGTTTGACGACAGCCACCGTGCAGGTCGATACGCAAAAAGCGTTCGGTCTGCCAGGCGGCTTGTTCAACGTGAGCGCGTTGCAGATTCACGGCCAGAATCTGAGCGAAAACAAGCTCGGCACGTTGAATACGGCAAGCGGTATCGAGGCGCAGGCAACAACCCGTCTGTGGGAGTTGTGGTACCAGCAGTCACTGCTCAACAAGCGTGTCGACATCAAGGTCGGTCAGCAGAGTATCGACCAGGAGTTCATGACGAGCCAGTATTCGGCGCTCTTCGTGAACACGATGTTCGGCTGGCCAGGTGTGCCTTCGTATGACATGCCGTCGGGTGGCCCGGCATATCCGCTGGCGGCGCCCGGCGTGCGCGTGCGCGGACAGATCACGCCCTCGCTCACCGCGCTGGCCGGCGTTTTCGACGGCGATCCACTCGGCAACAATCCGGACAACCTCAGCGGCACGAACTTCAACCTGCACAACGGCGCGCTCTTCATCGGCGAGTTGCAGTACGCGATCAACCAGCCGGCTGACGGCGAAATTGTCCGCGTAAGCCAGAGCGGTTTGCCGGGCACGTACAAGGTCGGCGTCTGGTACAACAGCGGCCGCTTCGACGACCAGCGCTTCGACAACACGGGCGTGCCGCTCGCGAACACAGCGCTCTCGACCGGCACGCCGCAATCGCATCACGGCGACTACAGCTTTTACGCGGTCGCTGACCAGATGGTCTGGCGCCCCGATCCGGACGAGCCGCGCAGTCTCGGTGTGTTCATGCGCGTGATGGGCGCGCCGGGCGACCGCAACCTGATCAGCGCCAGCGCCAACCTCGGCCTCGTGCTGAAGGCGCCGTTCGCCGGTCGCGACGACGACTCCGCCGGCATCGCGCTGACGTACATCAAGGTCGGCAGCCACGCCCGCGACTTCGATAGCGACAACCTCACGTTCAGCGGCGGCCCGTACCCGATCCGCAACAGCGAAACGGTGCTGGAAGCGACCTATCAGTATCAGGTCACGCCGTGGTGGCAGTTGCAGGCCGACGCGCAGTACACGTTCAACGCAGGCGCGGGCCAGAACCCGAACGACCCGACCCAGGCACTGCGCAATACGTTTGTGATCGGCGTGCGAACCAACATCACGTTCTAACGCTTTCCTTACTTAACCGAACCCTACGCATTCGATCATGACGGCATCAACGTTTTGCGCGAGCGGCACGGAGACATATATGACCTACCCCACGCGCCAGGCAGCACGCCGCACGACGGGCACCCCCCGCGCCACGCTCACCGCCGCGCTGACCTTCGCCGCACTGTTCGCCGCGGGCGCGGCACACGCGGAATCGAAGGGCTTTCTCGAGACGCTGAAACATCACGAGACGCTCATCAACACGGTGCCCGACAACGGCGACCAGAACCCGTACGCGATTGTCGTCGCGCCCGTTTCCGCTGGCACGGTCAAACAGGGCGACGTGCTGGTCGGCAACTTCAACAACGCGACGAACCTGCAGGGCACCGGCAGCACGATCATCGACTATCACCCCGACACGAAGCAGATGTCGACGTTCGCCACCGTGCCGCGCGACCTGAAGGCATGCCCGGGCGGCATCGGCCTGTCGACCGCGATGACGATGCTGAAGTCGGGCTGGGTGATCGTCGGCAGCACGCCGAGCAATGACGGCACCACCGGCACGAAGGGCGCCGGCTGCCTGATCGTGCTCGACCCGCAGGGCAAGGTGGCATCGACGATCGTGAGCCCGAACATCAACGACCCGTGGGGCAACATGGCCGTCGTCGATAACGGCACGAGCGCGACGCTCTTCGTGAGCAACGCGGGCTTCGGCGTCGGTGGTGCCGACGGCACGCCGCCCGTGTTCAAGCAGGCCACCGTGTTGCGGCTCGACCTCGACATCCCGCAGGGCAAGCCGCCGGTCGTGAAGAAGGAAACGGTCGTCGGCAGCGGCTTTGGCGCGCAGGCCGACAAGGGCGTGTTCCTCGTCGGACCGACGGGCCTCGCGCTGTCGAAGGACCAGTCGCTGCTGTATGTGTCCGATGCGATCGGCAACCGCGTGACCGAAATCGACGAACCGATGACGCGCGATACGAGCGCGGGCGTCGGCCGTCAGGTCAGCGCCGACGGTCTGCTGCACCGCCCGCTCGCGATGGTGACGGCGCCGAACGGCCATCTGCTCGTGACGAACGCGCTCAACGGCCAGGTCGTCGAAATCGATCCGGTCGAAGGCAAGCAGCTGTACGCACGCTGGATCGACACGGACAAGGCGCAATCGCCGCCGGGTAATGGCGACCTGTTCGGCATTGCAATGACGCCGCAAGGCGATGGTTTCTACTACGTACAGGATGACGTGAACACGCTCGTGCTCGCGAAGTAAGCAATATGGCAAACGACCCCACACCCCCAGCGCGCCCGTCGCGACGCGGGTTTCTCAAGGCAGGCGGCGCCGCGGTGGCGGCGGGCGCCGGGCTTGGCGCGACGGGCGTCGCCCAGGCGGCCCAGGCTGCGCCCGGCAAGCCCCATGCGGACGATCCGCAGCGCGCTGTCGAGCCGTTCTTCGGCGCGCATCAGGGCGGCATCGTCACGCCGCAGCAGAGCCATACGTATGTCGCGGCGTTCGATCTCACGACCGGCAAGCGCGACGACGTGATCGGCCTCCTGCGCGCATGGACCGACGCCGCCGCGCGCATGACACAGGGCGCGACCGCCGCCCCGCTCGACACGCCCGACGACAAACCCGCGCCCGATTCGGCCGATATCCTCGGCCTCGGCCCGCAGGGTCTCACGATCACGTTCGGCTTCGGCCCTGGCCTCTTCACGCAGGAAGGTAAGGACCGCTATGGCATCGCGAACCGCCGGCCCGCCGCGCTCGTCGACCTGCCGCGCTTTAACGGCGACCAGCTGGTCGCGCAGAAGACCGGCGGCGACCTCTACATCCAGGCGTGCGCGAACGATCCGCAGGTCGCGTTCCATGCGGTGCGGCAACTCGCGCGCATGGGTTACGGCGCGATCGCGATGCGCTGGGGCCAGGCGGGTTTCCTGTCCGGTCCGCGCGGGCAGACGCCTCGCAACCTGATGGGCTTCAAGGACGGAACGAACAATCCTTCGATAGCGAAAGCGCCGCTGATGAACCAGTTCGTCTGGGCCAACGCGCCCGACGCGCCGTGGATGCAGGGCGGCACGTACACGGTCGTGCGCCGTATCCGCATCACGCTCGAACACTGGGACCAGATGGAGCTCGGCTTCCAGGAAGAAGTGTTCGGCCGGCACAAGTACAGCGGCGCGCCAATCGGCATGAAAAACGAAGTCGACGCGCTCGACCTCAAAGCCGAGGACAAGGACGGCAATCCGGTCATCGCGCAGAACGCGCACGTGCGGCTCTCGAATGAGGCATCGAACAACGGCGCGCAGATTCTGCGCCGCTCGTATTCGTACAACGACGGCACGAATTTCTACATCGAGCGCTGGCCGCCATGGCGCCAGGAAACGGAGTACGACGCCGGACTCATTTTCATCGCGCATCAGGGCGATCCGCGCACCGGCTTCATTCCGATCAACGAAAAGCTCGCGAAGTTCGACATGATGAACCAGTTCACGACGCACGTCGGCAGCGCGATATTCGCCTGCCCGCCGGGCGCGCGGCCGGGTTCGTACATCGGCGCGGGTCTGTTCGAAACATAGGCCGCGCGGGCCACATGGGCGTCGCTTCAAGCCCTGGGCCCGCACCGCGCACACAACGCATTGGATCAACACATCAAGGGGATATAAGAATCATGACTCAATCCTGGTTTCGCGCGCGCCTTGGCGCGTCGTTCATCGCCGCCGCACTGTCGCTGCCGCTGACGGCGCCTGCCGCGCACGCTGCTTCGCTTGTGCTGTACAGCGCGCAGCACGAGCAGGTTGTCGACATGCTCGCGAAGGACTTCCAAAAGGAATCGGGCATTTCGGTGAAGATCCGCAGCGGCGAAGGTCCGGCGCTCGCGGCGCAGCTCGTCGCGGAAGGCTCGGCGACACCGGCCGACGTGTACTTCACGGAAAACTCGCCCGAACTGATGCTGCTCGAGGAAAAGGGCATGCTCGCGAAGGTCGCCCCCGCGACGCTCGCGACGATCCCCGCGCGTTTCAGCTCGCCGGCGGGCCAGTGGGTCGGCGTGACAGCGCGTGAAAACGTGCTCGCGTACAACACGACGAAACTGCAGCCGTCGCAACTGCCGCCTTCGCTGTTCGATCTGACGAAGCCCGAGTGGAAAGGCCGCGTCGGCATTGCACCGAGCGACGGCGACTTCCTGCCGCTCGTGAGCGCCGTGCTCGCGCTGAAGGGCCATGACGAGACGCTGCAATGGCTCAAGGGCCTGAAAAAGAACGCGCAGATTTTCGATGACGACGAAGGCGTGGTCGCCGCCGTCAACCGTGGCGGCGTCGAAACCGGCATCATCAACAACTACTACTGGGCACGCCTGCACACCGAACTCGGCGACAAGGCCACGCGCAGCGCGATCTATCACTACGGCAACGGCGACGCGGGCGCACTCGTGAACGTGTCGGGTGCGGCCGTGCTGAAAACCGCGCACAACCCGGATGGCGCGCAGCAGTTCCTGAAGTATCTGGTCAGCGAACGCGCGCAGAGCCTGATGGCGAAGAGCCGCGTCAGCTACGAATATCCGCTGCACGCGGGTGTCGCGGCCGACCCGATCCTCAAGCCGTTCGCTGAACTGACGCCGCCGGCGCTCACGCTCGAACAGCTCGGCGACGACAGCCAGGCCGGCAAGCTGCTGCGTCAGGCGGGCCTGCTGTAACGCGCCATCGATGAGTGAAATAGTCATTGCCGCCACGGCGGCTCCCGCACCGGCGCGCGCCACGAAACGCGCGCCGCGCGGTCTGCTGGCGGCAGCGGCAATCAGCGCATTGCTGGTGCTGCTGCCGCTCGCGTTTACGTTTTATCGCGCGACGACGTTCGGTTTCGACGACACGCTCGAACTCGTGTTCAGACCGCTCGTCGGCGAACTGTTCGTCAATACGCTGATGATTACCGTCAGCGCGACGCTTACGTGCAGCGTGATCGGCACGGCCGCCGCGTGGTTCGTCGAACGCACGCATGTACCGGGACGTCGTGTGTGGGCCGTGCTCGCCGCCGCGCCGCTCGCGATGCCGCCGTTCATCACGAGTTACGCGTGGGTGTCGCTGAGTCTCGATTTGCAGGACTTCGCGGGCGCGCTGCTGGTGATCACGTCGGCGTATTTTCCGCTCGTGTATCTGCCGGTGGCCGCCTCGCTGCGCGGCATGGATCCGGCGCTCGAGGAAAGCGCACGCGCGCTGGGCTGCGGACGCTATGCCACGTTCATGCGCGTGGTGCTGCCGCAACTGCGCCCTGCTCTCCTCGGCGGCATGCTGCTCGTGGCGCTCGGCGTGCTGTCCGAATTCGGTGCGTTCCAGCTGCTGCGTTTTCGCACATTCACCACGCAGATCTACGCCGAGTTCCGCACGAGCTTCGACAGCAGCGGCGCTTCGGTGATGGCGTGCCTGCTGATCGCGCTGTGTCTCGTATGCCTCGCGTTCGAATTTCGCGTGCGCGGCGGTGCGAGGTATGAGCGCGTCGATCGCGGCGCGCGCCGCGCCGCGCTGCGCTATGACCTCGGCAAGTGGCGCTGGATCGTGACTGGCGGCTTCGCCACGCTCGCGATCGTCACGCTCGGCGTGCCGCTCGGCATGATCGGCTTCTGGCTCACGCAGGAAGGCGCGGCGGCTGTCACGCCGGCCGAGGTGTCGCCGGAACTGCTGTTCAACGCGACGATGTCGTCGGTTGGTTTTGGGCTTGCCGCCGCGCTCGTCACGACCATGCTCGTTATTCCGCTCGCGTTTCTTCTCGTGCGTTTTCCCGGACGGCTCGCGACCGTCTTCGAGCGCACCGTGTTTCTCGCGCAGGGCGTGCCCGGGCTCGTGATCGCGCTCGCGATCGTCTCGCTCGCCGTGCATGCGCTGCAACCGCTGTATCAGGGCGCGACGCTGCTCGTGATCGCCTACGCGATCCTCTTCATGCCGCTCGCGCTCGTCAGCGTGCGCGCCGCCCTCGCGCAGGCGCAACCGCGTCTCGAGGAAACCGCCCGCGCGCTCGGTCTGAACTGGACGCAGACGCTCCTTCGTGTGCTGCTGCCGCTGGCAGGCCCGGGCCTCGGTGCGGCGGCTTCGATGGTTTTCATTTCGGTCGTCACCGAACTCAACGCGACGCTGCTGCTCTCGCCGATCGGCACGCATACGCTCGCGACGCAGGTATGGTCCGATACCTCGACGCTCGCGTTCGCCGCCGCCGCGCCTTACGCCGCGCTGCTGACGGCCATTTCGCTGTGCGCCTCCGGCCTGCTGTTCGCGCTGCTCGGCCGCTCGGCGCTGCTCGGGCGCGATCACAATCCCGCTTTGCGGGCGGCATCACAGCCGGCTTCGGAGTCCGTTTCACAGCCCGCCTTGCGCCAAAACCGCGCCGCACATCGCTGACGGACGCAAAATCGACGCATAATTGCGCGCATCCGCACGCCTCACAACGCCCCGACGCCCCGCTTTTTCCATCTGGTTCACATGAGCAATCTTCGTATCAGCGGGCTGCACAAGTCCTTCGACGGTCACACGGTGCTGCACGGCATCGATCTTTCAGTCGAGCGCGGCACGCTGCTGGCACTGCTGGGTCCGTCCGGCAGCGGCAAGACCACGCTGCTGCGCGTGCTGTGCGGCTTCGAGCACGCCGATAGCGGCACGATCGAAATCGACGGCCGCCGGGTCGCGGGCGACAACCTGCATCTGCCGTCCGAGCTGCGGCGTATCGGCTATGTGCCGCAGGAAGGCGCGCTGTTTCCCCATCTTTCGGTTGCCGACAACATCGTGTTCGGCCTGCCGCGTGGACAGCGTCGTGCGCAGCATCGCGTCGCGGAACTGCTGGAACTTGTGGGCCTCGCGCCCGATTATGCAAACCGCGCGCCGCAGCAGTTGTCCGGCGGGCAGCAGCAGCGTGTCGCACTGGCCCGCGCGCTCGCGCCCTCGCCGACGCTCGTGATGCTCGACGAGCCGTTCTCGTCGCTCGACGCCGCGCTGCGGCTCGAAACGCGCCAGGCGGTAGCGGATGCGCTCGCCGCCGCGGGTGCGACTGCGGTGCTCGTCACGCACGACCAGTCGGAAGCGCTTTCGCTCGGGCACGAAGTCGCCGTGTTGTGGAACGGCAAGCTGATCCAGACCGCGACGCCGCAAACGCTCTACCGGCGACCTGTCTCACGCGAACTCGCTTCATTTGTCGGCGAAGCGGTGCTGCTGCCGGGCATCGCGTCATCCGATATCGCCCGGTGCGCGCTCGGTGAACTGAAGCTGTCGGCGCCCGTGGCGGACGGACCGATCGATGTCATGGTGCGCCCCGAACAGATTCACGTGCTGCACGCACACGACCTGACGCGCGACGGCGTGCCGACGTTCGGCGCGGTCGTGCGCGAAGTGACGTTCAACGGCCAGGACGCCAGCGTCGTACTGCAGTTGCTGGACGATGACGCGGCGAACACAAACGGCAAGGCTGTGCCGCTGAACGGCACCGCGATTCGCGCCCGCGTGCCGGGTTATCGCAGCCCGCAGCCTGGCGAGCATGTGCGGCTCGCCGTCGACGGCGAAGTGACAGGCTACGCGCGCGCCTGAGCGCGCACCGACAGATCCTGCATCATCTGCGCGGCGAGATAGTCGCACGTCGGACGGTCGGATTTCGCGCTGCGGGCAACGACGATCTCCAGTGGTTCGATGACCGGCAGCCCCTGCGCCTCGCCGTAAATCGAGAGCCGCGACGGCACGCTGCAACGCGCGAGCGCCACGACGGCAAGCCCCGCATCGACGGTTGCCACGAGCCCCAGCAGACTCGCGCTGCTATACGCGGCGCGGTACTTGATGCCCGCGCCGTTGAGCGCCGCGAGCGTATGCGCCCGCGCGACGCAGCCATGCTCGTACAGCCCGACCGGTAGCGGCGACGTCGCGAGCACCGAGGTATCGTCGGGCGCGCCGACCCACACCATCTCCTCCCGACGCACGAAGTCGCCGCGCAGCCTGCGGTCACGCGTGACGAACGCGAGATCGATCTTGTTGTCGGCCAGCATCGGTGCGAGCGCCGTGCTTTGCGCGCAGACGATCTCGATCTCCACGCGCGGATACAGGTTCGAAAAGCGCCGCAACACCGGCGAAAGCAGCGACGACACGTAATCGTCCGGCGCGCCGAGCACGACGCGCCCGCTCACATCCGGCCGCGCAATCGCCGACCACGCTTCCTCGTGCAGATCGAGCATCCGCCGCGCGTATTCGAGCAGCGTGTTGCCCGGACGCGTCAGCGCGAGATTGCGCGTGTCGCGCATGAAGAGCGTCGTGTCCAGCATGCGTTCCAGCCGCTTGATCTGCATGCTGACGGCCGCCTGCGACCGGTGCACCGTCACCGACGCCTTCGTGAAACTGCCCGCCTCCACCACCGCGACGAACGTACGCAACAGATCGACATCGAATTCGGGATGCATGATTTATCAATTTGGCTTATGGGATTTCTCAATTTAATTCGTTTGTGAGTGCCCGGCAAGTCATCGATACTCGGTTCGTCGACGCATGCGAGGGAGCTATTTTTCATGAACATCACCGAACGCCAGCAAGGGGCCGTCACACTGGCCGCCGGCGGACTGCTGATGGGCACCATCGGGATCTTTGTCGAAGAGGCGCGGCTCGGCGCGCTCACGCTCGTGTTTTTTCGCTGCCTGTTCGGTTTTCTCGCGCTCTTCGCGTACTGCGCGTGGAAAGGCTTCTTCGCGCGCCGCTTTTTCACGCGACGCACGGTGACGCTCGCTGTCATCTCGGGCGTGCTGATGGTCACGCAGTGGGTAGGATTCTTCGATTCGATTCATCGCACGAGCATCGCCGTCGCGACGGTCGTGTTTCATGTGCAGCCGTTCTGGGTCGTGCTGATGGGCGCGGCGCTCTTCAACGAGCGGCTCGGCATCGACCGCCTCGGCTGGATCGGCACGGCGTTCGTCGGGCTCGTGCTCGCTTCGGGTGTGATCGCGAGCGGGAACGTGCAGGGCCATGCGAGCTACCTGATCGGGATCGGCGAAGCGCTCGCCGGCTCGGTGCTGTACGCGAGCGTCACGCTGATCGCGAAGAGCCTTGGCGACCTGCGCCCGCATCTGTTGACGCTCGCGCAATGTCTGGTGGGCGTGGTCTGTCTGCCTTTGATTGCGGCATTCGTTGCACCGCTTGGGTCGGTACATCTTTCGCCGCAGCAGTGGTTCTGGGTCATCGGCATGGGCGTGCTCCATACCGGCCTCTCGTACGTGCTGATCTATGGCGCGCTGCCGAAGCTGCAGACGCCCGTCATCGCCGTGCTGCTGTTCGTCTATCCGCTCACGGCCATCGCCGTCGATGCGCTCGTCTACGGCCGCGCGCTCTCGCCGCTGCAACTCGCTGGCATGGCGTTGATCGTCGCCGCGAGCCTCGGCGTGAACCTCGGCTGGCCGCTGCTTTCGGTCGTGCTGCCCGGCACGCGGGCCCGTTCCGGTTGAACCGCGCGGTGGTTGCGCGTCTGGCGCGTTCGGCGCGGTTTCGCAACCGCGCCGCCACGCACACCCGCTCATTCGCTCACTCGTAGTGGAAACGGCAGGCGATCACATAGATCAAACCGTCTTCCGGCAGATACACGAGGCGGTCCGCCCGCGTGATGCGCCTCGACCAGAAGCCGCTCAGATTACCCACCAGCGGCTCGGGCTTGCCGGTTCCCCTGAACGGATCGCGCCGGCACTCCTCGAGCAGTGCGTTGATGTTGCGCAGAACCTTGTGATCGGTCTGCTGCCAGTGCAGATAGTCTTCCCACGCTTCGTCCGTGAAGGCAAACGCGGCATCAGCCCTTGCGGCCTCTTTGTTGCGGCTCTTCTGATTGCTCATGTGTCAGCAGGTTGCGTCGAACCACCTTGCCGGCCTTCACCTGGGCAATGGAACGTGCAAGCCGTTCAGCGTTCTTCGGCGAGCTCAACAGATACAGGGTTTCCTGCATCGCATTGAAATCATCGAGCGACACCATCACGACATGCTCGCCGCTTTGCCGCGTGATCATCATCGGCGTATGGTCGCGGCACACGTCATCCATTGCCTGCTTGAAGCCGGCACGCGCTTCGCTATAAGTTAGAACGTTCATTTGCGGGTTCCCGACCTGAGTGGTTTCGCTCCGGTCGCTCCTGTCAGATTGGGTTGGCAGCGCTGCTTTCACGGGCCTCCCTGGCGGGAAAACATGTGGGACAAGACAGCTATCCATCGGATGTTCCATTGTACAGAACACCGTACAACAAGACAATCCGCCGCCGATGCCACGTCTGCCTGCAACCTTGAGGCAAATCATGACATGCGGCGGCGGCGACTGACAGTCGGCCGGATGGCCAGTGAACCAGGCGTTGCGAACGTGCGGCGCGGCGGAACACGCCCGCGCCGCTGTCCGGTCATTGCGGCAGGACCTCCCCTCTGGTCTCCGGCGCGAACGGAATGATGAACAGGCCGATCACGAAGACAACCGCCGTGATCGCGACCGGCACGCCGAGCGTGTGCATGTTCAGCACGGCGGCGCCGAGCAGGAAGTTCACGCCCGCGCCCACGAACCGTCCGAAGGACGTGCAGAACGCGAACGCCGTCGCGCGCACGCGGGTTTCGAACTGCTCCGGCAGCCACAGGCTGAAGAGCGCGAAATTGCCGCCGAAGAAACCCAGCACAACCAGCCACGCGATGAACGGCGCGAGGCCGTTCGGCAGATAGAACGCCCAGCCGAACGCGCCCACGATCGACACCGCCATGCCGGCGAAATAGACCGCGAGTGTTTTCTTGCGCCCGATGCGCTCGGCAAGCGGCGGCAACGCGAGACAGCCGATGATCGTCGCGATCGAAAGCAGCCCCGTCGCGATCGACGCCATCTTGATCGCCTCGGGTTTTGTCATGCCGGCCCGCGTCGCGAGCTGGATCACCGCGGACGGTTCGTACACCGCGCCCGCCCACAGCCCGATGATCGCGATGGTCAGGAGCGCGCAGGCCACCCACGTGCGGCGACGGTATGTCGGCCCGAGAATCTCGCGCAGCGGTTTGCTGCGTACGGCCTGCGCTTCGGTCTTCGACCATTTCTCCGGCTCTTTCACGCGCAGCAGGATCAGGATCGCGCACACGACCGGCACCGCGCCCGTCAGGAACATCGCGCGCCAGCCGTAATGCACGCCGACCGTGTAGTTCAGCGCGGCGGCAAGAAAGAAGCCCGCGTAGTAACCGGTCTGAAGATAGCCCGCACCCATCTTGCGACGGTCTTCCGGCCACGCTTCGGCAACATAGGTACCGGCCAGCGCCCATTCGCCGCCGATCCCGACACCGGCAATGAAACGGTAGATGCCGAGTTCCCACACGTTGTGCGCGGTCGCTGAGAGCCCCGTGAAAATCGCGAATGTGAGGATCGTGCCGGCCAGCACCTTGGTGCGGCCGAAGCGGTCGGCAAGCGGCCCCCAGATAAACGACAGCCCCCAGCCGACGAGAAAGAGCGCGAACAGGATCGAGCCCGCGAGGCCGACGTTAGCCGGCGTCGCCGCATATCCTGAATTCGGCAGCAGTTCGGTGAGCGCGGGCGTGAGGACAAGCGCGTAGATGAACGAGTCCATCCCGTCGAGTGTCCAGCCTGCCCACGCGCCCCAGAAACCTGCGATCTGCGAGCGGTTGAGCGGTGTGCGATGCCGCGCGCCAGCCGCGCGGTCCGTCAGTGAATTCATCATGCTCCTCCGGTAATACGGTTGGAATACGTGCTTCTGAACGACCGTGCAGCGCGTCTGCCAGACAAAAGCCGGGCGATCTTGCCGCTATGATCCACGGGTGCCGGTCGACCTGAATTCACCGGCGATGCCGTTGCGCGGCGCATGGCCGGCATGGCGGGAAGCCTGTGAAACGTCGTGGAACCCGGGTTTCTCCTGCTGGAGAATGCATCATTTCATATATAATATTTTATCTTATGAGCGAAGCAACGAGTGGTTTTCCCTTACACGACGGCAAACCGGTCTCTCTTCTTCCAGAGGCCGCGGTGCCGCGGGCCAGCACGTCCCATGTGATCGCGGACGCGCTGCGCGCGGCGATCGTCGAAGGCACGCTGGCGCCGGGTGCGCCGCTGCGACAGGACGCGATCGCCCGGCATTTCTCGGTGAGCGCGATCCCCGTGCGCGAGGCGCTACGCCAGCTGGAAAGCGAAGGCTGGGCCAGGGTCGAGATTCACAAGGGTGCGACGGTCGCACCGCTCTCCGCGGCCGAGGCGCGGGAAATCTACGAAATCCGCTCGGCGCTCGAAAGTCTGGCGATTGGGCTCGCCATTCCGCTTCACACGGCGGCAACGTTGCGCGAATGCGAAAGGCTCTGCAAGGTGGCCGAACGGGAACCCGATTCGACGCTTTACGCGGCCCGCAACCGCGCGTTCCACATGAGTCTTTACGCGCCGGCCGGCCGGCCACAACTCGAAGAGCTGATGGCTACGCTGCACCGGCGCGGCGAACGGTATCTGCGGCTCAAACTGGGTTTGCCGAGCTACAAGGGCGAATCCGACCAGGAACACGTCGCCCTCCTCGACGCCGTGCGCCGGCATGACATCGCCGGGGCGCAGGCGCTCGTCGTGCGCCATCTGCTCGGCACGGGCGAGCTGCTTTATCGTTTTATCACCGAGCGCATCGAGGCCGATGCCGCGCAACCCAAAACCCGCCGGCCGCGCGCGTCCCGCAAGCCGACCTGACCCGGGAGTTGAAAACCGTCGATGAACCCGCAAGCCCTCACGCCAACCGCTTCATCCTCGTCACATTCCGCTGCGGCCGGCGGGCCTGAGTCCACCGGGCGCTCCTGGACCACCCGTCGCGACGAAAAAAACCGCCGCCTCGCCGCCGTCGCGCCGTGGCTGAAAGACGGCATCCTGCCCGCGGCGCGCATCGTCGATGCACTGGAAGCGCTGATCTGTCCGGGTGACCGCGTCGCGCTCGAAGGCGACAACCAGAAGCAGGCCGATTTCCTGTCGCGCTCGCTCGCGAAGGTCGATCCAGCGAAAGTCCACGACGTGCATCTGCTGATTTCGACGATCAGCCGGCCCGAGCAGTTGACGCTGTTCGAGCGGGGCATCGCCCACAAGGTCGATTTCTCGTTTGCCGGGCCGCAGAGCCTGCGCGTCGCGCAGCTGCTCGAAGACGGGCAGCTCGAGATCGGCGCGATCTATACGTACGTCGAGCTGTATGCGCGGATGTTCGTCGACCTGACGCCGCAGGTCGCGCTGCTGTGCGCGGAAAAGGCCGACCGTCACGGCAACCTGTACACCGGCCCGAATACCGAGGACACGCCCACCATCGCCGAAGCCGCCGCGTTCCGGCACGGCATCGTGATCGTGCAGGTGAACGAGATCGTCGATGAACTGCCGCGCGTCGATATTCCCGGCTCGTGGGTGGACGTCGTCGTCGAGGCCGACCGGCCGTTTGCGGTCGAGCCGCTTTTCACGCGCGATCCGCGTCATATCGGCGATCTCCAGGTGCTGACCGCGATGATGGTGATTCGCGGCATCTATGAGCCGTATGGAATTACTTCGCTGAATCACGGCATCGGTTTCGATACCGCCGCGATCGAACTGCTGCTGCCTACCTACGGCGAGTCGCTCGGGCTGAAAGGCCGGATCTGCCGCAACTGGACGCTCAATCCGCATCCCACGCTGATCCCCGCGATCGAGTCGGGCTGGGTCGAAAGCATTCATTGTTTCGGCAGCGAAGTCGGCATGGAACGGTATATCGAGGCGCGGCCCGACGTGTTTTTCACCGGCAGCGACGGCACCCTGCGTTCGAACCGCGTGCTGTGCCAGCTGGCCGGGCAATATGGCGTCGATCTGTTCATCGGCTCGACGCTGCAGCTCGACGCCGACGCGAATTCGTCAACCGTGACCCGTGGCCGGCTTGCAGGCTTCGGCGGTGCGCCGAACATGGGCCACGATCCGCGCGGCAGGCGTCATTCGAGCGAAGCGTGGCTCAAGCTGCTGAAAGATCAGGGGCCGGTTTCGCGCGGCCACAAGCTCGTCGTGCAGCTCGCTGAGACGTACAAGAAAGGCGGCGAGCCGACCTTCGTCGATGAACTCGACGCCATCGCGGTCGGCCGGAACAGCGGCATGCCTGTTGCACCCGTGATGATCTACGGCGACGACGTCAGCCATGTCGTCACCGAGGAAGGCATCGCGCATCTGCACAAGGCCGAAGGCATCGACGAACGGCGCGCGGCGCTCGCCGCGGTGGCCGGCGTGACGCCGGTCGGTCTGCGCGCGAAACCTGAAAAAACCGCTGAACTGCGCCGGCGCGGCATCGTCGCTTATCCGGAAGATCTCGGCATCCGGCGCGGCGAAGCAAAGCGCTCGCTGCTGGCCGCGCGCAGCATCGACGATCTCGTTACGTGGTCTGGCGGCCTGTACGCGCCGCCGGCACGCTTCAGAAGCTGGTGACGCGATGGGCGCTTCCAGTCATGCCGCCCTCGTCGTCGCGCACGCCTTGCCGCGAACTTCCGTTCATGGCGCGAGCCGCGACGATCTCGCCGTGGCGACGCGGCCGCCTGCCGATGCGCAACTCGCCGCGCTCGCGGTTGCCGCGCTGATCGACGAAGCACGGCTCACGCCGAAGCCCGCGCTCGTCGACCGGCGCGGCAGCGGCGCGCACCGGGACCTCGATCTCGCGAAGATGATCCGCTCGGCCGAAGCGCTCGAACCGACGTTCGCCGCACTCGCACGCGTTTCGCGCGGACGCGCGCCGTCCGCGACGCTGCGTGCGGAACTGGCGCAGATCGGCCGCGCCGGCGAAATCGCGATGATGCAGGCCACCGGCGGCAGTAACGCGCATCGCGGCGCCATCTGGATTCTCGGGCTGCAGGTGGCCGCGGCGGCAATGGGTGCGGCGCAAGCAACGACGATCTGTACAACCGCCGCGCAAATCGCCTGCTTTCCGGATCGCTTCGCCGCGCCTGTCAGCGACAGCAACGGCGAACGCGTGCGCCGGCGCTATCGCGTCGGCGGTGCGCGGCGCGAAGCGCAGGATGGCTTTCCGCATCTCGTCGATGTCGGCCTGCCCGCGCTCCATCGCGCCCGCGCCAGCGGCATCCCGGAGGATGCCGCGCGCATCGATACGCTGCTCGCGATCATGGCGTCGCTCGACGACACGTGTCTGCTGCATCGCGCCGGTTTGCCGGGGCTCACCGCGGGCAGGCAGGGCGCGCTGCGCGTGCTCGCCTGCGGCGGCAGTTCGACGCCGCAAGGCCACGCCGCGCTCGCCACGCTCGAAGCCGAACTGATGGCGCTCAACGCGTCACCGGGCGGCTCGGCCGATCTGCTCGCCGCCACCCTCTTCATCGACACCCTCATTCAACGCAACGCCAGCGGAAACCCCAGCGGGAGTGCTGCACCATGGAACATCTGACTTTCGACTATCCGGCGCGCCGCGCCGTCACGACACGGGCGCACGTGGGCGTCGTCGGCTCCGGCGATCTGGAAGTGCTGCTCGCGCCAGCCAGTACGATGACGGCGCACGTGGTCGTGCGCACGAGCGTCGACGGCTACAGCCACATCTGGAAACATGTGCTCGACCGTTTCTTTTCGCGCTATGACGGCGCGGCGCGAATCGAGATCAACGACTTCGGCGCGACGCCGGGCGTGGTCGCACTGCGCCTCGCCGAAGCCGTCGAGGAAGCCGGCCCGGGAGACGCCGCATGAGCACGACCGACGTGGCTATTCCCACGCTGCTGCATGACAGCTTCATTGAACTGTCCGCGCGTGAACGTGCGCGCGCGCTGCTCGACGCCGGCACGTTCCGCGAACTGCTCGGCCCGTTCGACCGCATCGAATCGCCATGGCTGCCGATGCAGGGCATCGTCTGCCAGGCCGACGACGGCGTGGTGATCGCCCGCGGCACGATCGACGGCGAACCGGCCGTCGTGGCCGCGATCGAATCGGCGTTCCAGGGCGGCAGCATCGGCGAGGTGTCGGGCAGCAAGATCGCCGGCGCGCTCGAACTGGCGCTGCGCGACTGCGAACGCGGCAGGATCGTGCGACCCGTCGTGCTGTTCGAAACCGGCGGCGTGCGGTTGCAGGAAGCGAATCTCGGGCTCGCGGTGATCGCCGAAATCCAGGCGGCGATCGTCGCGTTGCGGCGCCATGTACCGGTGGTCGGCGTGATCGCGGGCATGGTCGGCTGCTTCGGCGGGATGTCGCTGGCGGCGGCGCTGTGCTCGTATCTCGTGGTGACGAAACAGGGACGGCTCGGCATGAACGGCCCCGAGGTCATCGAACAGGAAGCCGGCATCGACGAACTCGACGCGAGCGACCGGCGTCGCATCTGGCAACTGATCGGCGGCGAGCAGCGCGCGGTGACCGGCCTCGCCGACATGCTGATCCAGGACGATGTGGCCACCGTGCATCACGCCGTGCGGCAGGCGTTTGCCCGCGGCGTGCCGGCCACGCATCGCAGCGAGGACGTCGCGGCGTATCTTGCCCGGCTCGGTGAAATCGACCCGGTAACGGTCTCGCCCGAATCGATGCGGGCGGTTTTCCGCTCAGTTGCTGACGGCAAGGAGAACGTATGAACGACACGACCATGACGCGCGGCGCGCGATGGTTTCGCGCGCTGGCAGGTGAGACGTCGACTGCGGCGCCCGTGTGGAGCGCCGACGCCGCGCTGGGTGGCGAAACCACGCGCTTCATCGCGGTCGTGCCCGATGCGCGGAACCGTTTTCCGCGCGCGGTCGACACCGTCGTCGGTCTCGAACAGGGATGGCAGCTCGCCCGCGCGGTGCGCGAGACGATCGCGGCCGACGCCCACGCCGCGCAACGCCGGCCGATCGTTGCAATCGTCGACGTGAAGAGCCAGGCGTACGGCTATCGCGAGGAGATGCTCGGCATCCACCTCGCCTGCGCGGCGGCCGTCGACGCGTACGCGTGCGCACGCGACGCCGGTCACCCGGTGGTGGCGCTGATCGTCGGGCCGGCGATGTCCGGCGCGTTTCTCGCACACGGTTATCAGGCGAACCGCATCGTCGCGCTCGACGCGCCGGGCACGATGGTTCACGCGATGGGCAAGGACGCCGCCGCGCGCGTCACCCGACGCACCGTCGAGGCACTCGATGCGCTCGGCGAAAAGATCGTGCCGATGTCGTATTCGATGGCGTCGTTCGCGAAGCTGGGCCTGCTCGACCAGTTGATCGAGGGCATCGATGCCGATGCGCCCAGCGAAGCGCAGATCGAACGCGTGCGTCAGGTGCTGGCCGATTCGGCGCGAGCGGCACGCACGGGATCGCGCGATCTGTCTCACCGGCTCCAGTCCGGCAACGCGAAAGAAACGCGTGCGGCTTCGATCGAAGTGCGCCGCCGCCTCGCCGAACAGTGGGATACGTGATGCAAATCTGCACCGCGCCGCCGGTTCCGGACCACGCCCTCGATGAATCGGCGCGGACCGCACGTTCGTGCGGCGTGCAGCGGCACGCACACGATCTGCTGAAATTGCGCGACCTGAGTCGCTTCGACGGCGAGCCTGCGTGGGTGCGCGATGCGTTCTCGCGAGCGCCGTTCGCCGTGGTGAGGCGCGCGCAGATCGCGCAGGGTTTCATCGCGATCGGTATTCGCGGAAAGAGCCGGGCCGAGCGCTACGGCACGTGGGCGCGCGATGCGGACGTCGAAGCCGTGTTCGCGCCCGAAGATTTCGTTGACGTCGCGCCCGCGCCGGAGCGCCACACGCTGCCCGCCTTCGCCGCGCTCGCGGCATTGCGGCGCGACGCGGCCATCGTCAACGGGTTCGCCTGGGGACCGGCCGGCAGCGCGGGCTTCGAGCTTGCGACGCAGGTGCCCACCGTGACGTCATCGAGCGATCTCGATCTGCTGATACGCGCGCCGGAGCGCCTGTCGCATGAAGCCGCGCTCGCGTTGCTGGCGGAATTGCACGTGCACGCCGGACGCGCAGGCGTTCGCATCGACGCACAACTCGAAACACCCGCGGGCGGCATCGCGCTCGTCGAGCTCGCCGCCGGCAAGGCGCATGTAATGGCGCGTCACGCGCACGGCCCGCGTCTCGTTGCCGATGCGTGGTCCGTCAAGATGGACGTTGCGTGATGCTCGCCTTTGTCTTCCCCGGCCAGGGCGCGCAGCAGGACGGTTATCTGCGCCGCCTCGCCGCGTATGCCCCGGCAAAAGCGACGCTCGATGAAGCGTCACATGTGCTGAACCTCGATGTCCTGACACTCGACACGGCCGAAGCGCTCCGCTCGACTGTCGCCGTGCAGATCGGGATGGTTATCGCGGGTGTCGCGACCGTGCGCATACTCGCCGCGGAACATCTGACGCCGGACATGAGCGCCGGACTTTCCGTCGGTGCGTATGCGGCTGCGGTGAGTTGCGGCGCGCTCGCGTTCGACGACGCGCTTCGCATGGTACGCAGACGTGCCGGGCTGATGGAAAGCGCGTATCCGTCGGGTTACGGCCTGGCCGCGATCAGCGGGCTGACGGAACACGACCTGGAAAAGCTCACCGCCGACCACGCACGCGAAAGCGGAACGCAGGTGTATATCGGCAACGTCAACGCGCCGCGCCAGATCGTGATGGCGGGCGCCAACGCGGCGCTCGACATGTTCATCGAACGCGCCCTTCACGCGGGCGCGCGCAAGGCGGCCCGGCTCGCGGTCAGCGTGCCTTCGCACTGTGAACTGCTCGCGCAGGCAAGCGACGCGCTGCGCGACTTCGCGAAAGAGATTCCGTTTAACGCGCCCGCAAGTACGTACGTCGCTAATCGTGGCGGTCGCCCGCTGCACACCGCCGATACGATTCGCGACGATCTCGCGACCAACATGCGCTACACCGTGCGCTGGTTCGATGCGCTAACGGTCATGATCGAAATGGGCACGCGCGTCGTGCTGGAAGCGCCGCCAGGGCGGGTGTTGACCGACATCACGCGGGAAGCCTTTCCTGACGTATCCGCGCTCGCCGCGAACACCATCGCGTTCGACAGGCTCGCTGCGACGTTGCACCGACGTATCGAAGCAGGCGGGCGCTGAACTCCCTGCTTCGTGGCCGGCTTCATCAAAACCGCCGCAACGCATTCCATGCGTGAACCGCGCAACGGCTAGGCCATGTTGCCCGCCTGGCTTCCCGCCTTCTGCAAGCCGCCCATCGCATCGGGCCGGGAGCCGGAACCGGCCGGCGCTTCATCGCGGGACCCATGAACGCGCTTCCGGTCCACCGTTGCAACCGAAGGCGTCCCGCCTGGCCGGCGCGCGCTGCGCGCGTGGCGTTCGATCAACCGTTGCAGCAGGCAGAACGCGCATAGCAGCGCGCCGATCACAATGCGCGTCCACCACGAACTGAGTGTGCCGTCGAAGGTAATCAGCGTCTGGATCGTGCCGAGAATGCCAACACCGAACAGCGAACCGATCACATAGCCGACGCCGCCCGTCAGCAGCGTCCCGCCGATCACCGTGGCGGCGATCGCGTCGAGCTCCATGCCCTGCCCCTGCAAGCCGTATCCCGACAGTACATAGAACGTGAAGACCGCGCCGCCCAGCGCGGAGCAGAATCCGCTCAGCGCATAGACGCCGACCTTCGTGCGTGCAACCGGCAACCCCATCAGCAGCGCCGAACGCTCGTTACCGCCGATCGCGTAGACGTTGCGCCCGAAGCGCGTGAAATGCGCGATGAAGATCGCCGCGACGAGCGCCGCGACCGCGATCAGCACGTTCGCACTCACGGAGCCGGTGCCGATCTTCAGGCGATACGCGGAAATGGCCTTGAAGGTCGGATCGGAAATCGTGATCGATTGCGTGGTAATGAGAAAGCACATGCCGCGCGCGAAAAACATCCCTGCGAGCGTCACGATGAACGGCTGCAACCGGAAGAAATGAATCAGCGCGCCCTGCACCGCGCCGAACAGCGCGCCCATCACGAGCACGACCGGCAGGATGACCCACACCGACAGATGCATGTGCTCGGAGAGCACCGCTTCGACGATTGTCGTGAGCGCCACCACCGAGCCCACCGACAGGTCGATACCGCCGGCGATGATCACGAATGTCATGCCGATCGCGACAATCAGCAGGAACGCGTTGTCGACGAGCAGATCGAGCAGCACCTGCCACGAGAAGAATCCGGTGTACATCACCGAGCCGAAGCCGAAGAGCGCGCAGAAGAGCGCGATCGTCACGGCGAGTGGCAAGGTGCGCGGATCGAACACGCGCGCGAACATTGCGAGAACGCGGCTCATCGTGCCACCCTCCGTTGCGTGACGAGCGCCATCGCAATCGCGCGCGCCGAAGGCGACTGGATCACGCTGACCGCAAGCACGACCGCCGCCTTGACGACGAGCGTCGCCTCGGGCGGCACGCCGATCGAATATGTCGTGTACGTGAGCGTCTGGATGATGAGCGCGCCGAGCACTGTTCCGGCGAAACTGAAGCGCCCACCCAGCAGCGACGTGCCGCCGAGCGTCACGGCGAGAATGGCGTCGAGTTCGAGCAGCAGGCCGGCGTTGTTGCCGTCGGCGCTCCGTACGTTCGAGCTGATCAGGATGCCGGCTATCGCTGCCGTCAGCCCGGAAAAGCCGTACACCGCAAAGACAATCGCCTTCGAGCGCAGACCGACCAGCCGCGTCGCGACGGGATTCACGCCGATCGCGCGGATAAAGAGCCCGAGCGCCGTGCCTTCGACAAGCAGCGCCGTCGCCAGCACCGCGATGGTGGCAACCCAGACCGAAAACGGGATACCGAGCAGATAACCGCCGCCGACGAACAGATAGCCGGGCGCGCCGATCGGAATGATCTGCCCGGCCGTGAGCAACTGGGCGACGCCGCGTCCAGCCACCATCAGGATCAGCGTCGCGATGATCGGCTGCATGCCGACGAACGACACCAGCAGTCCGTTCCACATGCCGCTGAGCACGCCGACTACGAGCGCCGCGCATAGCGCCTGCGCGACGAGCGCGGGCGTCGGTATCGCGTTGGTGGACAGCGTCGCGGCGGCCGCCGCGCCCGCGATCGCGACCACCGCGCCGACTGAAATGTCGATGCCGCGCGTCGCGATCACGAGTGTCATGCCGGTCGCGACGAGCGCGAGCGGCGCCGCGCGATTCAGGATGTCGATCAGCGCGCCGAACAGATGACCGTCGAGCATGCGGATCGACAGGAAACCCGGATTGACCCACAGGTTGAGCAGAAACAGCAGCACGAGCGTCACGCACGGCCACAGAAGCTGCCGGTCGGCGCCTTCGCGTCCAAGCCAGTTTGGAGTCTTCATTCAGCGCTTCCTGCAATGAGTCGATAGATGTCGTCTTCGTTCGAGACGTTGCCCGCCACTTCCGCGATCTTGCGACGGTCGCGCAGCACCGCGACGCGATGGCTCACGCGCACGACCTCGCTGACTTCCGACGAGATGAACAGAATGCCGAGCCCCTTGCCGCACAGCGCGAGCATGCGGTCCATGATGTCGAACTTCGCGGCGACGTCGATGCCGCGCGTGGGCTCGTCGAGGATCAGGATTTTCGGGTCGGTGGCGAGCCAGCGCGCCAGCAGCGCCTTCTGCTGGTTGCCGCCCGAGAGCAGGCCGATGGGCTGCTCCGCATCGGCGGCCTTGATGCCGAGCAGTTCGATCCACATATCGGCCATCTCGCGCGCGCGATGACGGCTGATCTTGCGCAGCCAGCCGCGTTTCGCCTGCAACGCGAGCATGATGTTTTCGCGGATCGACAGCTCGGCGACGATGCCTTCCTTCTTGCGATCTTCCGGGCAATAGCCGATGCCGTGACGCACCGCATCGTGCGGCGAGCGCAGCCGCACCGCGCGGCCGTCGATGGTGATCGTGCCGCTGTCGGCGCGATCCGCGCCAAACAGAAGACGCGCCGTTTCCGTGCGCCCGGAGCCGAGCAGGCCGGCAAGACCGAGAATCTGCCCGGGCTGCACGTCGATATCGATCGGCTGGATCATCCCGCGCCGCCCGACGCCACGCAGTTCGACAAACGGCGGCACCGTCGATCTGTCGGCCGGCGCTTCGCGCGCGGCCTCCTTCAGGCGCGTGCTCATCCGCTCGTGCCCGACCATCTTCGACACCAGCTGGTCCGCCGACAGTTCGCTCGCGAGGTATTCGCCTTCACGCTCGCCGTTGCGCATCACCGTGATGCGATCGGAAACCGCGTACGTCTGCTCGAGAAAGTGCGTGACGAACAGGATCGCGATACCTGACTGCTTAAGATTCCGAAGTATTTCGAAGAGTTGCGCGACTTCACCGTCGTCGAGGCTCGAGGTCGGTTCATCGAGAATCAGCACGCGCGCATCGACGGAAATCGCGCGCGCGATCGCCACCATCTGTTGCACGGCGATCGGATAGGCGTCGAGCGATTTCGTCACGTCGAGCGCGACATTCAGGCGCGCGAGCGCAGCCTCGGCGCGCTGCCGGATCACGCGCCAGTCGATGCGCCCAAACCGCTTCGGCTGGCGCCCCGCGAAGATGTTCTCCGCGACCGACAGATTCGGGCACAGGTTCACTTCCTGATACAGCGTGCGGATGCCGGCTGCTTCCGCTTCCTGCGGCGACGAGAACTGCACGGCCGTGCCGCCCAGATGGATTTCGCCGCCATCGGGTGCGAATACGCCGGTGAGCACGTTGATCAACGTCGATTTGCCCGCGCCGTTCTGTCCCATCAGCGTGTGAATCTCGCCGGGATACAGGCGGAAATCGACGTTCTGCAACGCCTTTACGCCAGGAAACGTCTTGCTGATGCCGCGGGTTTCGAGGACCGGCACGCGCTCATCTGCGAACGCCCGAAGGGTTTCGGGGAATGGGGGTTCAGAAGTCGAATGGGCCATAGACCTTAGGTGGTCGGTTGAAAAGACGCCGCCCGTTGTCACGGCAACGGACGGCGTTGAGGCACCACACTGGAGAAACCTGCTACAACCTGTCCGAAAGCACGATCAGTATTTACGCGTGGGCAGCGTCTGCGCCGCGACGCTCATCGGGAATACGGTCTCTTCGGTCAGAATCCGCTTCGGCAACGGCTTGCCGGCCACGACGTCCTTCACGGCCGACATCAGCTGCGGTCCGAGCAGCGGGCTGCACTCGACATCGACGTTCATCTTGCCTGCCGCCATCGCCTGGAAGCCACCCTTCGTCGCATCGAACGAAACGACGGTCACATCCTTGCCTGGATGCATGCCGGCTTCTTCCATGGCCTGGATCGCACCCAGCGCCATGTCATCGTTATGCGCATAAACTAAATTAATTTTATTTCCGTAAGTTTTGATAAACGCTTCCATGACCTGCTTGCCGCCGGCCAGCGTGAAGTCGCCGCTTTGCGACGCGATGATCTTGAATTTGGGATCGTTCTTGATCACTTCGATCAGGCCGGAATGGCGGTCGTTCGCTGGCGCGGAACCGACTGTTCCCTGCAGTTCGGCGATGTTGACGGGGCCTTTGTCGTTTTTATAGTGATCTTCGATCCAGCGGCCACCGCGCCGGCCTTCTTCCATGAAGTCGGAGCCGATCATCGTCACATAGAGCGACTTGTCTTTCACGTCGATATTGCGGTCGGTCAGGATCACCGGGATCTTCGCGGCCTTCGCTTCGAGCAGCACCGGTTCCCAGCCCGACTCCACCACCGGCGAGAACGCAATCACATCGACCTTCTGGGCGATGTACGAGCGGATCGCCTTGATCTGGTTTTCCTGCTTTTGCTGGGCGTCGGAGAATTTGAGGTTGATCTTCGCGTCCGCGGCGGCGGACTTCACCGATTCGGTGTTAGCCGTGCGCCAGGCGCTTTCGGCACCGACCTGCGCAAAGCCCAGGGTGATTTTCTTGTCCTGCGCCTGCGCGCTGAAGGCGGCGAGAGTGAGCGTGCTGGCACCCACGCAGGCCGCGATTACACGCAACGCAGTGCGTCGTGAAATGGTCATGACTGTCTCCTGATCTTTGTTCTGTGTAGGTTGCCCCGCCTGCTGGCCGCGCCGGCCGGGGACGAAACCAAGCGTAGTGGCTCCCTTCCCCATCGTCCAATCATTTGATTTGCGGAACCCATACCAGTTTTGGTATCGACACGCCCGCTGCAACACACGAAGCGGGATCGCGACCGCAGGCCGGCGCTATCTTCGCGGCGTCACGAAGCGAAAGGTCAGATTGACTCGTTCGCCCTGCACGCGCGGCTCTTTCGGCACGCGATGTCGCCATTGCGCCTGCGTGTCACCGCGCATCACGAGCAGACTTCCGTCCTTGAGTCCATACGACTGCACGACACCCGTGCGGTTGTGTTTCAGATCGAACGTGCGCGCGCTGCCCAGACTCACCGACGCGATCACCGGCTGTGCGCCAAGTTCGGGCTCGCGATCGGCGTGCCAGCCCATGCTGTCGTTGCCGCTACGGTAGCGGTTAAGCAAGACGCTGTTAAAGCGCGCGCCGCAGGTTGCCTCGGCGGCGGCCTTCAGTTCGGCGACGGCCGGCGTCCACGGGTCCGGCACGTTGCGAATCCCCGAGTACACGTAGACCGCATCCGGATCGCCCTGCCACGCAGTCAGCCGGGGCAGCGGCACGCGACCGGCGGGCGTCATCATCGTGTCCTGCTTCCACGCGACTTCGCCGACGATCCGCGCGAGCGTCGCGGCAGCGATTTCGGATGAAATCCAGTCGGGATACCAGTCGACGTCGGGGGCGGGAAGGTCGTTGAAGAGGCCGGGCATAAGTGCACTTCGGGTGAACACGTCACCGCGAATTCGTTAAAGGGAAACCCTCGTTATCATGAAGGCCGAAGCTGGCGCGCGTCGTCCGCCATTTTGCGCTTTCATTCCTTCTTCTTACTTTGCGGGGTATTCATGACGCTCTCGAACGAAGCACTCGATCAACTGTTTCGCACCGCCCGGACGCACAACGGCTGGCTGCCAAAACCCGTCGACGACACGCTGCTGCAAGAACTCATCGAACTCACGCTGCTCGGGCCGACCTCCGCGAATTCGAGCCCTGGCCGCTTTGTATTCGTGAAGACGCCCGAGGGCAAGGAAAAGCTGCGCCCGGCGCTCGCGCCCGGCAATCTCGACAAGACGATGGCCGCGCCGGTTACCGTGATCGCGGCGATGGATACTGCGTTTTACGAGCATCTCCCGAAGCTCTTTCCGCAGGTCGATGCGCGTAGCTGGTTCGTCGGCAACGAAACGCTCATAGCCGACACTGCGTTTCGCAACGCGACGCTGCAAGGCGGCTATCTGATCATGGCCGCACGCGCGCTGGGTCTCGATGCCGGTCCGATGTCCGGCTTCGACCAGAAAGCGGTCGATGCGGCGTTCTTCGCCGGCACGACGGTGAAGTCGAATTTCCTGATCAATCTTGGCTACGGCGACGTGACGAAACTGTACGCGCGCAACCCGCGCTTCACGTTCGACGAAGCCGCGAAAATCGTTTGAGCCTGCGTTGAACGGATGCTGACGCGGCCATGTCGGCCTGGTCATGGCGCGCCGGCATTCAGGTGAGCAGCGCCACGTAGAAAACCACTGCGCCGATCACCGCGCCGACGAAGCAAAAGCCCTCTTCCGCCTCGTCGCCGTTCGAGCGTAGCCACGCACCCACGACACCGAAGAATCCGGCGATACCCAGTGCGACGCAGACCATGACGACGTCGAAGAGCGCGCTTCGGCCGAGTTCCGAGAATTCGATCTGCCGGACGCCGAAATACAGCGCGAGCGCCATCAACGAGAGCACCACCAGCGGCAACATCACATGCTTGCCCTCGCGACCCACGTGATGCGCGTGGTGCTCCGCATGACTGCCCGTGTGGCCGTCATGCGCAACCGTCCGTGTCGTTTTCATCATCCGTCTCCCGCATCGCTCCCTGAATCTGGCGATAGATCGAACCATGAACGTCATCGATATGGACCGTCGCGGCGCCGGAAGACATCCCGCCCGCGAGACGGGCAACACGCCCAGCCGTCACACGGTTCAATTTGAGAATAGTCGATCTCCACACGCAATTCAAAACCTGTTTAGTTCATAAACGCGCGAGCATCCGGCGGCGCTGCAGCATGCTGCGCTGCATGAAATCCGGCGTGCATCACGACGTCCACATCCAGCCGCCCGAGGCGGTTCTGGCGGTCGCGGACGCCTGTACCAAACTCTCGGTAGAATGATCTGCCTGCACGTCGATTCATCTCCAGGTACTGCGGCGCGTCATCCAGCGCCGGTGTTTCCTTCCGCGTCCCTGACCTTCTCTATGCGCCGATCATTTTCGTTTCTGGCCCGCATCATCTCCATCGGTATCCTGCTGCACATTTACGTCGGGTTTCGCCTGATTCCAGATCTGCCGGTCGGCCCGACATGGCGTGTACTCGCCGCACTGTGGCTGGTTCTTTCGGTGTTCGTGATTCCGCTCGGCATGCTCGCGCGCACGATAAAGCGGCAGCCGCTTGGCGACCGTCTCGCATGGATCGGCCTGATGGGCATGGGCTTCTTTTCATCGCTGCTGGTGCTCACGTTCGCGCGCGATCTGCTGCTCGCCTCGCTGCTGACGATCGACGCAATCTGGCCGCATGCGCTGCCGCTCGCGGTCTGGCGAACCAGTACGGCCGCCGCGGTTCCACTGCTCGCGCTGCTCTCCACCGCGATCGGTCTTTTCAACGCGCGTCGCCGGGCGCGCGTGGTCACGATCGATGTGCCCATCGACAATCTGCCCGCCGCGCTCGACGGCTTCACGATCGTCCAGATCAGCGACATTCACGTCGGTCCGACCATCAAGCGCAGCTACGTCGATGCGATCGTCGATGCGGTCAACAAGCTCAAACCGGACCTGATCGCGGTGACGGGCGATGTCGTCGACGGCAGCGTCGAACAGCTGTCGGCGCACACGCGTCCGCTGTCGCGGCTTTCCGCGTTGCACGGTGTGTATCTCGTGACGGGCAACCACGAGTACTACTCCGGCGCGCAGGCGTGGATCGACGAATTTCGCCGGCTTGGCCTGACGGTGCTGATGAACGAACACGTCGTGGTCGAGCACAAGGGCGCGCAGGCAATCATCGCGGGCGTGACCGATTATTCCGCCGGACATTTCGATCCCGCGCACCGCAGCGATCCGGCCGCCGCCCTGACCGGCGCGCCTGGCGACGTGCTGATTCGCGTGCTGCTCGCGCACCAGCCGCGCAGCGCGGAAGCTGCCGCCGACGCCGGCTTCACGCTGCAACTCTCGGGACATACGCACGGTGGCCAGTTCTTCCCGTGGAATTTCTTCGTGCGGCTTCAGCAGCCCTTCACAGCCGGCCTCGCGCGCATGAACGGCCTGTGGGTCTATACGAGTCGCGGCACCGGCTACTGGGGGCCGCCAAAGCGCCTGGGCGCGCCCTCGGAAATCACTCGTGTGCGACTCGTGCCCGCAGAAGGCATCTGACACACCGGGCCGGCCGCAATCGCCGGCTGCATTTCATGCGCCCCGCATTCCTGGCGCAGGCGTCACATCAGGCCCGATCTTTGCATGCATCTCCACGGTGATTAATGATGGAGCCCGCAATGACAACTGAAACGCACACGACACCTCCGGATCTCGAGCATCCGGAACCCGCCACGCACAGCGACAACGAGAAGAGCAGGATGCCTGAGCGCCAGGACGAAGGACGCAGGCAGGCGCCGAACGACCGCCCCGGCAAGAAGCCCGGCGAAGGCGAGACACCCGTCGGCTGAAAAATCTACACGCGACGGGTAGTTCAGGCGGCAAATCCTGCGGTTCCCGCATGTGATGCATGCATGCTGTAGCCGCGGCGGCGCTACACCCTTAGCGCGTGCGATCAGCTCAAGACAAAGACCCATACCGGTCAAAGAAGGCCCACTCATCCAGCCTGGACTCTTTCATGGCCAACGATATCCGCATCGCCGAGGGCTCGCCGTTCCCGCTCGGCGCCACGTGGGACGGACGCGGGGTTAACTTCGCGCTGTTCTCCGCCAACGCGACCAAAGTCGAATTGTGTCTCTTCGACGAGCGCGGCGAGAAGGAACTGCAGCGTATCGAACTGCCCGAATACACCGACGAAGTCTGGCATGTCTATCTGCACGATCTCGGCCCCGGCGCCGTGTATGGCTACCGCGTCCACGGGCCGTACGAACCTGAAGCGGGCCATCGCTTCAACGCGAACAAGCTGCTGCTCGATCCGTATGCGAAAGCGCATGTCGGCACGCTGAAATGGGATCCGGCGGTGTTCGGCTACACGCTGGACGCCGAAGGCGACGACCTCACGTTCGACGAGCGCGACAGCGCGCCCTTCATGCAGAAATGCCAGGTCGTCGACCAGTCGTTTACGTGGACGCACGCAACGCGCGTGCGCGTGCCGTGGGAACGCACGATCTTCTACGAGACGCACGTGCGCGGCTACACGAAGCGACATCCCGCCGTGCCGGAAGCGCTGCGCGGCACGTTCGCCGGACTGACGCAGAAGCAGGTCGTCGACCATATCGGACGGCTCGGCGTGACTTCGGTGGAACTGATGCCGGTCCAGTCGTTCGTCAACGACAGCTATCTGCTCGACAAAGGGCTCACGAACTACTGGGGCTACAACACGATCGGGTTCTTCGCGGCGGACCCGCGCTTTTTTTCGCGCGGCGGCGGGCAGATCGCCGAGTTCAAGGAGATGGTCGACCATCTGCACGAGGCCGGCCTCGAGGTGATTCTCGACGTCGTGTACAACCACACCGCCGAAGGCAACGAGCGCGGCGCGACGCTCTCGTTTCGCGGCATCGACAACGCGTCGTACTACCGGCTGATGCCGGACGAGCCGCGCTACTACATCAACGATACCGGCACCGGCAACACGTTGAACCTGTCGCATCCGCGCGTGCTGCAGATGGTCACCGACAGCCTGCGCTACTGGGTGACGGAGATGAACGTCGACGGTTTCCGCTTCGATCTGGCGACGATTCTCGGCCGCGAGGATCACGGCTTCGACGAAGGCGGCGGCTTTCTCGACAGTTGCCGGCAGGATCCCATCCTGTCCAGTGTGAAGCTGGTCGCCGAGCCGTGGGACTGTGGCCCGGGCGGCTATCAGGTGGGCGGCTTTCCGCCGGGCTGGGCCGAGTGGAACGACCGCTTTCGCGATACGACGCGCGGGTTCTGGAAAGGCGACGAAGGCATCGCGTCCGACCTCGCCGCACGCATGACCGCCTCCGGCGACAAATTCAACCGGCGTGGCCGGCGCCCGTGGTCGAGCGTCAACTTCGTCACCGCGCACGACGGCTACACGTTGCACGATCTGGTCTCATACAACGACAGGCACAACGAGGCGAACGGCGAAGACAACAAGGACGGCCACTCCGACAACCGCTCATGGAATTGTGGCGCCGAAGGTCCGACTGACGACGTGGACATCCGCACATTGCGCGAACGGCAAAAGCGCAACCTGCTCGCGACGCTCCTGCTGTCGCAAGGCACGCCGATGCTGCTTGCGGGCGACGAGTTCGGGCGCACGCAGCACGGCAACAACAACGCATATTGTCAGGATAACGACGTAAGCTGGCTCGACTGGGAAGGCATCGACGCCGACGGCCACGCGCTGACCGACTTCGTCAACAAGCTCACCACGCTGCGGCATGCACTGCCCGTCTTGCGACGCGGCCGTTTTCTGGTCGGCGAATACAACGAGGCGCTCGACGTCACCGACGTCAAATGGATGAGCCCGTCGGGCGACGAACTCTCGCCTGAGCAATGGGACGATCCGTCGATGCGCTGCTTCTGCATGCTGATCGACGGCCGCGCGCAGGCAACCGGCATCCGTCGCCCGGCCGCCGACGCGACGCTGCTGATCGCGATGAACGCGCACCATGACGTAGTCGACGTGAAGCTGCCGGAAATCGCGGGCAGCCAGCAGTGGACCTGCCTCATCGACACCAATATGCCGGTGCGCGACGAACTGCCGGAATACGACTCGGGCGATACCTGTCAGATCACGGCTCGCTCGCTCGTGCTGTTCGCGCTGCACGCACGCGGCAGCACACAGCGCGTGTTCGACCGGCTCGCGGAAAACCTGGTCGAAGATCCGGCCAGCGGGAAGTAATCAAAACGGTAGAAGACGATGAATGCCCGGCGCACCCTGCGCCGTGGTAAAACGCATGCTGGCACTGCATCGAAAGGACAAGAACCGCATCATGGATGGCAACAAATCGCTGCATCAAACTTCGTTTTATCTGCTGCTGCTCGCGGTGTCCGTTGCGCTGTGCTTCATCCTTGCACCGTTTTTCAACACGATTTTCTGGGGCAGTATTCTTGCCCTTATCTTTCAACCTGTGCAGCGCCGGCTTCTGGTCCGCTTCGGCCGTCGCCGTAATCTGGCGGCGTTCACCACGCTGCTGCTGTGTATCGTCATCGTGATCCTGCCCCTGACGCTGGTTGCCGGCACGCTCGTGCAACAGGGCACGCTCGTGTACGGCGAGATGAAGTCGGGCAACCTGAACTTCGGCAATTACTTCGACCACGTCGTGCATGCACTGCCGCTCTCCGTACAACATGTACTCAATCAGGTCGGACTCACCGACATCTCCGACCTGCAGCGCAAGCTCACGGCCGGCGCGGCGCAGATCAGCCAGTTTCTCGCGGGCCAGGCGTTGAGCATAGGGCAGAACACGCTGCAGTTTCTGGTCAGCTTCGGCGTCATGCTTTATCTGCTGTTTTTTCTCGTGCGCGACGGGCGCGAAATATCCCGCCTGATCCGCGAAGCAATTCCACTCGACGAAAACCGCAAGCAACATCTTCTGCGCAAATTCACGACCGTCGTGCGAGCCACCGTCAAGGGCAACGTCGCGGTGGCGCTCGTGCAGGGCGGCCTTGGCGGGATCGCATTCTGGGTCATCGGCATTCAGGGCGCGCTGCTGTGGGGCGTGATGATGGCGTTTCTTTCACTGCTGCCGGCGATCGGCGCGACGCTGATCTGGGGCCCCGTCGCAATCTATTTCCTGCTGACGGGCGCGCTCGCCAAAGGGCTCGGGTTGATCGCGTTCTGCGCGATCGTGATCGGTACGGTGGATAACGTGCTGCGCCCGATACTCGTCGGCAAGGACACGAAAATGCCCGACTGGGTCGTGCTGATCTCGACGCTGGGCGGCATGGCGCTGCTGGGCATCAACGGATTTGTGATCGGCCCGCTCATCGCGGCGCTGTTCATGAGCTGCTGGGATCTGTTCACGCGCGACAAACACGGCGCTTCGATTGAAGAATGAGGCGCCATGCGCTCGCGTGGCTTCGAGCCGCGCGATCCTGGATTCACCTGGATGGACGCCTGCGGGTTGACCCGCTTCTGCGCAAAGGCCTAAAATCGCGCCATTCTTTTTAACAGGAAACCATCGTGGACAGTAGTCCGAGTCGATCCTCGATCCAGCCGGCCGCCTGACGGCAAGACTTCCGCGACAACGTCTCACTGCCGCCGTCTTGCCCTCTGGCAGACGGTGCGCGTCAAATTCTTTCCCGTGCACTGTTTCTGATTTCCGCGTCCTGCCGCGGAGCGGTTGCATTTACCTTTTTGCTTCGCAAGCTCGCGCTCGCAAGCATCGCGACACATGACACCGCGCGCGGATATTCCGCGCAACTGTCATGTGTTTCGTTCAACCTGCAAGTTTTGCCCGCGCATTCACCGATTGCACGATGCGTCGTCGCGTCACGCATCCTGCGCGGGCAGGCATGAACAGTCGTACCCAAATCATGACATTCGATCTTGTCCTGCGGCTCGCAGCCGCTTTCATCTGTGGCGTCGCGATCGGCCTCGAACGCCAGATGCGCCAGCGCAATGCCGGCCTTCGCACCATCACGCTCGTCGCGAGCGGCGCGTGCCTCTTCGTCCTGCTCGGCGTGCTGACCGGCAATGGCACCGCGGGAGTCACGCAGATCGCGGCCTATGTCGTATCCGGCGTCGGCTTTCTCGGCGGCGGCGTAATCATGCGCGACAAGGGCTCTATTCAGGGCATCAATACCGCCGCGACGCTGTGGTGTTCCGCGGCGGTCGGCGTGTTGTGCGGCGCCGGGCATTACGGCCCGGCGCTCGCCGGCACCGTCATCGTGCTGCTGACGAACACCCTCCTGCGCGAAGTGAGCCGCATGATCAACTCGACGCCCGTGTCGAACGCGGATCTCGTGCGCGAGTACGCGCTGACGGTCGTCTGTCACGAGGATAACGAAATCCACATCCGTACCGTGCTGTCGAATTCAATGTACTCGACGCCGCTGTCGTTCCAGAGCCTCCTCAGCGAGGACGTCGACGACCAGGCCGGGCGTATCCGCGTGACGGCAACGCTCAGGCTGCATCCGAAAGACCAGCCCAAACTCGAACAGATGGCGAGCCGTATCAGCATGGAAAAAAGTGTGTCGAGCGTGAGCTGGGTCGCGAAAGAAGCCGAACCCACCCCGGAATGACGCGATCATTCCTTGCGTGGATCGGCGTACCTGTCATGTAGATTGCGATTTTTTTGCCTCATCGAAGGATGCGATGCTAGCCGATGTGTTGCGGCGCAGCGCATGTCGTTCCGATGCATCGGGTCAGTGCGAAAACTATGAGGTTCGTGTGAGCCATGAATTTGCTTATGCGACATTGATCTTTGCCACGCGCCTGAAGCAGCTACAGTTGATATGTGCCATTCCATCGTGCTGAGTGAGCGGCACCCGGAGGAACGTCATGAGCATCTGGAAGCCGGACCCGAGTTTTTATCCGTCGCCCCGACTTGCCGCACAGGCTCCGCCGGAAAAGCTCGCGTACGTCGCAGCATTCGATCCCGATCGCAACCTGCCGGACGCTATCGAAATCGTCGACGTCGATCCTGGTTCGGCGAATTACGCCAGCATCGTCGGTACCCTGCCGATGCCGAATACCGGCGACGAGCTGCATCATTTTGGCTGGAACGCGTGCTCGTCGTGTCTGTGTCCGAATGCACCGCACCCGCACACCGAGCGACGCTATCTGGTCGTGCCGGGATTGCGCTCGTCGCGCATCTACATCATCGACACGAAGGCCGATCCGCTCAAACCGGGCATCGTCAAGATCATCGAGCCAGAAACGATCGCAAACCGCACCGGCTATTCGCGGCCGCATACGGTGCATTGCGGGCCGGGCGGCATCTACGTGACGGCGCTGGGAAGCGCTGACGGCGGCGCACCAGGCGGAATTTTCCTGCTGGACCCACAAAGCTTCGAGCCGCTCGGGCGCTGGGAAGTCGATCGCGGCCCACAGCAGCTCGCCTACGACGGCTGGTGGCACCTCGGCTACGACACGCTCGTGACCAGCGAGTGGGGAACGCCCGACACGTTCGAAAACGGCTTGATCCCTGAAGTGCTGTTAGGCGCGCGCTACGGCCGCAAGCTGCATTTCTGGGATCTCACGCGACGCAAGCACCTGCAGGAGATCGATTTCGGTCCCGAGTATCAGCTCGTTTTCGAACTACGGCCGGCGCACGATCCGACCAAAGCTTATGGCTTTGTCAACTGCGTGATCAGCCTGAAGGACCTGTCGTCGTCGATATGGGTCTGGTATCGCGACGGCAATGCGTGGGCGGTGCGCAAGATCATCGATATTCCCGCTGAGCCGGCCAGTGCAGACATCCTGCCGCCCGTTTTGCAGTCGTTCGGCGCCGTGCCGCCGCTTGTGACGGACATCGATCTCTCAATGGACGACCGCTTTCTCTACGTTTCGTGCTGGGGCACGGGCGACCTGTTGCAATATGACGTATCGGACCCATTCGCGCCAAAGCTGACAGGCAAGGTGCGGATTGGCGGCATTGTTTCGCGCGCGCCGCATCCGGCCGCGCCGGACAACGCGCTGAACGGCGGCCCGCAAATGGTGGAGATCAGCCGCGACGGAAAACGCGTCTATTTCACCAACTCGCTGTACGGCGCCGTCGATTCGCAATTTTATCCGGAGGGCATCGACGGCTGGATGGTCAAGCTGGACGCCGGCGCCGACGGCGGCCTCGCGTTCGACCCGAAATTCTTTCTCGAATGGCCTGCGGGACATCGACCGCACCAGATCCGGCTGCAAGGCGGCGACTGTTCGTCTGACTCCTACTGCTACCCGTGACATCCGCAAATCTTTCGACATCGCCGTGGTGGACGTGGGCTGTCGTCGCCGGGCTCGGCATGTTTCACGGACTCAACCCGGCGATGGGCTGGCTTTTCGCGGTCGCGCTCGGCCTCTACCGTCGAAGCCGGCGTGTCGTACTGCTCTCGCTGATCCCGATTGCACTCGGTCACGCGATGGCTGCCGCGTGTATGCTGGCTGCGGGTCTGTCATTGAGCATGTCAGTCGATCATCATGTACTGAACCGGATTTGCGGTGTGATCCTGATCGGGTGGGCTGCGTGGCATGCACTACGCGGACATCGGATGCGTTCGCAGGTGGGCATGCAGGCGAAATTCGCAGGACTGACGGCCTGGTCTTTCGTCATGTCGGGCGTACACGGCGCGGGTCTAATGCTGATTCCGGCGCTCCTGCCAGTTTGCGATGGCTTTCCTTCGGGCGGGTCGTCGACATCAGTGCTACCAGGTATTCGCGGGCTGCTTGCTGGCATCGGACCTGTCGCTGCCGTTGCAGTTGCCGCTTTGACGGTTCACACAATTGCGATGCTTCTCACGACGGGGATTGTGTCGCTGCTGGTTTTCGACCGGTTCGGCGTGGCGTGTCTGCGGACGAAATGGGTGAACTTCGATTTGATGTGGACTGCGTCGCTTGCTGGATGCGGAGCCATACAGCTCGGAATTTAGGTAAATTAGCACCTAATTAAGCGGCATTGACGACAATTACCCCGATTTGATGTTGCGACGTCAGCGACGCCCTGCTGCCGGTTGGGTCGACGTACTGGGTGCATCTGTCGCGGCGTTATCTGGGGCGGGAGGGTGAACTGAGGGTGGATGGCCCGCCCTGACGGGGCGGGGATTGCGGGCGGGTAAAAGCCATCGGGATCAGCCCTCGAGACAGGCGAATGGCGGTGTAAACGCAGAAAC